>DASTFE010000468.1:0-11639 GCA_035708905.1 Acidimicrobiales bacterium | reverse complement strand
TGACCTGCACGGTCGAGCTGTCGTGCGACTCGGCCACCACCTCGACCGCCGGCCCGGCGGCCGGGCCGTCCCCGCCGGCCGCACCACCGGCGGCGGTCTGCTCGGCGACGAGCGTGCCGCTGCCGGGCGCCGACGCCGCGCCACCGGGGGCCGACCGCAGCACCAGCCGGTCGATCTCGATGCCGGTGGTGCGGCCGGCGGTCGTCTCGATGTCGTGGCCGCCGCCGTCGAGCAGCACCGGCGCACCGTCGCACACGGCAACGGGCAGCGGGTCGCCGGCCAGGAAGGCGTCCATGGGCCCGGTCACCCGCACGGGCACGGGCTCGCCGTCGATGGCCAGCATGTCGTCGCGGCAGCCCGAGTCGAACGTGTCGGGCAGGGCCGGCACGGGGTCGCCGGGCAGGCCGATCTCGGCGATGGCCGCCGGCTGCTCGACCTCGTTGTCGCTGACCCAGTCGTTGGTGACGACGGGGCGCACCTCGGTGATGCGGAACCGGAAGGTCGAGCCCGTCACCTCCTCGGGCAGGGGCACGTCCACCACCGCGGTCGCGTTCTGGTGGTCGCCGTCGTCGACGGGGTCGAGCCGGATGCGCCCGAGGTCGGTGCCGTCGACCGTCACGTCGACCTCGGTCGGCACCGAGTGGAGCCCGTCGGCCACCACCGTGAGCGGCACCCGGTCGACGGTCACCGGGTCGGTCAGGTTGACCTCGATCCACTGCCAGCTCGGCGAGCTGCGCACGGTGGTCCACGCCGTCGCGGGATCGCCGTCGAACGCGGCCGCCGCCGTGTGGACGTCGCCCGTGAGGCGGGTGCTGGACCGCAGCCAGGTGACCGACCCGTCGTGGGGGCGGCCGAGCACCTCGTCGATCACGGAGGCGGGGAAGCGGCGGAAGAGCCGGGCGTCGCCCTCGAGCAGGAACTCGCGGCCGTCCGGCAGCGTCAGCGTCCGCGCCATGTGCTGCTCCTCGTCGAGGCGCGTCGTGTCGGTCGGGTCGTGGCGCTGGCGGGTGAGCACGACGGCCAGCGGGTGGTCGAGCGCCGTCGAGCCGGCCGCGGTCAGCAGGTCGGTGGGCAGCCGGATGGCCTCGTCGTGGCGGGGCGGGTCGTCGCCGATGACGATCTCCGCGAACCCGAGGCTGCTCTGGCCGGCGTAGCGGGGCACCTCGCCGGCCGAGTCGGCCAGGATCTCGATCGACAGCGTCTCGAACGAGCGGGTCGGGAAGGAGATCCGCTGGCCCGGCAGGTCGCGCGACTCCCGCGCCAGCTCGACGTCGAGCGGGGCGCCGCCGTCGAAGCGGAGCCGAGCCTCGGTGATGAAGCGGTTGCGGCTGCCGTTGGTGGGCTGGACGAGGGTGATGTGGTCGGTGGTCACCGGCGCGGCCAGCTCGAGCTCGATGCGCTCGCCCCGCGCGTCGGAGAAGGCTCCGGTGCGCCAGGCGGTCTCGGGGTCGCCGTCGACCGCGAGGCCCGCCCGCTCCTCGCTGGTGTACGTGATCGGGTTGCCGTAGCTCGTGGCGCTCGCCTCGACCTCGCCCCGCGCCTCGGCCACGGTCATGGTCTCGGTGCCGGCGTCCGGGAAGACGGGCAGCCGGTTGTCGGTGTGGTCGGTGGCGAGCGGCTCGCCGTCGGCCGTCTCGGTGTAGCCGCGGGTGTGGCGCACGGTCGTCCACCGCTCGCCGCGGCGGCGGTTGGAGTCGGTCAGCACCAGTGCGGCGCCCTCGTCCAGCGCGGCCCGCACACCGGCGGCGTCGAGCGACGCCGAGTACTGGATGAGCTCGCTGCCGTCGATCAGGCCGGCGCCGGCGGCGTCGACCAGACCCGCCCCGTCGCCCGCCACCAGCACCGGATTCTCGCTGGGGTGGGTGGCCACGATGGGCACCGGGTCGGTGACCGGCAGCACGGCCAGCTCGGGCGGGTCGGGCAGCGCCGGATCGGTCTGGAGCAGCACCTCGTCGTCGAGCTGGACGTCGGCCACGGTCAGGTTGGGCGCTCCCGGCCCGAACCCGACCGGCTCGCCCAGGCCCGCGGCGCCGGAGACCAGGTCCCACAGGTTGCGGGGCCGGGGCGTGTTGTAGCGCTCGTACTGCAGGTCGCTCTGCACGAGCACGTGACCGGCCCGCAGCAGCCGCGCCAGCGGGGCGATGCTGTCGGGGTCGGCGGTGCGCTCCTGCAACGGCAGGTCGAACGCGTTGAGCAGGTTGGCCGACGCCGGCGAGCCGTAGGGGATCAGCTCGCGCTGCACCGACGGGCGGTCCATCAGGCCGGGCAGCACCGGGTCGACCGTGTTGCCCCACCGGTAGCTGGCGAAGTCGCTGCCGGGCAGCACCATCACCCGGGTGTCGGCGCCCTGCGCGTCGAGGTGGGCCGCGGCCTCGTGCCAGTAGGCGGGGACCACCTCGGGCCGGCGCAGGTTCTCGGGGACGAACCGGCCCATCCACAGCGGCGGCAGCGCCAGCAGCGCCACCAGCACCACGCCCGCCGTCAGCGGCCGGGCGGTGCGGGGCCAGCGGCGGGCCACGCTGGTGATGCCCGACCCCAGCAGCACGGCGAGGGCGAGGGCGACCAGCGGCACCGCCCGCGGCAGGCTGCGCATCGACAGGCCCACGTCGGACAGCACGAAGGCCTTGACGGCCCGCGACCACGGCGAGCCACCCTCCCACGGGAAGGCCCCGACCCCGAGCGCCACCCCCAGCGTGAGCAGCATGACGAAGTAGGCGCGGTGCCGCCAGCGGGCCACCACCGCGCCGGCCAGCCCGAGGATGGGCACCGCGTAGGTGAGCGCGATCAGGGGCAGGAACTGCGTGTAGGTGTCGCTGGGCTCGATCCACGGCCCGAGGCGGTCGCCCCCGTAGAAGAACCAGTAGCCGAGCCCCCGCAGGATCTCGTGGCTCACCGACGCGGCGGCCACCGTCCGGGCGGTCTCGGTGTACCGCAGGATCTCGATGCCGTTGGTGCCCTGCACCGACAGCCCGGCGATCCACCAGGCCGACAGGGGCACGGTGAGCACGCCCATGCGCAGCGCCGCCCGCACCGCGGTGCGCAGGGAGATCTCACGGGCCACCCACACCGCGTGCGCGAGCCACAGCACGGGCGCGACCCCGACCAGCAGCAGCGCGGTGGCGTTGACGCTGCCGCACGTGGCCACGGTGATGGCGAACAGGGCGGGGTAGCGCCAGCCCCGGGTGCGACCGGTGCGGATGGCGAACGCCACCAGCCAGGGGAGGCCCACGAAGGGCAGGAGGATGGCCGACAGGCGGGCCACGAGCGTCAGCAGGTAGGGAGTGAGCGCGTAGGCGAAGGTGGCGCCCACCACACCCGGGCCCTCCCAGCCCAGCGTGCGCAGCAGGTAGGCGACGCCCGCGCCGGCCGCGAAGATGATCGTGCCCCACCAGAGGCGCTGGGCCAGCCAGTCGGGCGCGCCCACCTGCTCGAAGAACCAGTAGAAGGGGCCCATCGGCCACAGGTAGCCGACGTTCTGGTGGGTGACCGTGCCGAGGCCGATCGACGGGTCCCACATCGACCAGGCCCGGCTCATCAGGCGGGACGGGTCGAGGTAGAGGTAGGTCTTGGTGTCCGCGCTGACCCAGCCCCGCTGGGTGAGCACCAGCGGCACGTAGGCCACGACCGCCAGGCCGCCCAGCAGGCGCAGCCACGGGCCGCGCGGCGTCGCCACGGCGCCGGCCGCGCGGCGGGTGGTCCGCGCCGTGACGGTGCGCGTGGCGCGGACGGCCACGCTGGCCGGCGCCGCGAGCGTGGGCAGCGGGCGCTTCATCGTCGCGAGCGGCGCCGCGACACCTCGTCGGCCACCACCCGCATGAGGCGGGTGGCGGTGTTGCTCCACGTGAGCTCGCCGGCCCAGGCCAGCGCGCCCGCGCTGAGGCGGTCGCGGAGCTGCCGGTCGCCGAGCACCCGGGCCATGGCGTCGCCGAGGCTGCGCGGGTCGCCGTCGGTGAGCAGACCCGACGACCCGTCGCGCACGGCGTCGGCGTGGCCGGCGATGCGGGTGGCGACCGCCGGCGTGCCGCAGGCGGCCGCCTCGGTGAGCGTCATGCCCCAGCCCTCGCGGGCCGAGGCCGAGGCGACGATCCACGCCCGGCGGTAGAGGTCGACCAGCTCGGCCTCGGTGATGCGGCCCCGCAGGGTGACCCAGCCGCCGGCGTCGAGCTCGTCGATCACCGCGTCGACGCGGGGGCGCTCGTACCCGTCGCCCACGATGTGGAGCCGCAGCCCGGGGACCCGGGCGCGGGCGCGGTGGGCGGCGCGCACCAGCATGTCGTAGCGCTTGACCGGCGCGATGCGGCCGACGGCGACCACCAGCGGGTCGGGCGACAGCTCGCCGCCGGGCGAGAAGCGGGCGTCGATGCCCGGGTGGACCACCGTGACCCGGTCGTCGCGGAACCCGAGCTCGTCGACGAGCTCGCGCTTGGACGACTCGGACAGCGTGGCGATGGCCGAGCTGCGGTACAGCGGCGGCGCCACCTTGCTCTCGAACAGCGCCCCGAGCGGGCCCAGCGTGTCGCCCAGGGTCATGTTCCACATCTCGGCGTGCACATGGTGCAGCAGGATGACGCGAGGCCCGCGGTTCCACACGGGGCTGAGGAACGGCATGCCGTTCCAGATCTCGACGAGGACGTCGCGCGGCCCGGTGCGGCGGGTGATCTCGGCCAGCGCCGCCCGGGGGAACACCAGGTGGCGGCCGGCGCGGCGGATGACCTTGTAGCCGTCGCGCACGGCCTCGGTGGGCTGGCCCTGGGCCCACGACGTGCGCATGGTGATGTCGAGCCCCGCGGCGGCCCACAGCTTGGCCACCTCGGCGATGTGCACCTCTGACCCCCCGGCCTCGACGTCGTCGAGGTCGCGCCAGGCGAGCACGTGGACGCGCCGGACGCCGGCCGCGGCGGCGAGGTCGCCGATCTTGGCGACCGGGTCGGAGGCGTCAGGCACGGCGTTGCTCACAGGTCGTAGTCCTCTCCATCCCCCAGTGCTCGGTCGCCGGGTGCCCGACCGGGAGGGCGCGTGGACCGGTCGGTCATGTGCGCGTGCGGTCGGGACTCGGGTACCGGATCGGCCGTATGCTACGGACTTCCGCGCCAGCGCACCAACGATGTGGGGGTGGTGCGCCCGACTCGACGGAGCTGCCCGTGTCCCGTGACGACGACACCACCACGACCGATCTCGACCGCGCCCTGGCGGGGGTCGACGGGTGGTTCAGCCCCGAGCAGGTGGCCCGGGTGGTCGAGCGGGCCGCGCAGGTGCCACCCACCGGCCGCATCGTCGAGATCGGCAGCTTCCGCGGCCGCTCGATGATCGCCATCGCCCGCTCGGCGCCCGAGGGCGCCGAGATCGTCGCCATCGACCCCCACGCCGGCAACGACCGGGGCCCGCAGGAGATCGACGGCTTCGCCGAGGAGGCGGCGATCGACAGCAAGGTGTTCCTCACCAACCTCGAGCGCGCCGGCGTGCGCGACCGGGTCACCTACGTGCGCAAGTTCAGCCACGACGCCCACGACGACGTCACCGGCCCCGTCGACATGCTGCACGTCGACGGGGCCCACCGGTACGGCCCGGCGAGGGGCGACATCGCCGATTGGGGGGCGCGGGTGGTCGGGGGCGGCAGCATGCTGGTGCACGACGCGTTCTCGTCGGTGGGCGTCACCCTGGCGCTGGCCACCACCGTGATGTTCTCGGGCGGCTGGCGCTACGCCGGTCGCAGCCGGTCGCTGGCCGAGTACCGGCGCGAGCCGGTGCGGGGCCTGGCCCGGGCCCGCAACGTGGCGCGGCAGCTCGCCCAGCTGCCGTGGTTCGCCCGCAACCTGGTCGTCAAGGCCCTGATCGTGGCCAAGCTGCCCTGGGCGACCCGGCTGCTCGGCCACACGGGCGACAACTGGCCCTACTGAGCCGCCGCCTCGACGTCGCCGTCGGGCACGCCGGCGATCAGGGGGGCGGTCGTGACCTCGGGGGGCTCGACCTCGGGGGCCGGCGGGCCGTCGGGCCCGACCGGCGCCGCGATGGCCGGCGTCGGCCGCTCGGCGCGCGGCGGCACCCGCTCGCCCCGCCGCAGCACGCGGTCGCGCAGGCCCCACCACGTCACCAGCGAGATCGCCTCGCCGATGATGTGCCACGACATCTTCGACACCCCGCGGACCCGGTCGTTGAAGGTGATGGGCACCTCGACGATCGTGGCCCCGAGGCGGTGCGCCCGGTACGACAGCTCGAGCTGGAAGCCGTAGCCGGTGGCCTTGGTGGCGCTGGTCTCGACCGTCTCGAGGATGTCGGCGCGGTAGGCCCGGAAGCCGGCGGTGGCGTCGCGCACGCCGAGGCCGAGCACGGTCGAGGCGTACAGGTTGCCCACCCGTGACAGCAGCTGGCGCACGAGCGGCCAGTTGGCGGTGGCGCCGCCCTTGACGTAGCGCGAGCCGATGGCGATGTCGGCCCCGCCCTCGACCTCGGCGAGCAGGGCCGGCAGGCGATCGGGCGGGTGCGACAGGTCGGCGTCCATCTGCACGACGACGTCGTAGCCGTTGGCGAACGCGTGCCTGAACCCGGCGCGGTAGGCGCCCCCGAGCCCGCCCTTGCTCGGACGGACCAGCACGTCGACCCGCCCGATCTGCTCGCCGGCCGCGCGCGCCAGGTCGGCGGTGCCGTCGGGGCTGGAGTCGTCGACGACCAGCAGGTCGGCCTCGGGCACCTGGCTGCGGACCTTGGCCAGCACGTCCGCGATGTTCTCGGCCTCGAGGTAGGTGGGGATGATGACGAGCGTTCTCATGCTGAGCCCCAGACGACGTCGTTCGTTCGGGCCACGGTACTCCGTGCCATTCGGCCGTGCCCTGTGCCACCCCACGGTGTCATGCGCTGTCCTCCCCCTCGTCACAGCGGATGTAGAGCTCGAAGATCGGGCGACCGGGGCCGGCGGCCACCGAGTTGTCGCCGTAGCGGTCGACCATGCAGTAGAGCTCGGCGAGCACCTCGTTCGGCTCCTCCGAGCCCCGGTCGGACGACGTGTTCGGCTCGAACCAGTTGTCGTACATCGTCGACAGGATCACGACGTCGGCCGCGCGCAGCTCGTCGGCCAGGCCGGAGTCCTCGGCGTTGGCCACGCCGGGGTCCATCTCGATGTAGTGCGTGCCCGGCTCGAGCTGGGGCAGCATGAAGTACAGGTACGACTCGCTGTAGGGCGTCACCGCCAGGTCGCCGGGCCCGACGATCAGGCGGTCGCCGGGCTCGGTCAGCCGCTCGACGTCCGCGAACATCTCCTCGGCCGCGACCCCGACGTCCTGGCGGCCGTAGTAGAAGCTCCGGCCCCGGTGGTCGACCGAGTAGAACTCGCGGTCGTAGCCGAAGCTCTGGCCCACGTAGTCCGCGTACCAGCGGTAGGTGAAGTGGGGGAACAGCAGCATCAGCGCCAGCGGTGCGAGCGCGGCCGCCCGCGTCAACGACACCCGCACGCCCCGCAGGCGCAGCGCCTCCACGACGAAGGCGGGCAGCAGCCCGAACGTCACGCAGCTCACCCACGACAGGTGGGCGGTGTCGGCCCGCTGCACGGCCTGGGGCAGCAGGCCGGCGGCGAACAGGCTCAGCGCCAGGAGCCGCCACCCGTGCGGGCTGCCGGCCCGCTTGGCCCACACGGCGATGGCGAGCAGCGCCGCGATGGCGAGCATCAGGGTCCAGAAGAACAGCCAGATCTGCATCGGCTGCTCGGCGGCCGGCAGCGGCCACGGGAACTTGCGGAACGCGAAGGCCCGGTTGAGGAAGCTGGTGTAGTCGTCGTTGGGTGGCGGGAACGGCAGGCGGCGGCCCGCCCGCAGCTCGAACACCGGCTCGAGCACCATGCCCCGCACCGCGTTGGCCGGCCCGGCCAGCGCCAGGTGCACGAGGTAGGGGCTGACGCCGAGAGCGGCCCCGGCGACCAGCCGGCGCCGCCCCGTGCGGTCGAGCGCCCACACGAACAGCACCCCGAGCGACAGCCCGAGGCACACGACCAGGTCGGGTCGGTACAGCAGCGCCGCCCCCGCCAGCAGGCCGGCGATCGTGAGAGCCCGGTCGCGGCGCTGCCCGGGATCGAGGGCGCGGGTGGCCAGCACCAGCGACCACAGGGCGAAGGCGACGCCGCCGACCCAGGCGAGCGCGGTCACCCCGATGGGCGGGATGATGATGAGCGCCGTGATCGCGCCGCACAGGGCGGCGACGTAGCGGCCCCAGCGGTAGCCGATCGCGCCCATCGCCGAGATGAGGCCGACGAGCTGGAGCATCCCGACGACGCGCTCGGTCCACAGCGACACGCCGAACACCTTGAAGAAGCCGGCGATCGTCCAGATGCTGCCAGGGCCGTAGAGGTGGAGGTAGTCGCGGTTGGGGATGTCGCCCGCGAGGAGCCGCTCGGGGAACACGAGCATGAACCCCTCCTCCATGGGCGGCCCCGGTGCCCGGAACACCCCCCGCAGCGGCAGGGCGATCATCACGCCGATGACCGCGGCGGGCACCACCCACCGGTGACGGTCGAGCCAGGCCCGCACGCCGCCGGGGCCGCCCGCGTCCGGCGCGGCGGGCGCGCCCGCGGCGGGCTCGGGCGGCTCGATGGTGGTGGTCGGTGCCGCCTCGTCGCCGGGACCCTTCCCGCCGGTGCCGGTGGCGGTGCCGTCACCGGGGGCCGGCGTGCCGCCGGGTGCCCGGTCGCCCCCCATCAGCGGACGACCTCGGCCGGCAGGCCGACGGGGCGCCAGGTGGCGAAGAGGCGGCGGGAGCGGTCCTTGAGCGACAGCGCGGGGCGCTCGACCACCACGTACGAGACGGCCGCCGCCGCCAGGCTGCCCACCACCGTGGCCGCCAGCGCGGCCGGCAGCGAGCCGGTGAACACGGGCACGTCGAAGATGTCGCGGTAGATGTCGAGAACCCCCTCGTGCCACAGGTAGATGCCGTAGGACAGCATCCCCAGCGTGACCATCGGCCGGCTGCCCAGCCAGCCGAGCGCACGCGGCAGCGTCGCACCCGCGAGGGCGACGGGCAAGACGACCAGCAACCCGACCGCCGCGTAGAGGCCCTCCTTGGCCATCGACGTGCCCGGGTCGCTGGCACCGATCTGGAAGCCGAGGCCGAGCTGGGTCGACACCGCCCAGAAGCAGGCGGCCGCCCCGGCCCAGCAGGCCAGCGGGTGCCGGCGGGGCCACTCGAGCAGGCGCAGCGGCCGGTCGCGGCGGCGCGACCACTCGAGCGCCAGCGCCAGGGCCATGCCGGGGACGAACATGTGGAAGTTGGCGGGCAGCCAGTGGAGGCGGGGATCGATCGTGCCCAGCGTGGGATCGCTGGTGTCGACGGTGTGCACCCAGAAGCGGAAGGCCAGGGCGCCCGCGGCCGCCGCCGCGAGCACGACCGCCTCGGCCGCCACGGCCCGGCGGGCGGGCAGCCGGCGGGCCAGCCAGGCCGCCCCCGCCGCCCACAGCGGCAGCAGCAGGTAGAAGGCGATCTCGTTGGTCAGCGTCCACGCCTGCTGCAGGCCGCCGAGCGCCGTGTGCGCCGAGTAGCTCTGCAGCAGCCCGTAGAAGACGACGAAGTCCCACGCCCCCTGGATCTCGTCGCGGCCGCGGACGTCGAGCACCACCACGAGCACGGTCAGCGCCAGCCAGTAGGCCGGGTAGATGCGCAGGAAGCGCTTGCGGAGGTAGTCGCGGGTACCGGGGCGCGACCCGCCGGCCAGGCGCCGGGCGACGAACGGCCGGTAGAGCAGGAAGCCGGACAGGACGAAGAAGATGGCGATGCCGACGTCGAGGCGGGCCAGGTAGTGCCCGCGGGCGTCGTTCACCGTGAAGCCGGTCTTGAGCGCCACGTGCGTCACGAGCACGCCCAGCGCGGCCAGGCCACGCACCCCGTCGAGCCCGGAGAACCACCCGGCCGACGAGCCCAGCCCGCCCGGCGGGTCGGCCGGCGTGTCGGCGGGTCCGCCCGGGGCCGTCGCACCCGCCGGGGGCGTCGCCGCAGGCCGTTCGCCGCCTGGCCGCCCGGGGCCGTCGCCGGACGCCGCGCCGTCGCCGCCGTGGGCTACGGCCTGCCGGTCGCGCCACGCGGCCCAGCGCCGCCGGGCGCCGGCGAGCCCGGCGTCGAGCGTCACGGCCGCGGGGAACATGAGCGCCAGCTCGGCGGGCAGGCGGAAGCGCGTGTTGCCGTAGATCACGGCGACGACGACCACGACGCTGGCGACGATCGCCACGATCGGGAAGATCGGCCGCCCGGCCCGGCGCAGGCCCACCAGGCCGAGCCCGCCGGCCACCGCCACGGCGTACCAGGTGAACAGGCCGATCTGCCCGAGCACCGGCTCCTTGGTCTCGACGGCGGTGTCGAGCAGGATCTGCTCCTGGGGCTGGTAGAGGCCGAACGTGCGGCCCACCCGCCCGGCGACCACGTACGGCACCCGGTCGGCGTGGTCGCGGGCGTAGCGGAACGCGAGCTCGCGGAAGCCCCGGCCCTGCACCGAGGCGTCACCCTCGGGTACCAGGTGCTCGGTGTCCCGGATGCAGGCGAGCGACCAGTAGCCGACCCGGTCGCCGTGGTACACGGTGTCGCAGTTGGCGGTGCCGAGGGTCTGGTCGAACTGGGCCGACAGGGTCGTCGGCTCCTCGAAGCGGGCCATGTTGTAGCCGACCCACGGCGCGACCACGACGGCGGCGGTGGCGCCGGCCGCCGCCACCTGGGGCAGCCAGCGCGCCGGCGGCCGCCCGCCGGCGGGGGAGGGGCCCCTCTCGCTGCGCCGGTGCCGCCACCACACGAGTGGCACGGCGATCAGCGGCCCGAGCAGCACGGCCTCGGAGCGGACCAGGGCGGCGACGCCGATGACCAGGCCGAACGCGACGGCGTTGCCGGTGGTCGGCCGGTCCCACCAGCGGTAGGCGGTCGCCAGGATCAGCGCCGTGGTGGCGACGACCATCGTCTCGGACACGACCATGGCGTCGAAGTAGAAGAGGTTGGGGCTGAGCGCCGCCATCGCGGCGACCAGCAGGCCCACCCGCCGGCCGGCGATGCGGCGCCCGGCCACGCCCATGGCGACCACGCCCGCGGTGCCCAGCAGGCAGGCGATGACCTGGTGCTGGAAGTACGACCGCAGGCCGAGCCACGAGAAGCCGGCCAGCACGGTCATGAACCCGGGGGGATGGTCGGCGCCGGGCAGGCGCACGCCGAACAGCAGGAACTGGTAGGGGTGCACGTACCCCTCGCCGTCGGCCAGCAGGTTGGCGCCGTGGTGGTAGTAGTACGGGTCGCCGATGACCGTCCACGGGGTGCGCCAACCCAGCACGTAGGTCAGGCGCACGGCCAGCGCAGCCGCGGCGATGCCGGCGAGCCACCACCAGAACCGCCGGCTTCGGTCGGCCGGTCGCTCGGCGCCCGCTCGGGCGGCGCCCGTCCCGGGCCGGTCGCCGCGGCCGGGCACGGTGTCCGGTGGCGCGCTGGCGTCGGGGGTGGTGGCGGTGGTGGTCATCGACGGTGTGCGACCCGGCCCGCCCCCTCGACGATCGGCGCCGAGGCCTGCAGCCCGGGCGGTCGGTCACGGCACTGTAGTGCCGGCGGCCGGGTCGCAGCCGGGCCGGGGCGCGGGCGGCCGGCCGCCCGCCGGCGGTGGGCGTGACTACTGTGACCCGCCGTGCCTGATGCTC
>DASTFE010000467.1:0-4851 GCA_035708905.1 Acidimicrobiales bacterium | reverse complement strand
ATGCGTCGCCGGCTACCCGTCGGCCCGCACCTTGTCCTTGACGGCGCGGACGATGGGGGGTGCGTCCTTCCAGTGCGGGATGCCCGAGTCCTCCTTGGCGACGGGGTAGCCGTCGTCGTTCACCTGGGCCCAGTGGGCGTGGTTCAGCTCGTGCAGCGTGAAGCAGGCGTTGAGCGCGTTGTAGAAGCCCATGTTGTCGACGGACTGGTTGACCGCCTCCTTGATGAGCAGGGCCGACATCGTGGGCAGCTGGGCGATCCGGCGGGCGAACTCCACGGTGCGATCGGTCAGCTCGGCGGCGGGGAAGACCTTGGTGACCATGCCGAGCGCGTGGGCCTCGTCCGCGTCGATGGCGTCGCCGGTCAGCAGCAGCTCCTTCGCCTTGCGGGGCCCGAACTCCCACGGGTGGGCGAAGTACTCGACGCCGCACATGCCGAGGCGGGTGCCCACGACGTCGGCGAAGCGGGTGTCGTCGGCGGCGACGATGAGGTCGCAGGCCCAGAGCAGCATCAGGGCGGCGGCGTAGACGTCGCCGTGGGCCTGGCCGATCGTGATCTTGCGGAGATTGCGCCAGCGGCGGGTGTTCTCGAAGAAGTAGTGCCACTCCTGCAGCATCAGGTTCTCGGCGCCCGTGCGGGTGCCGCCGTCGATCCGCCGCGTCGGATGCTGGTTGGGGCCCGGCCCGTACTCCTCGAGCGACACCTTGGACCCCATGTCGTGCCCCGACGAGAACATCGGGCCGGTGCCGCCCAGGATGACCACGCGCACGTCGTCGTCGGCCTCGGCGCGCCGGAAGGCGTCGTCGAGCTCGACCAGCATGCCGCGGTTCTGGGCGTTGCGGGCCTCGGGCCGGTTCAGCATGATGCGGACGATCCGCCCGTCGTCGAGCGTCTCGTACAGCACGAACGTGTAGTCGGCCATCGTCCCTCCAGGTGCGGAAGCCGCGGGGTTCGGGTGTGACCCTACTGTTAGACGGAGCTCCCTGCACCCGTTAGCATCGTCCCGCGGACGACATCGAGGGGTTCCATGAAGCTGCGACCGGGTCAGAAGCTGCACAGCGCGGTGTGCGACGCACAGGTCGTCGTCGTCAAGGCGCCGTCCGGCGCCGTCGAGGTCGGCTGCGGCGGGGCGCCGCTGCTCGAGGACGGGCAGCAGCCCGAGGGCGGTGCGGCGCTCGACCCGTCCCTCGGCGACGGCCCGCTGCTGGGCAAGCGCTACGCGGACGACGACCTCGGGCTCGAGCTGCTGTGCACCCGCGCCGGCACGGGCGCGCTGACCGTCGACGGCCGACCCCTTCTCGTCAAGGGCGCCAAGCCCCTGCCCTCGTCCGACTGACGCCGCAGCGGGATGAACCTGCTCCTCCTGCTCGACATGGTCGTTGCGGGCCGCGCCGACGACGTGGCGGTGCAGGTCGGCGACGAGCGGCTCACCGCGGGCGAGCTGCTCGCCGGCGCCTGGTCCGCAGCCGAGCACGTGGCGGGCGCCTCGGCCCTGGCCTACGTGGGCACCAACGGCCTCGCCTTCCCGGTCGGGCTGTTCGCGGCCGCGGCGGCGGGCGTGCCGTTCGTGCCACTGAACTACCGGCTGAGCGAGGACCAGCTCCACGACCTGCTCACCCCGCTGGGCGACACCCTGGTGGTCGCCCGGGGCGACGTCGCCGCCGCGCTCGCGGCCCGGGGTCACCGCGTGCTGGATGCAGCCCGGTTCGTGGCGACCGCCCGGGCGGGGGGTGGGGCAGGGGAGGTGCCCGCCGACGGCGAGGGCGCGGCGGTCCTGCTGTACACGAGCGGCACGACGGCGGCGCCCAAGGCCGCCGTGCTGCGGCACCGGCACCTCACCTCGTACGTGATCGGCACCGTCGAGTTCGGTGCCGCCGGTCCGGACGAGGCCGTGCTGGTCAGTGTGCCGCCGTACCACGTGGCCGGCTTGGCCAACCTGCTCAGCAACCTGTACCTCGGCCGCCGCATCGTCTACCTCGCCCAGTTCGACGCGCCGGCCTGGGTCGCGGCGGTGCGCGGCGAGGGCATCACCAACGCGATGGTGGTGCCCACGATGCTCGCCCGCATCTGCGAGGTGCTCGACGACGACGGCGTCGGACTGCCCAGCCTGCGGGCGCTGTCGTACGGCGGGGCGCGCACGCCGGCCGCCGTGCTGCAGCGGGTGATGGCGCTGCTGCCCGACGTCGAGCTCACCAACGCCTACGGCCTGACCGAGACCAGCTCGACGATCGCCGTGCTGGGGCCCGACGACCACCGGGCGGCCCGGGACGGCGACCCGGCGGCGACGGCTCGCCTGTCGTCGGCGGGGCGGGTGCTGCCGACCGTCGAGGTCGAGGTCCGCGGGCCGCTCGGCGAGACGTTGCCCGCCGGCGAGCCCGGCGAGATCTGGGTGCGGGGCGAGCAGGTGTCGGGCGAGTACGCCGGCCGGGAGGCGCCGCTCGACGCCGAGGGCTGGTTCCCGACCCGCGATCGCGGCTTGCTCGACGCCGACGGCTACCTGTTCATCGAGGGCCGCACCGACGACACGATCATCCGGGGCGGCGAGAACATCGCTCCGGCCGAGATCGAGGAGGTGCTGATGCAGCACCCCGGCGTCGCGCAGTGCGCGGTGGTCGGTGTCCCCGACGACGTATGGGGGCAGCGCATCGCGGCCGTCGTCGTGCCCCGGCCCGGGGCCACGGTCGACGCCGCCGAGCTCCAGGCCTTCGCCCGCCGGTCGCTGCGGGGGTCGAAGGCGCCCGAGTTGGTGACGTTCGCGGCGTCGCTGCCCTTTACCGAGACCGGCAAGCTGCTGCGCCGCGTCGTCCAGGCCGACCTCATCGCCGCGAGCTGACCGGCGTCGCCGACCACGCAGCGCCACCGCCGGCCGCGCCGTGATAGGGTTGTGACCCAGTTGTTAGTTAGCGAGCCACGTCAACCGAGGGGGGTCGGCGATGGACATCGACGAGATGGTGCTGGTCAGCGTCGACGACCACGTGGTCGAGCCACCGCACCTGTTCGAGGGCCGGCTGCCGGCGAAGTACGCCGACCTCGCGCCCAGGTTCGTCACCCGCGACGACGGCACGAACGCGTGGGTGTACGAAGACCAGGAGATCGCCAACGTGGCGCTCAACGCCGTGGCGGGGCGGCCCAAGGACGAGTACGGCATCGAGCCGACGTCCTTCGCCGAGCTGCGCGCCGGGTGCTACGACATCGACGAGCGGGTGAAGGACATGGACGCCAACGGCGTCCTCGGATCGCTGTGCTTCCCGTCGTTCCCCCAGTTCTGCGGGCAGCTGTTCGCGCGCACCGACGACAAGGACGTCGCGCTGGCGATGGTGCGGGCCTACAACGACTGGCACATCGAGGAGTGGTGCGGCACCCACCCGGGCCGGTTCATCCCGTGCTCGCTGCCCGCCATCTGGGACCCCGAGGTGCTGGCCGCCGAGGTGCGCCGCACCGCCCGCATGGGGGCCCACGCGGTCACGTTCTCGGAGAACCCCTCCAAGCTGGGCTGGCCCAGCCTGCACGCCGACCACTGGGACCCGTTCTGGGCGGCGTGCAGCGACGAGGGCGTGGTGGTGTGCATGCACATCGGGTCGTCGTCGGCGCTGGTCATCACCGCCCCCGACGCGCCGATCGACTGCCTGATCACGCTCACGCCGATCAACATCGTGCAGGCCGCCACCGATCTCGTCTGGTCGCCGATCTTCCGCAAGTTCCCCGACCTGAAGGTGGCGCTGTCCGAGGGCGGGATCGGGTGGATCCCGTACTTCAAGGAGCGCATCGACTACCAGTACCGCCAGCACCACCTGTGGACCGGTCAGGACTTCGGCGACAAGCTGCCGAGCGAGGTCTTCGACGACCACGTGCTGACCTGCTTCATCGACGACCGCTTCGGCGTCGCCAACCGCGGGGCGCTCAACCTCGACCGCGTCATGTGGGAGTGCGACTACCCCCACTCGGACTCGACGTGGCCCTTCTCGCCCGAGCAGATCCACGAGCACTTCGACGCCGGCGTCAGCGACCACGACATCGACCGCATCACCCACCTCAACGCCATGAAGCACTTCGGCTACGACCCCTTCGCGGCGTTGGGTGGGCGCGAGAGCTGCACCGTCGGCGCCCTGCGCGCCCGGGCCGCGGGGCACGACGTGTCGATCCGGTCGACGAACCGGGCGAAGGTGGGCGAGCGCGCCGCCCGGTCGATCGACCTGCCCGTACCGGGCGCCCGCTGAGCGCCCGACCCCGTCGGAGGGCGCCTACCCGGGCGCACGCAGGCGGGGGATCACCTTCGAGGCGATGAGCTCGAGGCTCTCCCAGGCGAGGTCGGGGTCGAGGCCGCCCATCAGCGGGTGCAGCATCAGCGAGCCGTGCTCGCGGGCCAAGGCCACGCACTCGTCCGGGGTCAGCACGAGGTAGTCGCCGCTGGCCCGCAGTACATCGGCGTCGTCGGTCGAGGCGTAGGGGCCGAGCGCCTCGGCGCCGGCCAGCCAGGCGCCGTAAGAGTTGGTCTCGTGCAGGGCGTGGGGGGCGATGCGCGCCCACGCCGCGTCGGGGTCGTCGGTCACGTGGACGAACCGCGGCGCGTCGAGGGCAGGCGGAGGGCCGGCCTCCTTGCCCAGCTCGCGGCAGGCCTGCTCGTAGTGCGGCCAGAGCGAGGCGTCGACGGGGACGAATCCGTCGCCCAGCCGGGCTGCTCGCCGGGCGCCGGCGGGCGTCGACCCGCCCATGAGCAGCCCAGGTCCGCCGGGGCGCGCCGGTCGCGGCGTCACCCGGACGCGCCGGCCGCGGTAGTCGAACTCCTCGCCCGACCATGCCGACCGGAGGACGGCGATGCCCTCCTCGACCAGGGCGGCGCGGTCGCTCATCC
>DASTFE010000466.1:0-10050 GCA_035708905.1 Acidimicrobiales bacterium | reverse complement strand
CGACGACGAGGCCGGCGACGAGGCCGGCGACGACACGGAGGCGGTGGCCGGCGACGCCGCGGCGGAGGACGCGGCCGAGTTCTGCGACGCCGCCGTGGAGGTGGACGCCGCCAACCTCGGGCTGGAGAGCGGCGAGAGCAGCCCCGAGGACGTCGATGCGAGCCTGCAGGCGGCCGAGGACTCGGCGCCGGACGAGATCTCCGACGCCGTCGCCACGATGGCGGACGAGGCGCGCACGATGATGGCGGAGGCCGAGGAGGCCACGGAGGAGGGGCCGCCCCCGATCCCCGGCGACGAGTTCTTCACGGCGTCGTCCGAGGTCGGCGGCTACCTGTCCGACAACTGCGACTTCGAGACCGTCGACGTGACGGCGACGAACTACGAGTTCGCCGGCTTCCCCGAGTCCGTGCCGACGGGCACGACGCTGTTCACCCTGGCCAACGAGGCCGACGAGTTCCACGAGATCATCCTCTTCCAGCTGGCAGAGGGCGAGGAGCGGCCGGTGGAGGAGCTGCTGACGCTGCCCGACGAGGAGGTCGAGGGCCTGGTCACCGAGAAGGCCTTCGCCTTCGCCCCGCCCGGTGCGGAGACCTTCGTCACCGCGGAGCTGGAGGCGGGTCGCTACGTGGCCCTCTGCTTCGTGCCGGTGGGCGCCACCCCGGAGGCGCTCGAGTCGGGCGAGCCGCTCGACGAGGCCGACGGACATTTCATGCACGGGATGGTGAGCGAGTTCGAGGTGGCCTGACGGGCGGGTCGGTCCACCTGACCACGAGGCGTGCGCCGATTTCTCCCCCGGCGCACGCCTCGTGCGCGTTCCGGCAGCCGCGCCCCGCCCCGCGCGCGGGTGCGCACCCTCGGCGGTCACTCGTGCCCCACCCAGCGGTTCGTTAGTCTACGACGAGCCCTCCCACCCGGCGGCGGAGGATGCGATCGCATGCCCGACAAAATCTTCTCCTCCCTGACGGGTCGGGACATGGCCGTTGACCTCGGCACGGCCAACACCGTCATCTACGTGCGCGGCAAGGGCATCGTGCTCAACGAGCCCTCGGTCATCGCCGTGAACGTGCGCGACGGCCGGCCCGTGGCCGTGGGCGTCGAGGCCAAGCGCATGATCGGGCGCACGCCCAGCCACATCGAGGCCGTGCGCCCGCTCAAGGACGGCGTCATCGCGGACTTCGAGATCTGCGAGAAGATGCTCAGCTACTTCATCCGCAAGGCCCACAACCGCCGGTGGGGCAAGCCCCGCATGGTCATCTGCGTCCCCTCGGGCATCACCGGCGTCGAGCAGCGGGCGGTGCAGGAGGCCGCCGAGTACGCCGGCGCCCGCAAGCCCGCCTACATCATCGAAGAGCCGATGGCGGCGGCCATCGGCGCCGGCCTCCCGGTGCAGGAGCCGACCGGCAACATGATCGTCGACATCGGGGGCGGCACCACCGAGGTGGCGGTCATCTCGCTGGGCGGCATCGTCACGAGCCAGTCGGTGCGGGTCGCGGGCGACGAGATGGACGAGGGCATCGTCGACTTCGTCAAGAAGGAGTACGGCCTGGCCATCGGCCAGCGCACGGCCGAGGAGGTCAAGATCGCCCTCGGCTCCGCGTGGCCGTTGCTCGAGGAGGTCCAGGCCGAGATCCGGGGCCGCGACCTCATGACCGGGCTGCCCAAGACCATCGTGACCACCACCGACGAGGTGCGCGAGGCCATGGAGGAGCCGATCACGGCCATCGTCGACGCCGTCAAGGTCACGCTCGACAAGACGCCGCCCGAGCTGGCCGCCGACGTCATGGACAAGGGCATCTGCCTGGCCGGCGGCGGCGCCCTGCTCAACGGGCTCGACGCCCGACTCCACCACGAGACGGGCATGCCCATCGTGGTCAGCCCCAACCCGCTGCACGCCGTGGCGATCGGGTCCGGTCAGTCGCTGGAGGAGTTCGATGCGTTGAAGAGCGTGCTGTTCTCCTCGACCGGTTATTGATGGCCATCTCTCCGCCCACCGGTTCCCGGACGCGGGTGGCCGTGCTCGTGCTGGCCTCGGTCACCCTGGTGGTGGTCGGACTGCGCGACGTGGGGATCGTGCGCGACCTGCGCGAGGGGGCGGCCGAGGTCGTCGCGCCCGTCGAGCGGGCGCTCGGCACCGTCACCAGCCCGTTCCGCAACGCCTGGCACGGCATCACCGACTACGAGGACGTCAAGCGCGAGAACGACCGCCTCCGGGCCGAGCTGGCCGAGAGCGAGGCCGCCGGCATCGGCAGGTCCGACGCCGAGCAGCAGTTCGCCGACCTGTCGGCCGCCCTCGACCTGCCGTTCGCCGGCGACCTGCCCACCGTGACGGCGCGGGTCGTGTCGGGGCCGCGGTCCAACTTCTCGCACGCCGTCGAGATCGACAAGGGCACCGACGACGGCGTGGCGGTGGGCATGCCGGCCGCCGCGGGCGGCGGGCTGGTCGGCCGGGTCACCCAGGCCACCGCCGGCACGGCGCGCATCGATCTGATCACCGATCCCGAGTTCAGGGTGGGCGTGCGCCTCGCCGAGGGCGGCGCTCTGGGCACCGCCCGCGGGCAGGGGCGTGGCGAGCCGCTGGCGGTCGACACGTCGATCAACCCCCGTACCGAGGTGGCCGACGGCACCGGCGTGGTGACCAGCGGCGTCGACCGCAGCGCCTACCCGCCGGGTATCCCGGTCGGCACCGTCGCCGAGGTGCGCGAGGGGTCGGGCGGGCTCGCCCTCGAGCTGGTGGTCACCCCGCTGGTCGAGGCCGACCAGCTCTCGTACGTGACGGTGCTGCAGTGGCAGCCGGAGTAGCGCGGTGAGACCGCGCCGCTGGATCCCGCTGCGGGCCGCGCTGGTGGTGCTGGCGGCGCTCCTCCTACAGGTCTCGCTGGCCGCCGACCTGCGGGTCGCCGGGGCGATCGGCGACCTCGTCCTGGTGGTCGTGGTGGCGGCGGCGCTGACCGGCGGCGCCGACCGGGGCGCCACCTACGGCTTCGCCGCGGGGCTGCTGTACGACCTGGTGGTCGACACCCCCTTCGGGCTCACCCCGCTGACCTACGCGCTGGTGGGCTACGGCGTGGGCCTGGCCGGCGCGGCCATCCAGCGCACGAGCGGCTGGTGGCCGCTGGCGGTGGCGGGGCTGGCTGGTGCGGCCCACGCGACGCTCTACACCAGCCTCGGCAACCTGGTCGGGGTCGCGTACCCCTTCGACGACCTGCCCGCCATCGCCCTGGTGGTGGCCGCCGGCGCCGCGCTCGCCATCGTCCCCGCGATGCGGGCACTCTGGTGGGTGCACGGGCACGACGAGCCCGACCGCCTCGAGGTGATGTTCCGGTGAACGACCCCCGCCACCGCGAAGGCCACGTCCCCCGGCTGCGGTTGTCGATCGTGGCGGTCATCGCCGTCGCCCTGTTCGCGTCGCTGTTCACCCGGCTCTACGAGCTGCAGGTGGCGGGCGGCGCCGACTACCAGGTGCAGGCCGAGGCCAACCGGGTGCGCACCGTGCAGGTGCCGGCGCCCCGCGGCCGCATCCTCGACCGCAACGGCACGGTGCTGGTCGACAACCGGGTGGCCGTGGTGGTGGCCCTCGACCGCAGCCAGCTCGACGAGCTCGACGACGGCGAGCGGGCCGACGTGGTCGCCCGGGTCTCGGTCGAGCTGACCCGGGCAGGCCACCCGGTGAGCACCGACGAGATCGAGGCCCGCCTGACCGACCAGCGCTTCAGCCGCTACGCCCCTGTGCCCGTGGCGGTGGACGTGCCCGAGGACCTCAAGATCTACTTCGAGGAGCGGGCCGACGACTTCCCCGGCGTGGTGGTCGAGCGCACGGCCCTGCGTGACTACCCGTACGGCCCGCTGGGCGTGCACATCCTGGGTTACGTCGGCAAGATCAACGACGAGGAGCTGGCCGAGCACCAGGACGAGACGGCCAAGCCGTACACGCTCAACGACGAGATCGGCAAGAGCGGCGTCGAGCAGACGTTCGAGCGGTACCTGCGCGGCACCCCGGGCATGCGCCGCATCGAGGTCGACGCCGAGGGCGACCCCGTGCGGGTGATCAGCGAGCGGGCGCCCCGGGCCGGCGACGACCTGGTGCTGTCCCTGGACGTCGACGTGCAGGCCTTGGCCGAGCAGAAGGTGCAGCAGGGCCTGGCCGACGCCCGGGCCCGCCCCAACCGCGACGGCAGCCGCAACAACGGCACCACCGGGGCGGCGGTCGTGCTCGACCCCAACAACGGCCAGGTCGTCGCCATGGCGTCGTACCCGTCGTACGACCCCAACCTGTTCGTCGACGGCATCGACGCGCAGGAGTGGGCCTACCTCAACGACCCGGCGAACCACTACCCGTTGAACAACTGGGCGATCCAGGGCCAGTGGGCCCCCGGGTCGAGCTACAAGCTGTTCGTCGGCTACTCGGCGCTGATGGCGGGGGTGATGGCGCCCGACACCGTGTTCTCCGACCGGGGCGGCTACCAGATACCGGGCTGCACGGGCATCAAGTGCTACCGCAGCAACGCCGGCGGTGCCGCCTACGGCAACGTCACCATCCAGCGGGCCATCACGGTGTCGTCCGACGCCTACTTCTACAACGTGGGCGCCCAGTTCTGGCTGCAGCGCGACCGCTTCGGCGGCGACGACGGCATGCAGAACAACCTCTACCCGTTCGGGCTGGGCGAGCGGTCGGGCATCGCGCTCACCGGCGAGGCGCCGGGCCGGGTGCCGACCCCGTCGTGGAAGCGCGAGTACAACGAGCGGGTCGACGGCGACCCCGTCTGGCGGGCCGGCGACAGCGTCAACATGGCGATCGGCCAGGGCGACGTGCTGGTCACGCCCCTCCAGCTGGCCAACGGCTACGCCACCTTCGCCAACGGCGGCACCCGGTGGGTACCGATGATCGCCCTGCGCACCGAGCGCTACCAGACCGGTGAGGTCACCCACGAGTTCGCGCCCGAGGCGGCCGGCGAGGTGCCGCTGCCCCCGCACGTGCGCCAGCCGATCTTCGACGGGCTGGTGAACGTGCCCATCAGCGGCACGGCGGTGCGGGCCTTCTCGGGCTTCCCGCTCGACCAGTACCCGATCGCCGGCAAGACCGGCACCGCCCAGGTCGACGACAAGGCCGACACGGCCGTGTTCGCCGCCTTCGGGCCGGCGCCCGCGCCGCAGTACGCGGTGGCCGTGTTCCTCGAGGAGTCGGGCTTCGGCGGCACGGCGGCCGCCCCCGTGGCCCGCGCCCTGTTCGACGGGCTGTCGGGCACCGTGCCGCTGCAGCCCGCCGGGCCCGACGGCTTCCCGGTCGGCGACGCCGAGCCGCTGACCGAGAACACGGGCGGGTCCTATGACTGACCGGCCGGCGACGCACGGGCCGGCGACGGCCCCCGCGGGAGCGACCTGATGGCCCGGGGCGTGATCGACCTCGACCGCCTGCCCGGCCGCGAGCGGATGCTGACCCCCCGCCAGAGGGGGCGGCGGCGCGAGGAGAGCCTGTTCCGCGACCGGGCGCCCGCGGCGTGGAAGCACGTCGACCTGGTGCTGCTGGCCACCGCCGCGACCGTGTCGGTGCTCGGCGCCATGATGGTGCTGTCGTCGACCCGCGGCACCGACCCCGACGTCTACGACCTGTCGTACCTGCGCAAGCAGGTGCTGTTCATCGTCATCGGCGTGATCGGCATGGTGCTGATCACCCTGGTCGACTACCGGCGGCTGCGCGACACGGCCTGGCTGCCGTACCTGGCCGTGATGGTGCTGCTCGCGCTCGTCGTCTCGTCGCTGGGCAGCGAGCGGCGGGGCA
This sequence comes from Acidimicrobiales bacterium, assembly GCA_035708905.1. GTDB lineage: Bacteria > Actinomycetota > Acidimicrobiia > Acidimicrobiales > VFJN01 > ZC4RG19. Next base: position 4,274 of record DASTFE010000466.1, on the reverse strand, counting down.
GCCAGGCCTGGTTCCAGATCGGCGCGTTCCAGCTCCAGCCGGCCGAGCTGGCCAAGGTGGTGGTCATCCTCGGGGTGGCAGCCGTGCTCGCCGGGGCCGACGTGCCGCTGCGGCTGCGCCGCGTGGGCCTGGCCCTGGCGCTGGTGGCGCTGCCCACCGCGCTGATCCTGTTGCAGCCCGACCTGGGCACCGCCCTGGTGTTCATCGCCATCACCATGGGCATGCTGCTGATCGCCGGCGCGCGGGCCCGCCACATCGTGATCCTCACCGCCGCCGGGGTGATCGGCGTCGTGGGCGTGCTCACCTCGGACGTGCTCGAGGACTACCAGCGCGACCGGCTCACCGTGTTCCTCGACGCCGACGGGCACGACGTGCAGGCCGAGGCCTACAACTCCGACCAGTCCAAGGCGGCGATCGCCTCGGGCCGGGTCAACGGCAAGGGCTACCTCGAGGGCACGCAGACCCGGCTGGGGTTCGTGCCCGAGCAGCACACCGACTTCATCTTCACCGCGGTGGGCGAGGAGCTGGGGTTCGTCGGCTCGGTCACGGTGCTGGGCCTGCTGGCGCTGATGTGCGTGCGCATCTGGCGCACCGCGCAGATCGCCCGCGACCGGCTGGGCATGCTGATCTGCGTCGGCGTGCTGTCGATGCTGGTGTTCCAGGTCTTCCAGAACGTGGGCATGACCATGGGCATCATGCCCATCACCGGCATCACCCTGCCGTTCATGAGCTACGGCGGCTCGTCGGTCATCGCCTCGTGGCTGGCGCTGGGGCTGGTGCTCAACGTGCACATGCGCCGCTTCGGCTGAGCGCCTGCGGGCGGTCGCGGCGCCGCGCCGGCGACGGCGCTGTGTTGCCGACCCAGCGGGTCACCGCGGCGACGCTGGCCACGCCCCCGTCCCGCCGACCGCCCCGTCCTGCCCGTGACCTGGTGTTCGCCGACCGTTCGCCAGCCGCCCGCCCCGGGTTCACCGTGCGTTGGCGCGGACGCACGCAGGGCGGCGTTCGGGGCGCGCCGCGGTGCCCCGCTAGCCTTGGGGTGACATGACATCCGTCTGGACGCAGCTCGAACCGCATCTCGCGGGCGTGGAGAGGCCGGCCCGCTACATCGGGCTCGAGCTCGGCGCGCAGCGTCCCGACGCCGGTCCCGGCGCCGTCTCGTGGCTGCTGACCTACCCCGACACCTACGAGATCGGGCTGCCCAACCAGGGCCTGCAGATCCTCTACGAGATCCTCAACGAGCGCGACGACACCGCCGCCGAGCGCTCGTACGCGCCGTGGGGCGACCTCGAGGCGGTCATGCGGCGCGAGCGCATCCCGCTGTTCTCGGTCGACACCCACCGGCCCGCGGGCGAGTTCGACGTGCTGGCCTTCAACCTGTCAGCCGAGCTCACCTACACCAACCTGCTCAACTGCGTCGACCTGGCGGGCGTGCCCGTGCGGGCGGCCGAGCGCCGGCCCGAGCACCCGTTGGTGGCCGCGGGCGGCCACTGCACCTACAACCCCGAGCCGCTGGCCGACTTCCTCGACTTCGTGGTGCTGGGCGACGGCGAAGAGGTGGTCTCCGAGATCACCGAGGTGATCCGCGAGTGGAAGGCGGCCGGCCGCACCGAGGGCAGCCGCGCCGCGGTGCTGCGGGCGCTGTCCCACGTCGAGGGCGTGTACGTGCCCTCGATGTACGACGTCGAGTACGACGGCCGCCACCTCCGGGCGGTCACGCCCCGGTACCCCGACGTGCCCGAGCGGGTCGAGAAGCGCACCATCGCCGACCTCGCCCAGTGGCCCTACCCCCGCAACCAGCTCGTGCCGCTCACCGAGGTGGTGCACGACCGGCTCAACGTCGAGGTCTTCCGCGGCTGCACCCGGGGCTGCCGGTTCTGCCAGGCGGGCATGATCACCCGCCCGGTGCGCGAGCGCCCCGCCGAGCAGGTGCGCACGATGGTGGCCGACGGGCTGCGCCGCACGGGCTACGACGAGGTGGCGCTCACCAGCCTGTCGACCGCCGACTTCTCCGGCATCGAGTCGGTGGTGCAGGGGGTGGTCGACGACCCGGCCAACTGCGGGCAGGTGTCGGTCAGCCTGCCCAGCCTGCGGGTCGACGCCTTCACGGTCGGCATCGCCGGCCAGATCCAGAAGGCCCGCCGCACCGGCCTCACCTTCGCCCCCGAGGCCGGCACCTGGCGCATGCGCCAGATCATCAACAAGCTCATCCGCGAGGACGACCTGTACGGGGCCGTCGAGTCGGCCTTCAGCTCGGGGTGGCGGCGGGTCAAGCTCTACTTCCTGACCGGCCTGCCCTCCGAGACCGACGAGGACACCCTCGGCATCCTCGACCTCGCCCGCAACTGCGTCGAGATCGGGCGGGCCCACACCAGGGGCGTGGCGGTCAAGGCGTCGGTCGGGGGCTTCGTGCCCAAGCCGTTCACGCCGTTCCAGTGGTTCGGCCAGAACACGGTCGACGAGCTGGGCCGCAAGATCTCGTTGCTGCGCGACGGCTCCCGCAAGGCCAAGGGCGTGCAGCTCACCTGGCACGACCCCAAGGCCACGCTGATCGAGGGCCTGGCGTCACGGGGCGACCGCCGGCTCGGCCCGGTGATCGAGCAGGTGTGGCGCCGCGGTGGCACCTTCCAGGAGTGGAGCGAGCACTTCCACCTCGACCTGTGGCTCGAGGCCATGGCCGAGGCCGGCCTCGACGTCGACTGGTACGTGCACCGGCACCGCACCGAGGACGAGGTCCTGCCCTGGGACCACATCTCTGCCGGGCTCCACAAGGACTTCCTGTGGCAGGACTGGCAGGACGCCCTGGCCGAGGTCGGCCTGCCCGACTGCCGGTGGACGCCGTGCTACGACTGCGGCGCCTGCACCGGGTACGGCATCGAGCACGTGGTCGCTTCGGCCACGCCGCCCGCCGGCGGCAGCCAGGGCACCGGCCAGGACCTGTCCACCGGGGCCCACCTGCCGGGCAGCGTCCCGGTCACGCTGCGGTCCCGCCCGCTCGCCGGAGCACGCTCGTGAGCGCGCCCGCCGCCCCCGCCCGCCCGGCCGGCGGCCCGCGCCGGGTGCGCATCCGGTTCACCAAGCAGGGCAAGGTCCGCTTCACCAGCCACCGCGACCTGGCCCGCATCTGGGAGCGGGCCCTGCGCCGCTCCGGCGTGCCCGTCGCCTACACCGAGGGCTTCTCGCCCCGGCCGAAGCTCAGCTTCGGCCTGGCGCTGTCCACCGGCCACGAGTCGCTCGGCGAGTACCTCGACGTGGCCGTCCGCGACACGCCCGAGCTCGTCGCCGTCGAGCAGTTGCCCGCGCTGCTCGCCACGGCCCTGCCCGCGGGCATCGAGGTGCAGTCGGCCGTCGACCTGCCGCGCGGAGCCGACTCGCTCCAGCAGGCCGTCACCAGCTGCACCTGGTACATCGAGGTCGGCGACGTCACACCCTCCGACGCCACGGCAGGCGTCTCGCGGGTGCTGGCGGCCACCGAGCTCACCGTGACCCGTGAACGCAAGGGCCAGCCCGTCACCGACGACGTGCGGCCTGCCATCCTCGACCTGCGGGTCCTCGGTCCGGTGACCGAGGTGTCCGCACCGCTCGCGCCCCGGGCGACGGGCATCGCCACGGCCCTCGAGGCCGAGCTGGCGACCCAGCCCCGGGCGCTGCGCCCGGCCGAGCTGATCGCTGCGATCGACCCCGCCTGGGTGATGGCACGGGTCACACGCATCCACCAATGGACGCAGGCCGGCGGCGCCCGGCGCGAGGTCATCGACCTCGGGCCGGCAGCGACGCCGCCGCCGCACGCGGAGGCGCGTGCGTCATGAGAAGGGAACCCATCCATGTCCGAGACAGACGTTTCCGGCCCGGAGGCGCCGAACCCGGCCCCTGAGGCGCCGGAGACCCGACCGGCCGATTCCCCGGCCGAACCGGCCGCCCAGGGGGCGACCCCGGCGTCGACCGACGCCGCCACGGCGCCCCCGGCCGGTACCGACACCACTCCCGCACCCCCGGCGACCGGGGCCGCGTCGACTCCCAAGGCAACGGCCTCGAAGAACGACGGGAACGGCGAGAACGAAGAGACCGACGCGACCGGCGAGCCCGGCGCCACCACGACCGCCAGGACGACTGCCGGCGAGAACGAAGAGACCGCTGACCAGACCGCCGGTGACGACGACGCACCTGCCCCCAAGCGCCGCCGGCGCGGGTCGCGTGGCGGCCGCAAGCGCAACAAGTCGCGCTCCGACGCCGAGGGCGGCGCCGCCGGCGACGGCGAGCCCGAGGCCGAGGCC
>DASTFE010000465.1:0-7310 GCA_035708905.1 Acidimicrobiales bacterium | reverse complement strand
GACGTCCGCTCGGCGGGCCGCATCGACGCGCTGACCACCGAGGCCGGCGACGGGTTCTCGGTCACGGTCGACCTGGCCCCCGAGCCGACGGCCTGACCACCGCCGGCCTGACCGGCGCCGGCCTGACCGCCGCCGGGCCGGCCGCCAGCCGCGGGCCACGTTCTCGCCGCGGGATCCGGGGTCGGGGCCCCAGAACCCGCGGCAGGAACGCTGCACCACCGTTCTCGCCGCGATCCGGGGTCGGGGCCCCAGAACCCGCGGCAGGAACGTCGTGCAGCAGGGGCTTCGGGGAGGCCCGCCCGGCCCGCAGGCTCAGGCCTCGGGCGGGCCGGCGGGCGGGCCGCCGTCGGCGTCGTCGCCGCGGGCGGCGGCCGGTGATGCGAACGGGCCTTCGGCGTCCCGTGACGACCCCTCCTCGCGCCGCACCCAGATCGAGCGCTGGGGGAAGGGCATCTCGATGCCCTCGGCCCCGAAGGCGTCGGCGAGGCGCCGGCGCAGCTCGCGCATGACCGGGAACTGCGCCGCCGGGCGGGTCTTGACCACCAGGCGGATCGAGATGGCGTCGGGCCCGAGGTGCTCGATGCCCCACACCTCCGGCTCCTCGAGGACGCGGCCCTTCCAGGCCGGGTCGCGCCACAGGCCGTCGGCCACCGACTTGATGACCGCCTGGGCCTCGTCGATGTCGGTGCCGTAGGCCACGTCGACGTCGAGCAGGGCACGGGCCCACTGCTGGGACATGTTGCCCACCCGCATGATCTCGCCGTTCGGCACGTGCCACACGGTGCCCTGCACGTCACGGAGCCGGGTCGTGCGCAGCGTCACCGCCTCGACGGTGCCCGTCGCCTCGCCGAGGTCGACGATGTCGCCGACGCCGTACTGGTCCTCGATCAGCATGAAGATGCCCGAGAGGAAGTCCTTGACCAGGCTCTGGGCGCCGAAGCCGATGGCCACGCCGGCGATGCCGGCGCCTGCGAGGAGAGGACCGAGGTTCACGCCCAGCGCGCCGAGCACCATGGCCCCGGCGATGGTCCAGATGACGGCGCTGGCGATCGAGCGCAGCACGTGGCCGAGCGTCTGCGCGCGGGCCGACGCACGCAGCGAGGTCGAGCCGGTGTCGATCATCGACGCGGGCGCGCGCCGCCTGATGCTGGCCAGCAGGTCCTGGGCCTCGGGCTCCGCCACCTTGGCCACCATCCGCTTGATGGCCCGGCGCACGAGGCGGTTGGCCACGAACGCCACCACCAGGATGAGCAGGATTTCGGCAGGCGTGGCCAGCAGCTTGTCGGCCGCCTCGGCCCACACCTCGCTGTCGGTCCAGTCGAGCACCCGCCGGCAGATGAACGACGGCTCGGCACCGCAGGCGTCGGCGACGGAGGGGTCCTGGGCGGCTACCACGAGATGCCACGCTAACGAACCAGAGTTGAGCGCCATGCACTCAAGCTTGTTGCGTGTGGAATGCGAGGTGCGGCCCTAGTGTTTATTGCACTGCTCAAGTACTTCCCCACCTTCCTGGAGGAGGGCCACACATGGCCGACCTGGAGACCGTGACCCTGCCCGTCCTGCCGCTGACGAACGACGTCGTGCTGCCGGGCATGGTGGTCACCCTGGCCCTCGAGACCGACGAGGCCAGGTCGGCGGCCGACGCCGCCGCCAAGGCGGGCGACACGCTGCTGCTCGTGCCCCGCCATCCCGACGGCCGCTACGCGGCCGTGGGCACCATCGCCCGCATCGAGAACCGCGGCAACCTGCCGGGCGGCATGAACGCCCTCGTCATCCGCGCCACCAGCCGGGCCGAGGTCGGGCTGGGCGTCATCGGCCAGACCAGCGGACTGTGGGTGCACGCCTCGCCCGTCGATGACGGCGAGGTCACCGACGAGGTCGCCACCCTGGCCACCGAGCTGCGGGCCGCGCTGCGGGCCCTGTTCGAGGCCCTCGGCGGCCGCCGCCTCACCGAGGTGCTGCGCGGCGTCGACGACCCGGCCGCACTGGCCGACCTGGTGGGCTGGTGGCCCGACCTGTCGGTCGAGCGCAAGGTCGAACTGCTCGAGACCCTCGACCTGCCCGAGCGGCTGCGCCGCGTGCTGGGCTGGGTCAAGGATGCGCTGGCCGAGCACCAGCTCTCCGAGAAGATCCGCAACGACGTCACCGAGGGCCTCGAGGACCGCCAGCGCGAGTTCCTCCTGCGTCAGCAGATGGACGCCATCCGCAAGGAACTGGGCGAGGACGACGACGACTCCGCCCAGAGCTACCGCGAGCGGCTGACGGCGCTGGTCGAGGCCAAAGCCGTGCCCGCGGCGACCGAGAAGGCCATCGCCCGCGAGATCGACCGCTTCGAGCGCACGCCCGAGCAGAACGTCGAGCACGGGTGGATCCGCAACTGGCTCGACACCGTGTTCGAGATCCCGTGGGGCGAGCGCAGCGTCGACGACTACGACATCGACCGTGCCCGAGCCGTGCTCGACACCGACCACACCGGCCTCGACGAGGTGAAGGAGCGCATCGTCGAGATGCTGGCCGTGCGCAAGCTGCTGGCCGAGCGGGCCGCCGCGGAGGCGGCCGAGTCCGACGGCGCGCCGCGCGCCGACGCCGACGGCGACGGGTCGAGCACCACCCACGAGGGCGAGCCCGAGGCCGGCGACGAGGCGGGCACCGCCGACGGCGACACCCGCTCCAGCGGCGGTGGCGACGTGCCCGTCGTGGCCGAGATCGAGGCGGTCACCGACAACGGGCGGCGGCCCGGCGCCATCCTGGCGCTGGCCGGCCCTCCCGGCGTCGGCAAGACGTCGCTCGGCGCGTCGATCGCCCGGGCACTGGGGCGCAAGTTCACCCGTGTCGCCCTGGGCGGCATCCGCGACGAGGCCGAGATCCGGGGTCACCGGCGCACCTACGTCGGCGCCCAGGCGGGCCGCATCGTGCGTGCCCTGCAAGAGGCCGGCACCATGAACCCGGTCATCCTGCTCGACGAGGTCGACAAGGTGGGCGCCGACTGGCGGGGCGACCCGTCGTCGGCCCTGCTCGAGGTGCTCGACCCGGCGCAGAACCACACGTTCCGCGACCACTACCTCGAGGTCGACCTCGACCTGTCCGACGTGCTGTTCCTGGCCACGGCCAACATGCTCGAGACGATCCCTGGCCCGCTGCTCGACCGCATGGAGGTCATCCGCCTCGACGGCTACACGCACGACGAGAAGGTCGCGATCGCCCGCGACCACCTCTTCGCCCGCCAGCAGGCCCGCAACGGGTTGCGCGAGGGCGAGGTGCGGATCACCGACGCGGCGTTCGGCGAGATCGTCGAGGGCTACACCCGCGAGGCGGGCGTGCGGAACCTCGAGCGCGAGATCGGCAAGGTGCTGCGCAAGGTGGCCACGGCCGTGGCGACCGGCGCCGAGACCCCCATCGTCGTCGACGCCGGCGACGTGGCCCGGTACCTGAAGCGGCGCCGGTTCCACGACGAGGCGGCCGACCGCACGTCGGTTCCCGGGGTGGCCACCGGCCTGGCCGTCACCGGCGTGGGCGGCGATGTGCTGTTCGTCGAGGCCACGTCGATGCCGGGCGAGTCGGGCATGACCGTCACGGGTCAGCTCGGCGACGTCATGAAGGAATCGGCGCAGATCGCCCTGTCGTACGTCCGGTCCAAGGCCGACCAGCTCGGCATCGACCGGGCCGACCTCGAGGGCAAGCGCTTCCACGTGCACTTCCCCGCCGGGGCCATCCCCAAGGACGGCCCGTCCGCCGGCATCACCATGACCACGGCCCTGGTGAGCCTGCTGCGGGGCACGCAGGTGCGCTCGACGGTGGCGATGACCGGCGAGGTCACGCTGTCGGGCCGGGTGCTGCCCATCGGCGGGGTCAAGCAGAAGGTGCTGGCCGCCCACCGGGCCGGCCTGCGCGAGGTGATCCTGCCGCTGCGCAACGAGGCCGACCTCGACGACGTGCCCGAGGCCGTGCGCGCCGAGATGTCCTTCCACCCGGTCGACGACGTGGCCAAGGTGCTCGACCTCGCCCTCGAGCCGGTCGAGCGGGACGACGCGGTCGCCGCCTGACCGTCCACCCCGGTCACACCGGCGGGTCGATGACCGGCCGGTCGACCGGGGGATCGACGACCGGGCCGGCCGCAACCCGGTCGGCCCGGTCGGTCGGCGTGCCCGCGGGCGCGTCGGCGCGACCGGAGGCCGATGTCCCGGTGTCGCCCGTCGCGCTGCCGGCAGGGGCGCGACGCCGCCGGCCCACCCGTACCTCCACGGCGCGCCACCGCGACGGCTGCGACGGCGGGCCGCCGACCCTCCCGGTCGGGTCGCGCCGGTACGATCGCGGCGTGGTGCCCTCGCCCGACCCGATGGCGGCGCTCGACGCCCTGATCGCTGCGGCCGCCTCCGGAGATCTGGAGCGGATCGCGCGCCGGCACGACCTCCGTCTGTTGGGTGTGTTCGGCAGCGCGTTCCGGCGATGGCACGACCCGGACATGCCCGCACCACGCGACCTCGACGTGGCCGTGTCGTTCGCCGGGCCGCCCCGGCTGCTCGCGCTGCTCGACGATCTCGTGACGCTCACCGGCTACGACGGCATCGACCTGCTGGTCCTCGACGATGCCGATCCCGTGGCACGCGCCGAGGGCTTCGTCGGGCTGGGCCTCTACGAGCGCGAAGCGGGTGCCTGGGCGATCGGGCAGATGGCCGCCCTCGCGGAGAGGCGCGACACCGAGCATCTCCGCCGCCTCGACCTCGAGGCACTGAGCGGGCCATGACACCCCGCCGTCTCGACCCGGACGTCGTCGGCCGCCGGCTCCGATTGCTGCGCGACACGTTGGGCGACCTCGAGCCGCTGCGCGGTGTCCCACCCGAGCGGTTCGCCCGCGAGCCCGGGTTCGCCGAGTACGTCACCCAGGTAGCGGCGTTCCTGCGGTCACGGGTGACGGGCGCTCGGCCGACCGACGCAGCCGGCTGAGACGACCACCTCCCGGATCGGGCCTACGCGCGGCGGACCGGGACGCGGCGAACGGTCACCGGCAGGGCAGACTGCGGGGGTGACCGCCTCGCCTCGCTCCGAGGCCGCGCAGGACGCGGACGCCACCGGCGCCGGCCAGGCGGACGCCGTGGGGGTCACCGCCACCGGCGTCACGGCCGCCGGCGCCGACGTCCTCGCTGCCGACCTGGTGCGGGCGCTCGCGCCCGACCGGGTGCGCACGGGCGGCGTCGAGCTCGGCCTGTACGGGCGGGACGCGTCGGTGCTGGCGGGTGAGGCGGTGGTCGCCTGCTTCCCGTTGACGACCGCCGAGGTGGCGGCTGCGGTACGCATCGCCCGGAGCCACGGTCGGCCGTTCGTGGCCCGGGGCTCGGGCACCGGGCTGGCGGGCGGGGCCGTGCCGGTGGACGGGCCGGTCGTGATCGTCACCACCAAGATGGACCGCATCCTCGAGGTCGACGTCGACGAGCGGGTGGCGTGGGTGCAGCCGGGCGTCGTCAACCTCGATCTCACCCGGGCGCTGGCGCCGCTCGGCCTGCACTTCGCCCCCGACCCCTCCAGCCAGCAGGCCTGCACCATCGGAGGCAACGTCGCCAACAACTCGGGCGGCCCCCACTGCCTCGCGTACGGCGTCACCAGCGCCCACGTGCTGGCGGTCGAGGTCGTGCTGCCCGACGGCACGGTCACCGTGCTCGGCGGGCTCGACCCCGAGCCGGCGGGCCTCGACCTGCGGGGCGCGTTCGTGGGCAGCGAGGGCACGCTGGGCATCGCCACCCGCATCGCCGTGCGGCTCACGCCGGTCCCGCCGGCCGTCGCCACCCTGCTGCTCGACTTCCCGACGGTCGACGCCGCGGCCGAGACGGTGAGCGGCATCATCGCGGCCGGCCTGGTGCCCGCGGCGCTCGAGATGATGGACCAGCGCATCACCCGGGCGGCCGAGGAGTTCGCCCGGGCCGGTTACCCCACCGACGCGGCGGCCGTGCTGCTGGCCGAGGTGGACGGCCTGCCCGACGGGGTGGCCGACGGCGTGGCCCGCATCGGCGAGATCGGGCGGGCGCACGGTGCGCGCACCGTGCGGGTGGCCGCCGACGACGCCGAGCGGGCGCTGCTGTGGAAGGGTCGCAAGTCGGCCTTCGGCGCGGTGGCCCGGGTGGCGCCGAACTACTACCTGCACGACACGGTCGTGCCCCGCACTCGGCTGGTCGGCGTGCTGGCCCAGGTGTACGAGATCGCCGAGCGCCACGACCTCGGCGTCATGAACGTCTTCCACGCCGGCGACGGCAACCTGCACCCTCTGCTGCTGTTCGACGCCCGCGAGCCGGGAGTCATGGACCGGGTGCACGCCGCGGGCGAGGAGATCGTGCGGGTCTCGCTGGAGGCCGGCGGCGTGCTGTCGGGCGAGCACGGCATCGGCCTCGAGAAGCGCGACCTCATGCCGCTGCTGTTCTCGGCGGCTGACCTCGACGCCCAGGCCCGGCTGCGCGACGCCTTCGATCCCGACGGCGCGGCGAACCCGACCAAGGTGTTGCCGGCGGGCAGCCGGTGCGGCGACCTGCAGTCGGTCCCCGAGGGGGTGTGGGTGTGAGGGGCGGGCGGTGACCGACCCGGTCTCCGCCTTCGCGAGCGACGTCGGCCCGCCCGCGGCGGGGCCGGTCACCGCGGTCGGCGGGCGGACCCAGTGGCACGCCGGCGGTCCGCCCCCCGGCCCGGACGTGGCTGGCCGTGAGGTGCGCGCCCCGGCCGGCGTGGTCGCCGTCGAGGCGGCCGACATGACCGTGCGGGTGCGGGCGGGCACCACGGTGGCCGACCTCGACGCCGCGCTGGCCGAGGTGGGCCAGACCGTGGCGCTGCCGCCGTGGCCCGGCGCCACCGTGGGCGGCGTGCTCGCCGTCGGGCACAGCGGCCTGCGGCGCCTGGGATGGGGCCCGGTGCGCGACGCCGTGCTGGAGGTGCGCTACGTCGCGGCGGACGGCGCGGTGGTCAAGGCGGGCGGCCCGACCGTGAAGAACGTGTCGGGGTTCGACCTGTGCCGGCTGCTGGTGGGGTCGCTCGGCACCCTGGGCCTGCTGGCCGAGGTGGTGCTGCGCACCCGCCCGTTGCCCGCCGCCGAGCGGTGGCTGGCCGGGGAGGCCGACCCGTTCGCCCTGGTGCACCGGCTGCACCGCCCGGCGGCGGTGCTGTGGGACGGCGTGACCACCTGGGTGCTGCTGGACGGGCACCCGGCCGACGTCGCCGCCCAGGCCCGCGTGACGGGCCTGGCCGAGGCCGGCGGCCCCCCCGCCGCCACCACCCGGCCCTCGGCCGACACGTAGCGGACCTGCAGCACCGTGTCCCGCACCGGCCCCCAC
>DASTFE010000464.1:0-19932 GCA_035708905.1 Acidimicrobiales bacterium | reverse complement strand
CAGCCGGTGCGCGAGCCCCGCCAGCCCGTCGGCGCCGTGGGCGTGACCCGCCCGGCTGATCGCCCGGCCGCCGACCGTGGCCGCACTGCCCATCGCGACGGGCACGTCCAGCCCGAGCAGGTCGGCCAGCCCGCGGGCGTTGCGCCAGGCGGTGGGCGCGTCGACGTTCCCGGCGCTGGCGACGATGGCGCGCACATCGCAGTCGTCACGGCCGGCGGCCACGGCGAGCGCGACGGCGTCGTCGACGCCGGGGTCGCACGTGACCACCCACGGTCGAGGGTCCACGGCGCGCATGGTCGCACGTCATCGGCGCCCGCCGAAGGTCGTCGAGGGTCCACGGCGCGCATGGACGCACGTCATCGGCGACTTCCGAAGGTACCGAAGGTCGCTGCCGGGGGTCGCACGTGACCGCCGCGATCGACGGTCCACGGCGAGCGTCGTCGCACGCTGGCGCCCGGCGCTGGGTAGCGTGCGCCCGGTGGCCATCGACCTCGACTCCCTGGTGGCGGGCGAGCCGCTGCGGCTGCTGCTGCAGGCGCTCGCCCAGCTGGACATGACGCCCCACGACGACGGGGGCGCCACCGTCACCGGGGCGCCCGATCCCGAGGCGGGTGCGGCGCTGCAGCGGGCGCTCGAGCGCATCCGCGCCGAGTCGGCCCCCGCCGGCCCGCCATCCCCGGCGGGGGCCGACCGGGACGACGGGGGGGATGCCACGGCCGACGCGTTCACGCTGCTGCTGCAGCGCGTCCTCGACGCCACCGGCGCGTGACGACCCGGGGGCGTCGCGGGCGCACGAGGAACTCGGGGGCGCCGCCGGCGCATTCCGGACCGCTGGCGTCAGCGCCTGCCGCGGCGGCGACGCCGCTGCCGGTGGGCCTATGACCTCGGGCTCGACGGCTCGGTGTCCGTGACCGAGGGGTCGACCGCCGGTGCCGGGCCGCGTGCCAGGGCGACCGCCCGGTCGACCTCGCCCCGCTCGACGAGCAGCCCGAGGAACAGCAGCCGCAGCGCCCGCCGCAGCGCCTCGACGTCGCCGGGCTGCGGCCGGGCCAGGTGGTGCAGGGCGAAGCCGTCGGCCAGCGCGTTGAACGCCGGTGCCGCATCCTCGGCTCCGTCGGCGCCCGCCGCGGCCAGGGCCACCTCGGCCACCCGCTCGTAGACGGCCAGCGCGTCGGCCACCGGCGCCCGCAGCGCCGGATCGCGGGCCGCCTGCAGGTAGGCCTCGAACTGCGCCAGGGCCCAGGGCAGCGGCCCGGACGGCATCGACGCCTCGCTGAGCGCCGCCGCCATCGCGTCGGGATCGTGCGCGTCACCCCCCAGCTCGTCGGCCAGCGCCTCGAGGCGGGCCGCCTCCTCGGTGACGAAGGTGCGCAGCGCCTCGGCCACCAGCTCGCCGATCGACGAGAAGAAGTACGACGCCGTCGCCAGCGGCACACCCGCCCGCTCGGTGACCGCCCGGTGGGTGGTGCCGGCCGTGCCCCGCTCGGCCGCGACCTCGACCGCCGCCCGCAGCAGGGCGTCGCGCCGGGCCTGGGCGCTGGGGCGGTGCCGTCGGTTGGCGGCCATCACCCGAACCGTACCGGGACTCTGGAAGAACTTCCAGAGTGGTGCTACCGTCGCCGCGCCGGGCCCGCCCCGGTCCCGGCTAGCGATGGGGGTCGACGCCGATGGGCAAGTTCCCGTACGAGGACCGGTTCCCGGTCAACCGCGCCCTACCCGACCGCGGCCGCCCGCGTGACGAGGTGCTGGCCGAGCTGCGGGCCATGGCCACCGAGGAGGACGCGTTCTGGGAGACCGGCAAGTGCTCCGGCACGATGTACTGCGGCGACCACGAGCACTACGACTTCATGAACGAGGCGTTCGGGCTTTTCGCCCACGTCAACGTGCTGCAGCGGGACATGTGCCCCAGCGCCACCAAGTTCGAGGCCGAGATCCTCGGCATGGCGCTCGACCTGCTGCACGCCGAGGCCGTCACCGACGGCGAGCCCGCCGGCCTGGTCACCACCGGCGGCACCGGCAGCATCCTGCACGCCGTGCTCGCCTACCGCGAGCAGGCCGCCGCCCGGGGCGTCACCCGTCCCAACTTCGTCAAGCCCGAGACGGGCCATCCCGCGTTCGACAAGGCGTGCCACCTCTTCGGCGTCGAACTGCGTACGGCGCCGGTCCACCCCGACACCACCACGGTCGACGTGGGCGCCATGGCCGACCTGGTCGACGGCGACACGATCGCCGTCATGGGGTCGGCCTGCAACTACCCCTACGGCACCATCGACCCCATCCCCGAGCTGGGCGAGCTGGCCCAGAGCCGGGGCGTGGGGCTGCACGTGGACGGCTGCCTCGGCGGCTTCATCCTGCCCTTCGGCCGCGAGCTGGGGGTCGAGCCGATCCCGCTGTTCGACTTCCGGGTGCCGGGCGTGACCACCATCTCGGCCGACACCCACAAGTACGGCTACGCCTTCAAGGGCAGCTCGACGCTGCTGTTCCGCGACAAGGCGCTGCGCAACGGCCAGTACTTCTTCGTGTCGGGCTGGACCGGCGGCAAGTACATGTCGCCCGGCATCGAGGGCTCACGGTCGGGCGGGTTGCTCGCCGCCACCTGGGCCGCCATGGTGCAGCTCGGCCGGGACGGCTACCGGCGCTACGCCGAGCAGATCTTCGCCACCGCCGCGGAGATGATGGCCGCCGTGCGGTCACACCCCGAGCTGCGGATCATGGGCAGCCCGACGTTCTGCTTCTCGTTCACCTCCGACGAGTTCGACATCTACCACGTCAACGACTTCATGCGGCAGCGGGGCTGGCGGTTCAACGGCCAGCAGTACCCCAACGCCATCCACATGGCCGTCACCCGCCCGCAGACCCAGCCCGGCGTGGCCGAGGCGTTCGCCGCCGACCTGTCCGAGGCCGTCGCCTACGCCCGCGAGCGCAAGGACGAAGCCCCCTTCTCGGCGGCCATCTACGGCGGCGTGGCGGGCGGGCTCACCGACGAGGCCGACGAGATGATCCGCAGCGTCATGGCCGACCTGCTCGACCGCCAGTCCCAGGTGCCGTCGTGACGGAGGCCGGCAGCGGGGCGACCCGCGACCGGGGGCGCGACGGGCTGGTGCTCGCGGTCGACCTGGGGACCGGTGGGCCGAAGATCGGCTTCGTGTCGGTCACCGGGCGCGTCGCGTGGCAGGACCACGTCCGGCTGTCGACCCGGTGGCTCGACGGCGGTGGCGCCGTCCAGGACGCGCACGAGTGGTGGGACGTCATCACCGGCGCGGTCCGCAAGGCGATCGCCAATGCCACGGTGCCGGCCGGCGACGTGGTCGCCGTCTGCGTCACCGGGCAGTGGGCCAGCACGGTGCCGGTCGACGCGGAGGGCGTGCCCGTCGGTGACTGCATCATGTGGCAGGACCACCGGGGCATCCGCCTCGTCCGCCGGCGCATCGGCGGGCGGGTGGCCGGCTACAGCGGGCGGGCTCTGGCCGCCTGGGTGCGCAAGACCGGGGGCATCCCCGGCGGCAACGACCCGGTCGGCCACATGCTGAACCTGGCCGCCAACCACCCCGACGTGGCCGCCGCCGCCCGCTGGTACCTCGAGCCGGTCGACTACGTGGCCATGCGGTTCACCGGCGTGCCGGCTGCGACCCACGCCTCGATGACCGCCGCGTGGCTCACCGACAACCGGCGCCTCGACCACCTGGCCTACGACGCCGACCTGGTCGAGCGGGCGGGCGTCGACGGCGACAAGCTGCCGCCGCTCGTCCCCACCGGCAGCGTGATCGGCACGGTGCGCGACGACGTGGCCGCCGACCTCGGCCTGCCGCCGGGCGTGCAGGTGGTGGCCGGCGTGCCCGACCTGCACGCGGCGGCCATCGGCTCCGGGGCGCTGGGCGAGGGCCAGGCGCACATGGCGCTGAGCACCACGTCGTGGATCAGCCTGCCGGTGCCCCGCAAGCGCACCGACGTGTCCCACGGGATGGCCAGCATCCCGGGGCTCGACGGCGGCTACCTGCTGGCCAACAACCACGACACCTCCGGGCTGTGCCTCCAGTGGCTGCGCGACAACGTCCTCGCCGCCGGCGACGGCCTGTTCGGCGGCGATGGCGGCGACGGCGGTGACGGGGGCGAGGGCGACGGTGGAGACGAAGGCGGGGGCGAGGGCACCGAGTGCAGCTTCGACGACCTGACCGCGCTGGCCGCCACGTCGCCGCCCGGCGCCCGGCGGGTCGTGTTCACACCGTGGCTGGCGGGCGAGCGCACGCCGGTCAGCGACAGCCACCTGCGGGGCGGGTTCCACAACCTGTCGCTGGCCACCACCCGGGCCGACCTGGTGCGGGCCGTGATGGAGGGCGTCGCCTACAACAACCACTGGCTGCACGGTTACGTCGAGCGGTTCGCCAAGCAGACCCTCGACCCGATCCGGGTGGTGGGCGGCGGGGCGCAGTCCGACCTGTGGTGCCAGATCCACGCCGACGTGATGGACCGGACGATCGAGCGGGTCGACGATCCGCTGCACGCCCAGCTGCGCGGCGCGGCCATGCTGGCGGGCATGTCGCTCGGGCTGATCGACCGCGCCGAGGTGCGTGACCTGGTCACCGTGTCCCGCACGTTCACGCCTGACCCCGCCCGCCGCGACGTCTACGACCGGCTGTCGGCCGAGCTGCCCCGGCTGTGCTCGTCGCAGCGCAAGATGTTCCGCCGGCTGAACCGGAGGTGGTCATGACCGGCCCCACCGCCCCCGAGGGCATGCTGACGCTCGACGGCCTGCGTGCTGCCGTCGGCCTCGGCGAGATCGACACCGTGATCGTCGGCTTCACCGACCACTACGGCCGGCTGGTGGGCAAGCGCTACGACGCCGACATGTTCGTCGACCACGTGGCGACCGACGGCACCCACGGCTGCGACTACCTGCTGACCACCGACATGGAGATGGAGCCGGTCCCCGGCTACGAGCTGGCCAACTGGGAGCTGGGCTACGGCGACGTCCACCTCGTCCCCGACATGGCCACGCTGCGGCGGGCCGACTGGCTCGACCGCACGGCCCTGGTGCTGTGCGACGTCGCCGACCTCCGAGACCACAGCCCGGTGCAGGCGGCGCCGCGCACGATCCTGCGCCGCCAGGTGGACGCCGCCGCCGAGCGGGGACTGGTGGCCATGGCCGCCACCGAGCTCGAGTACTACCTGTACCGCTCGTCGTACCGCGACGCGGCGGCCAGCGGCTTCACCCAGCTCGAGCCGGCCGGCTGGTACCTCGAGGACTACCACCTGCTGCAAGGCGCCCGCACCGAGGACTTCACCGCCGCCGTCCGCCGTCACCTGCGCCGCTCGGGCGTGCCGGTCGAGAGCTCGAAGGGCGAGTGGTGCGTCGGCCAGCACGAGCTCAACGTCCGCTACACCGACGCGCTGGCGATGGCCGACCGCCACGTCGTCTACAAGCAGTGCCTCAAGGAGCACGCCGACCGCCTCGGCGCCAGCGTCACGTTCATGGCCAAGGTGGCGACCGAGCAGGCCGGCTCGAGCTGCCACGTCCACATGAGCCTGTGGCGCGACGGCACCAACGCGTTCGACGGCGACGGCGAGCTGGGGCCCGTGCGGTGCTCGGACGAGTTCCGCTGGTTCCTCGGCGGCGTGCTGGTCCACGTGCCCGACGTGATGGTGCTCCTGGCGCCCACGGTGAACTCGTACAAGCGCTACGTCGACGGCTCGTGGGCGCCGACCCGCATCGCCTGGAGCTACGACAACCGCACCGCCGGGGTGCGGGTGGTCGGCAGCGGCCAGAGCCTGCGGATCGAGTGCCGCATCCCCGGCGCCGACTGCAACCCCTACCTGGCGCTGGCCGGGCTGCTGGCCGCGGGGCTCGACGGCGTCGCCTGCCGCACCGAGCCGCCCGCGTGCTTCGACGGCGACGTGTACGCCGCCCGCGACCTGCCGCACGTGCCCCGCACGCTGGCCGAGGCCACCGACCTCTTCGCGGCCAGCCCCTTCGCCAAGGCGGCGTTCGGGCAGCCGGTGGTCGACCACTACACCCACTTCTTCCGCACCGAGTGGGAGGCGTACACGAGCGCGGTCTCCGACTGGGAGCGCCGCCGCTACTTCGAGAGGATCTGACGATGCCGCGTGTGGATGCGACGGCGCCGCCCCGCATGGGGGCGCGGCTGTGAGGCTGGCCGGGAAGGTCGCGCTGATCACCGGCGCGGGCAGCGGCATCGGCCGGGCCGCGTCGCTGCTGTTCGCCCGGGAGGGCGCCGCGGTGGTCGCCGTCGACCGCGACAGGGACTCGGCGGAGCAGACGGTGGCCCAGATCCGCGCCGCAGGCGAGGCGGCCGAGGTCGACGACGCGGGCGGTCCCGGCGCCGAGCGGGCCCGCCGGGGCGCCGCGGACGACGCCACCGAGGCGATCGCCGTGGTGGCCGACGTGGCGGTCGCCGCCGACTGCGAGGCCATGGTGGCGGCGGCCGAGGCGGCCTTCGGGCGCCTCGACGTGCTGTTCAACAACGCCGGCGTCATGCTGGCCGCCGACGGCGACGCCGTCGACACCGGCGAGGGCACGTGGGCCACCACCATGGACGTCAACGCCAAGGGGGTGTTCCTCGGCTGCAAGTACGGCATCCCCGCCCTGCGCCGGGCCGGGGGCGGCTCGATCGTCAACACCGCGTCGTTCGTGGCCAGGCTGGGTGCGGCGACCCCCCAGCTCGCCTACACGGCCAGCAAGGGCGCGGTGCTGGCGCTCACCCGCGAGCTGGCGGTGATCCACGCCCGCGAGGGCATCCGGGTCAACGCCCTGTGCCCCGGCCCGCTGCGCACCGAGCTGCTGATGCGCGTGCTCGACAGCGACGAGAAGCGCCGGCGCCGGCTGGTGCACATCCCCATGGGACGCTTCGGCGAGGCCGACGAGATCGCCAAGGCGGCGCTGTTCCTGGCCTCCGACGACGCGTCGTTCATGACCGGGGCCGAGATGCTGGTCGACGGTGGCCTCACCGCCGCGTACGTCACCCCCGAGTAGTCCGATGCCTGCGACGCACAGCACGAGCCGGGTCCAGCGGACGGTCAGCCCCGCCGACGGCTCGGTGGTGGCCGAGCGCCCGCAGGCGACACCCGCCGAGATCGACGCGGTGCTCGACCGGGCCGTCGCCGCCCAGCGGGCCTGGCGGCGGGTGCCGCTGGGACAGCGGGTGGCGGTGGTCGAGCGCCTCGTGCCCTGGCTGGTGGCCCGGGCCGGTGACATCGGCCGCGAGCTGAGCCGGCAGATGGGACGGCCGGTCGCCCACGCCCCGGGGGAGATCACCGGCGGCTTCGCCGAGCGGGCCACCTGGCTGGCGGGCGCGGCCGCCGGCGCGCTGGCCGACACCGAGATCGAGCCGGCGCCGGGGTTCCGCCGGTTCGTCCGCCACGAGCCGGTGGGCGTCGTGCTGGTGGTGGCGCCCTGGAACTACCCCTACCTGTGCTCTGTCAACGCGGTGGTGCCGGCGCTGCTGGCGGGCGACGCCGTGGTGCTCAAGGCCTCGTCGCAGACGCCGCTGGTCGCCGAGCGCTGGGCCGAGGGGCTGGCGGCCGCCGGGCTGCCCGAGGGCGTGTTCCAGTTCGTGCACACCGACCACGGCGGTGTGGCCGCCACGGTGGCCGACGACCGGGTGGGGTACGTGGCCTTCACCGGGTCGGTGGCGGGCGGGCACGCCGTGCAGTCGGCGGCGGCGTCCCGGTTCGTGGGCACGGGGCTCGAGCTCGGTGGCAAGGACCCCGCCTACGTGCGAGCCGACGCACCGCTCGAGGCGACCGCGGCCGCGCTGGTCGAGGGCGTGTGCTTCAACGCGGGGCAGTCGTGCTGCGCCGTCGAGCGCATCTACGTCCAGCGCGAGCGGTTCGACGACTTCGTCGAGGCGTTCGTCGCCGGGGTCCGCGACCTCGTGCTGGGCGATCCGCTCGACCCGGCGACCACGCTCGGCCCGCTGGTGCGCCCCGCCGCCGCGGCGTTCGTGCGCGACCAGGTCGACGAGGCGGTGGCGGCGGGCGCGCGGGCACTGGTCGACCCGGCCGCGTTCCCGCGGGACGAGCCCGGCACCGCCTACCTCGCCCCGCAGGTGCTGGTAAGCGTCGACCACAGCATGCGGATCATGACCGAGGAGACCTTCGGGCCGGTCGTCGGGATCATGGCGGTCGACGGCGACGACGCCGCGGTCGACCTGATGAACGACAGCCGCTACGGCCTCACCGCCTCCGTGTGGACCACCGACGTCGACGCCGCGGTGGCGATCGGCGACCGGGTCGAGACCGGCACCTGGTTCCTCAACCGGTGCGACCACCTCGACCCGGCGCTGGCCTGGACCGGCGTGAAGGACTCGGGCCGCGGCGTCTCGCTGTCGACGCTCGGCTTCCGGGCCGTGACCCGCCCGAAGTCGTTCCACCTGCGCCTCGCCCCATGACCGGGGCCGAGCTCTCCCGCGTTCCTGTTCGCCGGGTTCCTGTTCCCCGCGTTCCTGCCGCGGAAACGGGGGTCCCGGCCCCGGATCCCGCGGCGAGAACGCGGGCTCGGTCGGTGACGCGGGTCGGCCTGCTCGAGTGCGACCACGTCGCCGCGCGCCACCGCGGCGTGGCGGGCGACTACGTCGACATGTTCCGGGCGTTGTTCGCCGTCCACGCGCCCCACGTCGAGCTGGTCCCGTTCGACGTCGTCGGCGGTGATCTCCCGGCCGCGCCCGACACCTGCGACGGCTGGCTGTGCACCGGGTCGCGCCACTCGGTCGGCGACGGCCTCGACTGGATCCCGGCGGTGTCGGGCTTCGTGCGCCGGGTCCACGACGCGGGCGTGCCGTTCGCCGGCATCTGCTTCGGGCACCAGCTCCTGGCCCACGCGCTCGGCGGCCGCGTGGCTCGGGCGGCGTCGGGGTGGGGGGCCGGCATCCGCCGGATGGCTGTCGACGGGCCCGAGCCGTGGATGGACCCGCCGGCCGGCACGCTGCGGCTGCACTTCATGCACCAGGACCAGGTCGAGGTGCCACCGCCGGGTGCCGTGGTGCTGGGCCGGGCCGACCACTGCCCCGTCGCGCTCATGCGGGTGGGGTCGATGGTCGGCGTGCAGCCCCATCCCGAGTTCACGGCCGCCTACGCCGATGCGCTGCTGGCCGACCGGGTCGCCCGCATCGGCGAGGCCGAGGTCGCCGCCGCCCGCGCCGGGCTGCACGAGCCCACCGACGAGGCCACGGTCGCCCGGTGGCTGGCGTGCCTGCTGGCAGGCGGCGGGCGCTGACGACACTGCCTGGGGCACGCCACGGTTTCCTGCCGCGGGATCCGCCGGGGCTCCGGCCTCGGAGCCCGCGGCGAGAACGGTGTCCAGCCTCGGATCCCGCGGCGAGAACGGCGTCCCGACCGGCGTCCCGCCCTACTCGGGCGGCGGCGGCAGCGTGGTCGAGCGGGCGGGGGCGGGCTCGGTCGGCTCGGCCCGCTCGGTCCGCTCGGCGAGCGGGCCGACGCGGCGGGCCCGGCGGCCGGCGACGGCGAGCGCACCGAGGCCGACCACCGAGGCGGCGATCCAGGCCAGGCTGCCGAGGACCGGCACGAGGGCCAGCAGTCGCAGGATGCCCCACCCGGCGAGGAACGCGAGGATCGGCGACGCCCCGCCGGCGACCCGGCGGCCCAGGATCCAGGCGCCGGTCACGTACCCGATGGCGTAGATCAGGCCGAGGGCGAGCAGCAGCCCCAGGCCGAGCGGCAGGCCGACGAGGGTGACCATGGCGAGGACGGCCAGGATGGGCAGCCCGATCGCGACGATCAGCCCCCAGAGGATCACCGACCCGAAGCCGCTGCGGCTGGCATCGTCGACGGCGGCCGCCGCCCGGGGCGCCAGCAGGCCGAGCAGCAGGCCCAGGATCAACGTGGAGATGGTGACCGCGAGCCACGTGGCGAGCCAGCCGACGATGCTGGTGGCACCTCTCCAGGCCGTCGGGTCCCACCGCTCCCACGACCCCTCGAGCCTCCCGTCCCCCTCGAGCACCGGACGCCGTCGCGAGACGACGTCGCCCTCCACGACGCCGCCGTCGGCGATGACCACCCGGCCGTCGACCGCGACGACGTCCTCCTCGGCGGTGCCGTTCACCAGGACGTCGCCGTTGACGGCCACGACGGCGTCCCGCACCGTGCCGTCGATGACCACCGGCCCGTCCACGATGAACACGTTGTCGACGGTCTCGCCCTCGCGGACCTCGGCGCGTCCGGTGATCACGACGAGGTTGTCGGGCTCGTCGTCGGCCTGCGCGCCCGCCGCCGGCGCCACCGCGACCAACGCCGCGATGCCGGCGAGCACGGCCAGGAAGGGACGGGTGACAGGGCGCATGGTGCGACCTCCTCCCGCCCATGATTCCCGATCGCACGCTCGGTGGGAAGTACGAGACGCGCGACCCGTCCGGGTGCGGCCGCCGCGTGGGGTGAGCACCCGACTCCGGTGGACGGCGGTGGTGGCGGTACGATCGGCGGCGAGACTGGGGTCCGGGGCCGCTTTGCGTCCCCGGATGTCGCCGAATCCGGTCGGGAGCCGAGGATGTCCGACACGTCGTTGCCGCGCGAGGTGACGGTCGACGAGAGCACGAGGCAGACGCCGGCGGCCCCTGCGGTTGCGGGCACGCTGGCTGCGGGCACGGTGGCTGCGGGGGCTCGGGCGCTGAAGCCGCCGGCAGCGGGGTCGCGAGCGGTCGGGTCACCGGCGACGGGGTCACCGGGAGAGGGGTCACCCGCGACGAGGCAACCGGGAGCCGGCGACGACGGACCACCGGTGCCCCCGGACGTGGCGGCCCGGATCGTGCGGGCCGTCGACCGGTCGCCGTCCACGGTCGTCACGCTCGTCGACGCCGACCTGAGCATCCGCTGGATCAGCCACTCGGCCACGTGGGTCACCGGCACCGATCCGGAGGCGCGGCAGGGCGCGAGCTCGCTCGAGCGGATCCATCCCGACGACGTCGAGAAGCTGCTGCACGGCCTCGACCAGCTCCGCGCCGCCAACTCGGGCCTGTCGCACCCTGCGCCGCTGCCCGAGCCGATCCGCTACCGGTTCCAGCGGTTCGACGGGCGGTGGGTGGTCATGGAGGCGACGATCTTCAACCTCCTGAACGACCCGGCGGTCGAGGGCATGCTCGTCTTCTCCCGCCCGGTCGGCGGCGAGCTCGGGGGCATCGGCCACGTCATCGACCTGCTGGTGGCCGGCCGGCCCCTGCCCGACGTGCTGGCCGCGTGCGCCGGGCTCGTGCCCCGGTTCCTCGGCTCGGCGGCGGTCGTGGCGTTCGTCGACGGCGGCCACGTGGTCGGCGCGCCGCCCGGCAGCCCGGCCGAGCGCCTGGCCGGCGACCCCCGCTGGTGGCGGGCGGCGGCGCGGGGCGAGGTGCTGTCGCCGATCGACTTCACCGGCTTCCCGGACGACCTCGCCGAGCGGGCCCGGGCCGAGGGCTTTCACTCGGCGTGGGCCCAGCCCATCTTCGAGCAGGCGTCCGGCGACCTGCTCGGCTGCATCGTGGTGTGGGTGGCGATCACGGTCGAGCGGAACATCGCCGCCGACGACTCGCTCAGCCACCCCGAGCGGCTGGCCAGCCTGGTCATCGCCGAGGACCGGCGCCGGCGGGCGCTGCAGCGCCAGGCCGAGACCGATCCCCTGACCGGCCTGGCCAACCGCAGCGCGCTCGAGCGCCGGCTGGACGAGGCGCCCGGCCCGGTGACGATCGCCATCCTCGACCTCGACGACTTCAAGCCGGTCAACGACACGTACGGGCACGAGACCGGCGACGCGGTGCTGCGCGTCGTGGGCGAGCGGCTCGGCGGCAGCGTGCGCGACGGAGACCTGGCCGTGCGCGTGGGCGGCGACGAGTTCGCCGTCGTCTTCGCGCCGGGCACCGAGCCGGCCGGGGCGGCGGTGTCGGCCGAGCGGGTCGCCAGGGCGGTCGAGGCCCCGATCGGCCTCGACGGCGGCCTGCGCCTGTCCGTGGGGGTCAGCTTCGGGCTCGCCACCGCCGATGCCGACGATGTGATGCACCTGGCCGACGTGGCGCTCTACGACGCCAAGCGAACCAGAGGCACCGTCGGGGCCCGGCCACCCGGCCCCGAGGACGACGGACGCGGCAGCGCCCCGCCGGCGCCGGGCGCGCCGGTGCCGCCCGGAACACCCCCCACGGCCTGAGCCGCGACCCGGCCCGAGCGCGGCGACCGCCGGCGCCCGAGCGCGGGCCGCCACCCCGGCCGGGCCGCGCTCGACACCCCGGCCGGGACGGGCCAGGCGTGCTCAGGCGCGGGCGTGCGCCCGCTCGAGTGCGTGCTCGACCAGCGTGATGAGCACCTGGACGACCGAGTCGCCGTGGCGGGCGTCGCAGCTCACCAGCGGCACGTCGGCGGGCAGGGCGAGCGCCTCGCGCAGCGCGGGCTCGGGGTGCCGGGCGGCGCCGTCGAAGAGGTTGACCGCCACGACGAACGGGATGTCGCGGTCCTCGAAGAAGTCGATGGCGGGGAACGCGTCGGCGGGACGGCGGGTGTCGATCATGACCACGGCGCCGACGGCGCCGCGGACGAGGTCGTCCCACATGAACCAGAACCGGTCCTGGCCGGGCGTGCCGAACAGGTAGAGGATCAGCTCCTCGTCGATGGTCCGGCGGGCGAAGTCCATCGCCACCGTGGTGGTGCGCTTGCCCTCGACGCCCGACGTGTCGTCGAGCCCGAGGGACAGCTGGGTCATGGGCGCTTCGGTGGTGAGCGGCGTGATCTCGGACACCGCGCCGACGAAGGTGGTCTTACCCACGCCGAAGCCGCCCGCGATCACGATCTTGACCGAGATGGGGTCGTACAAGTCAGCGACTCCTCAAGCCGCTCAGCAGGCGCTCGAGGACCTCGGTCCGCGGGCGCCCGTCGGTCGTGACGGATTGTTGGTGGACGGTCAGCATGTCGTCGGCGTGCAGGTCGGAGACCAGGACCCGGGCGACGCCGAGGGGGATCTGCAGCTCGGCGGCCACCTCGGCCACCGACATCGGCCGGCGGCACAGCTGGATGATCCGGGCCTGCTCGAACCGCATCCTGGGCAGCGACACCAGGCCGGTGCCGGTGGTCGACACCAGGGTCTCGATCTGGAGGTCGTCGCCGCGCGACCGCGTCCGCCCCCCGGTCAGGGCGTAGACGGGCACGACACGGGGGCCGTCCTCGTCGTCGCCGCGCATCATGGCCGGGTGGACCTCACCGCGCCGGTCGGGCCGACAGCTCGGCCCGCAGGGCCGGGGTGAGCACCTGGCCGATGCGGGCGACGAGGGTGCTCATCTCGTAGCCGATCTGGCCGATGTCGGCGTCGGGACCGCACATGACGGCGAGTGCCGAGCCTTCGCTGATGTTCGTCACGAACAGGTACCCCCCGTCCATCTCGACGATGACCTGGTTGACGGTGCCGGCGCCCATGTGGCGGGCAGCCCCGGCGGTGAGGCTGGTGAGCCCCGAGGTGACCGCGGCGAGCGTCTCGGCGGTGTCGCGGGCGAGGAGCTCGGAGACGGCCAGCACCAGGCCGTCGGTCGACAGGACGACGACGCTCGTCACGCCCGGGATGCGCCTCGCGAAGCTGGTGATGAGCCAGTTGAGGTCGCGCTCGTCGTGGTCGGGGACCATGGTCACCGTTTCTCCTGGGGGGGATCCGCCGGGCGCGCGTCTGCTGCGGCACGCCCGGCGCGCTGGTTGGCCTGGAACTTCGACAGCATCGAGCGGACGTGGTCGCGGTCGCGCTCCGGCGACGGCGCCGTCGTGTGGCCGCCATCGCCGTCACGCCGCAGGGACGGGGCGAGGTGCGTGCCGGGCACCCGGCGCACCAGCCCGTTGCCCATGGGGGGCACCGGCTCGGCCGGCACCGGGCCGTTGCCGAGGCCGGCGGGGGGCTGGGACGGCGCCGGCGGCATGACGAACGGGGCGGCCGGCATGGCCGGCGTGGACCCGTTGCCGCTGGAGAGCGGTGGCGCGCTGGCACCGTCGCCGGATCCCGCTGGCCCGGGAGCGGGCGCTCCCGCCTGCGGGGCCGGTTGCGGCGGCCACACCGAGGTCTTCCCGCCCGGGTGGTCGTCCCCCGACCCGTCGTGCCGGCCGTCGCCGCGGGGCGCCATCTCCGGCTGGTGGGCGGCGCCGCCGGTTCCGGCACCCGAGCCGTTGGGCAGGAACGACTCGGACTGCCACCACCAGTCGGGCGGCTGGATGGCAGGGGCGTCGGCGGACTGCGGCGGCGGCGGGGCGGGCGCCAAGGCCGGGATCGGGGTGGGCGCGGGCGGGAACGGGTCGGGCGCGAACGCGACCGGCTCGGGACGGGGCGGGACGATGCCGGGCGGCACGGCGGTCGCGCCGTCGGGCGCGGGAGATGCGACGTGCTCGCCGAGGTGGACCCGGCCGCCGAGGGGGGCCTCGCCACCGACACCGTTGAGGCGGGCGAGCCGGCTGGCGCCGTCGAGCCCGGACCACGGGCCCGCATGCCCCGCGCCCCGGGAGTAGGCGCCGCCGCCGGTGGTGGCGCCCACGGTCGCCGGGGTGGACGACCGCCGCTCGCTCACCAGCGCCGGGGGGAGGGCGACCATGGCCGTGACGCCGCCCCCCGGGGTGGGCGCCAGGCGCACGGACAGCCCGTACCGCTGGGCCAGCCTGGCCACCACGTGGAAGCCGAGCATCGTCGACCGGCCCAGGTCGACCTCGGGCACCTCCTCGAGGAGGGCGTTGGCCGCCTGCAGGTCGTCGTCGGGCATGCCGATGCCCTCGTCCTCGATCGAGACGATCGTGGTGTGGGGGTCTCCGGGGGAGAGCTGGCTGCGCACCCGCACCTGCGTGGAGGGGGGCGAGAACGTCGTGGCGTTCTCGATGAGCTCGGCCAGCAGGTGGGCGAGGTCGGCCACCGCCCGGCCGGCCACCTCGATGTGGTCGTTGACCAGCACCTCGACCCGGCGGTACTCCTCGACCTCGGCCGCGGCGGCTCGGGCCACGTCGGCGAGCGGCACCGGCTTGCCCCACCGGCGGGCGGGATCGTCGCCGGAGAGCACGAGCAGCGACTCGGCGTTGCGGCGGATGCGGGTGGCCAGGTGGTCGAGGCGGAACAGCTCCTCGAGCGTGTCGGGCTCCTGCTCGCGCACCTCGAGGTCGGTGATCACCTCGAGCTGCCGGTTGAGCAGCGACTGGTTGCGGCGGGCCAGGTTGACGAGCAGCTCGGACATCGCCTGGCGCCGCTCGGCGTCGGCGGCCGCCAGGTCGGCGACGAGCTGGACGTTGCGCTCCTGCTCCTGCTCGGTGTGCTTCCAGAAGATGATCTCGCCGACGCAGGCGGCCAGCACGGCGACGCCGTGGATGGCGGCCCAGGTCCACGGGCGGCTGACGCCCGCGTCGTGGTTGAACATGATCTGGGAGCCGATGCTGCTGCCCACGCCGTGGGAGAGGACGGTGAACACGACGTTCCAGAGGAACGGCACCCAGTCCTGGTAGAGGGCGATGAGCCCGATGAGGATGAAGAAGTGGAAGTGGGCCTCGATCATGCCGCCCGACAGGTGCACGAGCACCGACGAGCAGTAGACGAGGCCGGCGGTGACGAAGAAGGCCGCCAGGCGACGGTTGATCGACAGCCGGGCGAACACGACGCAGCCCACCGGCACGACCAGTTCGAGCGCCACGTGCCACAGGTCGAAGCCCTGCCACGCGCCGAGGGCGAACAGTGCGGGCACGTGCAGCAGCAGCACCCATGACAGGAAGAGGTGCCGGCTGTGGAACGTCTCTTCGTCGAGGTTGTTGCCGCGAGGTAGGTACCGGCGCACGGTGTCGACCGCCCGGGCCAGGGCGGACGCCTCCTCGTGGTCGGCGCGGGGAGCGGGACGGCGGCTCGACGGGGCCGCATGTTGCGGCACATGCGGGCCCCGGCGCTCCTCGTCTCGCTTGGTTCCCAGCGCGGCGTCGTAAGTGTTGGCCGACAGCGCAGTCCCCATTGGACCCAGAGTGATAGCCGCTGGCGGTGCAGCCCGCCACTATGCCAGTCGCGCGAAAGGTGACGGGACGCACCGTCCACCACGGAGGTGCGCCGCGAATCACCCGTGTCGGGGCATGCGAATCGCCTGTTTCAGGGCTTGCGGGCGACGCCGGCGAGCAGGGGGACGGGGCGCCGGGCACCGCTCGGCTCGCCGTCCGGGCGCCACTCGGGGGCGGGAACGAGCCCGGGCTCGACGAGGTCGAGGCCCGCGAAGAACCGCAGCACGTCGGCCCGGCTGCGCAGGGCCGGGGGATAGGTGGTGTGCATCGTCGCGTCGAGGCGCTGCGCGACCAAGGTCATGTCGCCCGCCTCGACGTCGTCGGTCATGTGGGAGATGACCAGGTGGCTGCCCGATGCCACGGCGTCGACGATGGTGGCTACGTGCTGGTACGGCAGGTCGTGGTCGGGGATCACGTGCAGGACGCCGACCAGGATGATGCCGACGGGCCGGCTGAGATCGAGGATCGTCGCCGCCTCGGCCAGGATGGCCTCGGGTCGGCGCAGATCGCCGTCGACGTAGGCGGCGGCGCCGTCGGGCAGGCTGCTCAGCAGGGCGTGGGCGTGGGCGAGGACGATGGGGTCGTTGTCGACGTAGACGATGCGGGCGTCGGGCGCCACCTCGGCGGCGAGGGCGTGGGTGTTGCCGTCGTCGGGGATGCCCGTGCCGATGTCGAGGAACTGGCGGATGCCCGCCTCCACGGCCAGGTAGCGCACCGCACGGCCCAGGAACGCCCGGTTGGCGCGGGCGTCGACGCGGACGGCGTCGAGGCCGCCGGGGTAGCTCGCGAAGGCGTCGTGGGCGACCTCGCGGTCGACCGCGAAGTTGTCGTCGCCCCCGAGGAGGTAGTTGTAGACGCGGGCCGTGTGCGCGACCGAGGTGTCGATACTCACCGGGTCGCGTTCGGCGCGGGCGGGAGCGTGCGGCGGGTCGATCACGGCGTGGGGTTCCTCAGCGTGGGCAGCGAGACGTGCGAGCAGAATCATCATCCGCACTCGGCGTGCGCGCAAGGCGGACGCCAGGTGCCAACCGTGCGCCAGACCGGCGCCGGGAGGTACGGGGATGCCACGGGAGGTCCCGTAGGTCGCGACGTGTTCTGCGCTTCGTAACGGCGAGGCTGCGGAACGTGCGTCGCCATGGGCCACTATGGAGGTGCCGTCGAGGGAAGGAGCGACCCATGGGGACCTGTGAGCGCATGCTGCGGGTCGACGCGCCCGCGGACGTGGTGTGGAAGTGGATGTCCGACCCACGCAACCTGTTCCGGGTCAACATGCTGCACGCCGAGGTGCACACCGACGAGACCGAGCTGCGCCCCGGGGCGGTCGTCACGATCGACCACGACTTCTTCGGGTTCTACCAGCAGCGCCGGCAGGCGAAGATCCGCGAGGTGCGCCCGCACTTCGTGGCGTTCGGCGAGTTCAAGGCGCCCGACGTCCCCGGCCGCGATCCGTTCCCGCACCACCAGTCGTTCCAGGTGGTGCCAGTCGACGACTCGTCGTGCATCCTCGTCAACAGCATCAGCGGCCGCTACGTGTTCCCAGGTGCGGGGCTGCTGGGCGAGCGCCTGTTCCGCCGGTACATGCCGACGCTGCTCGACGACGACAACCAGGTGGTGGCCGTGGGCTGCGGCGCGATGCCGCCCGCGAAGGTGCGGCGCCCGGCGGGGCTGCTGCTGTGGCCGCTGATGGCGTTCGGCGCCCGCTTCGTGAAGAGGTCGACCCGCCGGCAGCTGCTCGACGAGATGCGGGCCAAGCGCGACATGGCACGCTCATCGTCGCCCCCCGCCACGGACGGGGCACCCGCCGACGGCGACGCGGGCGCTGGATCCTGAGGGGCTCGCGTCGCGGAGGGCCGCCACTTGACCCACGGTCAACACACTTCGGCGTCACGCCGGCACTGCGCGTTCGCCATCCGCCCGCCATGCGTGGGCGCAGCGTCACCCTCCTGACCTGCGGTGTTGCGCCCCGCACGAAGTGCGCGGCGCGTACAGGAAGCGCCGATGTCCAAGATGCGCTAATGTTCAAGAAGGCCAGGGTTCAAGAGGCGCACGATGATCAGTCCATACGTACGGCGGTTGCGGCTGGCGGCAGAGTTGCGGGCACTCCGCACACAGGCCGGTGTCACGCACGTGCAGCTGGCCAAGCAGATCGGCCAGAGCCGCGCCCAGATCTCACGCCTCGAGAACGGTCACGTGGTCGACCTGGACGACGTGATGAAGATCCTCGACGCCCTCGGGGTCGAGGACCAGCGGTGGACCGAGATCATGACCATCGCCCGCGAGGCCGCAGAGCGGGGCTGGTGGGAGTCCAACCGCTTCATGGGCGAGCGCCAGGCGCTGTACGCCAACCTCGAAGCCGGGGCGCAGACGATCCGCGAGTTCCAGATGATCTTCATCCCGGGGCTGCTGCAGACGCCTGACTACACCCGGGCCCGGGGCGAGGCCGAGCGGGTCACCGGCGCGAGCGAGTTCCGGGCCGACAAGGCGGCCGACGGTCGCCTCGGCCGGCAGCGGATGCTGCGACGGCCGGGCGGGCCGCTCTACGAGGTGGTCATCGACGAGCTCGCGCTGCGGCGGGCCTCGGCACCGCGCGAGATCCTCAAGGCGCAGCTGTACCACATCGCCGCGACGGTCAACGGCAACCCCAAGATCACGGCCCGGGTGCTGCCGGTCGAGGCGACGATCGACGGCTTCAGCGTGCCCCGGTCCGCATTCTCGATCTACACCTTCAAGGACTCCGGCGACCCGACGATCGTCACCGTCGACACGATCACCGACGACATGATCCTGTACGACAGCGACGACGTGAAGCGCTACGAAGAGCTGTACGAGCGCCTGCGCGTCGCGGCGATGCCCATGTCGGAGAGCCTCGAGTTCATGATCCGCTGGGCCAAGAACCCGCTCGGCTGATCGGCTGCCCGGCTGATCGGGCTGCTCCGCTGATCGGGCGGGTCCGCTGATCGGGCTGCTCCACTGATCGGGCTGACTGGCTGATCGGGCTGCTCCGCTGTCGGTCCTGCCGGCCGGTGATCTCGACCGGTCGCGCCGGCAGGGCGCGACGCCTGGACGGCTCGCGGCCCGTGTGCTCGACCCCTCCTCGCTCCCCGCGCGCCTCGTCCATCGGCCCGCCTCGCTCGCCCGCAGGGGCCCGCGCGCGCCCCGTTTTGGACTGGCTGGGCGCAACGACCAACACGCAGCGTGGGAACCGGTGATGAAACATGAGAATGTCCCCCGGGCGTTTCCGCTGGTCAGTCCGCATTTTGGGCCGATCAGCGCGAAGAACGTGCTTGCGGTCCGTGGCCAGCACACGGCTCGAAGGAGTACATTCGGAATACGTGGGCAGTACAGCACGGTGTGCTGCACACGCCACTGACACATCCAGGAGGATCCAACCATGCACGATCGCACCTTCAGCGGCTGGCGCAAGTCGTCGCTGTCCAGCGGCGGCGACAACTGCGTCGAAGTCGCCTTCGGCGACGACGGCACCATCGGCGTCCGCGACACCAAGCAGAACGGCCAGGGTCCGGTGCTGGTCTTCACGCCCAGCGAGTGGCAGGCCTTCCTCGGGGGTGTCCGCCAGGGCGAGTTCGACCAGGTCTGATCTGTCGAGTCGGTTCTGAGCTGGGGACAGGCCGTGCTGGGGGATGGTGTCGGGTGGCCAATGGAGCCCGCCCGGCCCACGTACAGGACGTCAGGAAGTCCTTGCGCTACGTGCCGTACTGACAGATACTGGGGACGTACCAGCGATCTGGACTGTACAAGTGCCCGGTCCGATCGATGCGACGATCTGTCTGGTATGGCAGCGGTGAGGGGTGACGCGATGGCCAGCTCGGGGGGTATCACGACGGTGATGCCGGGCAATCTGCACAGCACGCCCCACGGTCCGTCCGCTCGGGCCCGCCGCCGGCTGCGCTCGGTGGTCGACGGGTTCGGGGCACTCGTGGTGCCGCGGCGGATGCCTGT
>DASTFE010000463.1:0-13143 GCA_035708905.1 Acidimicrobiales bacterium | reverse complement strand
CCTGCGCCGGCGCCGGCGCCCGTCCCGCCTGCGGGGCCAGACCGGCCGCGCCGCCCACCCCGCAGCGAGCCGGCGCCGCCCCGCGCCCGTGCGAGCGACCGCCGCCGCCTGGCCGTGGTGTACGACGTCGACGGCCCGCGGGTGCGCCTGGGGCTCGCCTGGTTCGCCGGCGCCAGGGTGGCTACGGCGCTCAGCCCGTTCACCGCGG
Source organism: Acidimicrobiales bacterium (assembly GCA_035708905.1). GTDB lineage: Bacteria > Actinomycetota > Acidimicrobiia > Acidimicrobiales > VFJN01 > ZC4RG19. The sequence goes on along the minus strand of DASTFE010000463.1, from coordinate 12,935 downwards.
CCGCCGTGTTCGCGGTCGCTGCCGGCCTCGCGGCCCGCCAGATCGTGCGGGCGTGGGGGTCGGTGCCGTGGCAGGCCGACGTCGCGGCCGGCCTCGGCGCGGTGCCGGTGCTCGCCGCGCTGATCGGCACGCCGGCCGTCGTGGTGGCCGTGGTCGTCGGCCTCGTGGTGGCCGCGGGCGCGGCCGCCGCCCCCGACGGCGCCCGACTGCCCGGCGGCGAGGGGCGGCTGGCGGCGGCGGGCATCCTCGCCCTGGCGCTCGTGCCGGCCGTGGCCGCGGCGGCGTTCGTCCTCGTGCGCGCCGAGTCGGTCGTCGCCGCCACCGTGCTGGTGCTGCTGGCCAGCGCCTACGAGATGGGCGACTTCATCGTGGGGTCCGGCGCCTCGAACCCGATCGAGGGCCCCCTGGCGGGCATGACCGCCGCCACCCTCGTGTCGCTGCCGCTGGCGCTCGTGCTGGTCGAGCCGTACGACGCGGCCGGCGTCGGGCTGGTCGCCTTCACCGCCGCCGCGTGCCCGTTCGGCCAGGTGGTCGCGTCGGCCGTCCTGCCGGGTGCGGGCGCGCCCGCCCCCGCCCTGCGTCGCATCGACACGCTGCTCGTGCTCGCCCCCATCTGGGCGGCGGCCGCCGGCGCCATCTGAGCGGCCCGCGACGCGGCCCGGGCGCGACGAAGCCCGGCACCGTGGTGCCGGGCCGGTGCGTCGTGCGTTGGTGCGGGGATCAGGCCTTGGCCAGGTTCTGGGCCGCGAACTCCCAGTTGACCAGGTTGCCGAGCCACGTCTCGATGTACGCGGGCCGGGCGTTCTGGTAGTCGAGGTAGTAGGCGTGCTCCCAGACGTCCAGGGTGAGGATGGCCGTCTTGCCGTGGTTGAGCGGCAGGTCGGCGTCCTTGGTTTGCATGACCTCGAGCCCGTCGTCGCCCTTGGCCAGCCACGTCCAGCCCGAGCCGAAGAGGGTCTTGGCCTTGTCGGTGAAGGTCTGCAGGAACTGGTCGACCGAGCCGAACGCCTGCTCGAGCGCCGTCTTCACCTCGCCGTCGGGCTCGCCGCCCCCGCCGGGCGACATGCAGCTCCAGAAGAAGGTGTGGTTCCACACCTGGGCGGCGTTGTTGAACAGGCCGCCGGGCCCGGCCGCGCGGATGATGTCCTCGAGCGACTTGCCCTCGTGCTCGGTGCCTTCGACGAGGCCGTTCAGGTTGTTGACGTAGGTCTGGTGGTGCTTGCCGTAGTGGAAGTCGAGCGTCTGCTCGCTCATGTGGGGGGCGAGCGCGTCCCTGGCATACGGAAGCGGAGGAAGCTCGAAGGCCATCGGCACTCCTTGGGGTCGTCGGGCGAACGGGTCGCAAACTACCCGCGCCCGATGGCCGTGACACGCAGTCGCATTCCTGACCGGTTTGCGCGGGAATCTCTGGTGCGGAGAGGGTGTTCGTCCCCTGATGGTGCGCCGACTCGCTGTCCTGTCCCTGCACACGTCACCGCTCGTCCAGCCGGGCGCCGGTGACAGTGGCGGCATGAACGTCTACGTGCGCGAGCTGGTCTCCGCGCTGGCGCAGGCGGGCGTCACCGGCGACGTCTACACCCGCTGCTGGGCCGACGACCTGCCCGAGGTGGTCGACGTCGAGCCCGGCTTCCGGGTGGTCCACGTGCCCGCCGGCCCGGTCGACCTGCCCAAGGAGGCCCTGCCCGAGGTCGTCGACGAGTTCGCCACCGGGGTGCTGCGGCACCTCGTGACGTCCGACGACCTGTACGGCGTCGACGCCCTGCACGCCAACTACTGGCTGTCGGGGGTGGCGGGGCACCGCCTCAAGCACGAGCTCGACCTGCCACTGGTGTCGACGTTCCACACGCTCGCCCGCGTCAAGGCCACCACGGGCGACCTCGAGCCCCAGCGACGGGTCGAGGCCGAGACCGAGGTGATCGGCTGCTCCGACGCCATCCTGGCCAACAGCCCGGCCGAGGCGACGCAGCTCGAGCGGCTGTACGGCGCCGACCCCGCCCGCATCGAGGTCGTGCCCCCCGGCGTCGTGCACGCCTTCTTCTCGCCCGGCGACCGGGCGGGGGCGCGCGCCGCGGTGCCCCAGCTCGCCCCGGGCGACGGGCCCGTGCTGCTGTTCGTCGGGCGCATCCAGCCCCTCAAGGGGCTCGACGTCGCCGTGCGGGCGCTGGCCGAGCTCGACGATCGCACCGCGGTGCTGGTGGTGGTGGGTGGGGCGAGCGGACCCAGTGGCCGCCGCGAGGTCGAGCGCATCGAGAAGCTGGCGGCCTCGCTGGGGGTGAGCGACCGCATCCGGTTCACCGCCCCGCAGCCGCACCACATGCTGTCGACCTTCTACCGGGCGGCCGACCTGGTGATGGTGCCCAGCCGCAGCGAGTCGTTCGGCCTGGTCGCGCTCGAGGCCGCGGCGTGCGGCACGCCCGTGGTGGCGGCCGCGGTCGGCGGCCTGCGCACCCTGGTCGACCACGGACGCACGGGGTTCCTGGTCGACGGCCGCGATCCCACCGTCTACGCCGCGTACGCCGAGCAGGTGCTGACCAACCCGGCCCTGGCCGCCGAGCTGTCGGCCCAGGCCGCCCACCGGGCCCGCGGCTACACCTGGTCGACGGCCGCCGGGCGGTTGCGACGCATCTACGCCGATCTCACCGCGCGCTCGCCCGTCACCTGCCAGGGCTGACCGCCGGTAGCGTGCGCGGCCATGATCCAGCGCCCGTCCACCGAGGCCGAGCTGGCCGACCTCGCCGGCCGCATCGAGGCCTGGCTCGACCAGCAGCGCACCGGCAACCCGGTCGTCGCCGCCGTCGAGCGCGACGAGGAGTCGGGCGAGCGGCGCTGGTTCGTGCGCGTGCGCGGCGAGGCCAAGGACGTCTTCACCATCTGGTTCCACCTCCGCCAGCGCACCCTCCACTACGAGACCTATGTGATGCCGGCGCCGGAGGAGAACCACGCCCGGCTCTACGAGTACCTGCTGCGCCAGAACCCGCGGCTGCACGGGGCGGCGTTCGGCATCGGCGACGAGGACGCCGTCTTCCTCACCGGCCAGATCGGCAACGACGCCGTCGACGACGACGAGCTCGACCGCATCCTGGGGTCGCTCTACGCCTGGGTCGAGCGCTTCTTCACTCCGGCGCTGCGCATCGGCTTCGCCTCCCGCCTCGGTGGATGAGAGCAACTTTCGTTGCTTTTCCTGTGATGAGCATGTAGGTTGCGCTGGCCCACGGGCCCGGTGCCGACCGCGATCGGGGAAGTCGTCGGGCGCGGCGCCGGGCCTGCGGGCCACCCCTGGCGCGGCGCTCTAACGTCGCCGCCATGGCGACGTGCAGGCTCCAGGTCATCGGCGGCGGCAGGATGGGCGAGGCGCTGGTCGCTGGCCTGCTGGCCGCGGGCTGGGCGCCTGCCGCCGAGCTGCGGGTGGTCGAGCGGCTGACCGAGCGGGCGTCCGAGCTGCGGGCCCGCTTCGCCGACGTCGAGGTGGCGGCCGAGGCGGCCGACGCCGCCGGGCACGTGCTGGCCGTCAAGCCCGGCGACGTCGACGGGGCCTGCCGGTCTCTGGCCGCCCTCGGGTCCACCGCCCCGGTGCTGTCCATCGCGGCCGGTGTCACCATCACCCGGCTCGAGCGCGCCCTGGCACCCGGCACGCCGGTCGTGCGGGCCATGCCCAACACGCCGGCCCTGGTCGGGGCCGGGGCGGCGGCGGTGGCCGGCGGCGGGGCGGCGGGCGAGGCGGAGCTGGCCTGGGCCGAGCAGGTCCTCGCCGCGGTCGGGAAGGTGGTGCGGGTGGACGAGTCGCTGCTCGACGCCGTCACCGGGCTGTCGGGATCGGGGCCGGCCTACGTGTTCCTGGTGGCCGAGGCCCTGGTCGAGGCCGGGGTGCTGGCGGGCCTGCCCCGCCCGGTGAGCCGCACGCTGGCCACGCAGACCCTCCTCGGCGCCGCCCGGCTGCTCGACGAGGCGGGCGAGGGGCCGGAGGCCCTGCGCGCCGCGGTCACCTCGCCGGGGGGCACGACGGCCGCGGGCCTGCGGGTGCTCGAGTCGGCCGGGGTGCGGGCGGCGTTCCTCGACGCCGTGATGGCGGCCACCGCCCGCAGCCGCGAGCTGGGCGCCTGATCGCGTCCCCACTCGCCTCACCAGCAACAGTCGCATACGCTGGCACCAGCGGAGTTGGAAGGGGTCTTCCACAATGGCTGTCTCGCGCGCCCGGTTCCTCACCCCGCAGGAGGTCGCCGACCTGCTGCGGGTGTCGTCCATGACCGTGTACCGGCTCATCAAGTCGGGCGAGCTGCGGGCGGTGCGCGTCGGCAAGGCGTACCGCATCCTCGAGGACGACGTCGACGCCTACCTGGCCGACCGGTTCACCCAGGCGGGCTGACCGGGCGCCGCTTCGCCCCGGCGGGACGCCGTCCGCCACACTCGACGCTGCATGCCCCCGCGCTTCGACACGATCAGCTTCCTGTCCGACTACGGCACCAGCGACGAGTTCGTCGGGGTCGTCAAGTCGGTGATCCGGTCGATCTCCCCCGAGACGGCCGTCGTCGACATCACCCACGACATCCGCCCCTACGACATCAAGGGCGGCGCCCTCACCCTGGCCCGCAGCGTGCAGTACCTGTGCCCCGGGGTCGTGCTCGCGGTCGTCGACCCCGGCGTGGGCACCGACCGGCGGGCTGTCGCCATCGAGGTCGGGGGCGGGCAGTCGTACCTGGTCGGCCCCGACAACGGGCTGCTGGCCTCGGCCGTGGGGCTGGTCGGCGGCGCCACCGACGCCGTCGAGCTCACCGCCGCCGAGTACCAGCTCCCGGCGCCCGGGCCGACCTTCGCCGGGCGCGACGTGTTCGCCCCGGCGGCCGCCCACCTGTGCGCCGGCGTCCCGCTCGAGGCGCTCGGCCGCCGGGTCGATCCCGCCGAGCTGGTGCCCGGCATCGTGCCGCTACCGCGCGACGAGGACGGGGCGATCGTCGGCGAGATCCTGTGGGTCGACCGCTACGGCAACTGCCAGCTCAACGTCGACCCCGACGCCATCGCCAGCTGGGGCGACCGCGTGCAGCTCCGGTGGACCAGGCCGCGCGAGGGCGTCCGCACCGCCGTGCGCGCCGCCTCCTACGACGATCTCGGGCGGGGCCAGATCGGCCTGGTGGTCGACAGCTACGGCCTGCTCGCCGTCAGCGTCCCCCGCTCGTCGGCAGCCGAGGCGCTCGGCCTCGCAGCCGGCGACGAGCTGTCGCTCGTGCCCCTCGGCGACGAGCCCGACGAGCCCGCCCCGGCGGCCTCGTCACCCGTCACCCTCCAACCGCGGAAGCCCTCATGAGACCCGGAACGACGATCGTCCTCGCCATCCTGCTCGCCCTCATCCTGGGCGCCTCGGTCATCCAGATGGTGCTGCTGGCGCGCTGACGCCCTGCAAGACTCTCGCCAGCATGAACCTGGCGACGATCATCGAGGGGCACGACCCCGACCGTCCGGCGCTCGTGAGCCGGGGCAGGGTGACCACCTACGGCACGCTGCGCGACCAGGTGGCCCGCATCCGGGGCGCTCTCGCCGCCCACGGCGTCGAGCCCGGCGACCGGGTGGCGATCGTGGCCGGCAACAACTGGTACTTCGTGGCCGCCTACTTCGGCGTGCTGGGCGCCGGTGCCGTGGCGGTGCCGGTCAACCCGCAGAGCCCCGCCCCCGAGGTGGAGCGCGAGCTGCGCCAGGTCGGGGCGCGGCTGGTGCTGGCCGGCCCGCACGGGCGCGCGGTCGTCGAGACCCTCGACGCCACGGCCCTGCCGGGGTTCGACGGCAGCGCGGACATCGCCGGGCTGCTCGGCGCCGACCCCGCCCCGCTGGTCGACCGGTCGCCCGACGACCTCGCCGTCCTGCTGTTCACCAGCGGCACGGCCGGCGCCCCGCGGCCGGCGATGCTCACGCACGGCAACCTGCGCAGCAACATCGACCAGGTCCTCGCCAACCCGCTACGCCCCGAGGGCGCCGACGAGGTGGCCCTGTGCGTGCTGCCCCTGTCCCACGTCTTCGGGCTCAACGCGGTGCTCGGGGTCACCCTGGCGGTGGGTGGCACGGTCGTGCTCGTCGAGCGGTTCGACCCGCACTCGACCCTGGCCGCCGTCGCCGAGCACGGCGTCACGATCCTCACCGGTGTGCCGGCGATGTGGTCGGCGTGGGTGGGCCTGCCCGACGCGCCCCGCGACGCCCTGGCCGGCGTGCGGATGGCGGTCTCCGGGGCGGCGCCGCTCGACCCCGCGGTGCGGCGGGCCGTGCGCGAGCGCTTCGGCGTCGACCTCACGGAAGGCTACGGGCTCACCGAGGCGTCGCCGGCCGTGACGAGCGGGCTGGGCCACGACGCGCCCGACGGCAGCATCGGCGTGCCGCTGCCGGGGGTGAACGTCCGCCTGGTGGACGGGTCCGGCGAGGACGCGCTCGTGGGCGACCCCGGCGAGATCTGGGTCAAGGGGCCCAACGTGTTCCCCGGCTACTGGCAGGACGACGAGGCCACGCGGGCGGTGCTGACCGACGACGGCTGGCTCCGCACCGGCGACGTCGCCGTGGTCGACGACGACGGCTACCTGTCGCTGGTCGACCGGGTCAAGGACGTCGTCATCGTGTCGGGCTTCAACGTGTACCCGGCCGAGGTCGAGGACGTGCTCCGCCTGCACCCCGCGGTCGAGGCGGCGGCGGTCGTGGGCGTCCCCCACCCCCACTCGGGCGAGGCGGTCAAGGCGTTCGTAGTCGTCGCCGAGGGCTCGCACGTCGACGAGGACGAGCTGGCCGACCACGTCTGCCGCCACCTCGCCCGCTACAAGTGCCCGTCGGCCTTCGCGTTCGTCGACGAGCTGCCCGTCGGTGAGACGGGCAAGGTGCTGCGACGGGAGCTGCGACCGTGACCGACCTGCACTTCCTGCCCGCCACCGAGCTCTGCCGGCTGCTGCGCGACGGCGACGTGTCGAGCGTCGAGCTGCTCGACCACCTCCTCGCCCGCGTCGAGGCCCACAACCCGCACCTCAACGCCGTGGTGGCGCTCGACGCCGAGCGGGCCCGGGCCCGGGCGGCCGAGGCCGACGCGGCCCGGCGGCGGGGCGAGTCGTGGGGCCCGCTGCACGGCCTGCCGATGACCGTGAAGGACGCGTTCGAGACCGAGGGCCTGGTGACGACGTCGGGCGCACCCGAGCTGCGCGACCACGTGCCCGACTCGGACGCCGACGCGGTGGCGCGGCTGAAGGCCGCGGGTGCCGTGGTGTTCGGCAAGACCAACCTGCCCATCCACGCCGGCGACCTGCAGACCTTCAACGACGTCTACGGGCGCACCAACAACCCGTGGGCGCCCGACCGCTCGCCCGGTGGGTCGTCCGGTGGCTCGGCTGCCGCCCTGGCCGCCGGCCTGACGGGTTTCGAGCTGGGCAGCGACATCGGCGGCTCGATCCGCAACCCCGCCCACTACTGCGGGGTGTTCGGGCTCAAGCCGACGTGGGGCGTCGTGCCGCCGCGCGGGCACATCCCCGGCCCGCCGGGCACGCTCAAGCCGGCCGACGTCAACGTCGTCGGGCCGCTCGGCCGCAGCGCCGCCGACCTGGCGCTCGGCCTCGACGTGCTCGCCGGCCCGGCGGGGCTCGACGCCGTCGGCTGGCGCCTCGACCTGCCGCCCGCCCGCAACGGCGGCGCGCTGCCCGGGCTGCGGGTGGCCACATGGTTCGACGACCCCTTCGCGCCCATCGCCGCCGACACCCGGGCGCTGCTCGACGCGGCCGCCGCGGCGCTCGCCGGCGGCGGGGCGACCGTCACCGCCGTCGAGCCGCCGGTCGGGCTGCGCGAGCTGGTCATGTCGTGGGAGCGGCTCGTGCTGCCGGTGGTGTCGATGAGCATGCCCGACGACGTCGTCGCCGCCGCCGTCGAGATGGCTGCGGCGCCCGTGGCCGACGACGAGCCCCGCACGGTCCGGGCCATCCGGGCGATCGCCGCCCGCCACCGCGACTGGCTCCGGGCCGACGAGCGCCGCCACCGCCACCGCCGGCTGTTCGCCCAGCTCTTCGAGCAGCACGACGTGCTGCTCGCGCCGGTGATGCCGACCGCCGCCATTCCCCACGACACCGACCGCGACATCACGGCCCGCGAGGTCGACGTCGACGGCGTGACCCGGCCCTACCTCGACGGCCTGAGCTGGAACGGCGGCATCGGCACGCTGCTGCTGCCGGTCGCCGTCCCGCCCGTCGGCCGCACACCGGACGGCCTGCCCGTCGGCGTGCAGATCGTGGCGCCCCACCTGCACGACCGCACCGCGATCGCCGTGGCGGGCCACGCCGAGCGCCTGCTCGGCGGCTTCGTCCCGCCGCCACCGCTGCTTGTGAGCACGTGAACAAGCGGAAGTAGCATCCGGCCATGGCCGACGGCAGCAAGCGACAGCCGCGCAAGATCCCCGAGGCGACGGTCGCACGGCTGCCGATCTACCTGCGCAGCCTGCTCGAGGTGGCCGGCGACGGCATGCCGACCATCTCGTCCGAGCGGCTCGCCGAGCTGTCGGGCTTCAACGCCGCCAAGGTGCGCAAGGACCTCAGCTACCTCGGCAGCTACGGCACGCGGGGTGTCGGCTACGACGTCGATTACCTGCAGTTCCAGATGAGCCGCGAGCTGGGCCTCAACAAGGACTGGCACGTCGTGATCGCCGGCATCGGCAACCTCGGCCACGCGCTCGCCAACTACGGCGGCTTCAGCGACCGGGGGTTCCCGGTCGCCGCGCTGGTCGACGCCGACCCCCGGGTGGTGGGCACCGAGATCAACGGCATCACCGTGCGCCACATCGACGAGATCGGCGACATCGCCGGCGAGATGCGCATCGCCATCGGCATCATCGCCACGCCCGCCTCGGCCGCCCAGGAGGTGGCCGACCGCCTGATCGCCGCCGGGGTCACGTCCATCCTCAACTTCGCGCCGACGATCGTGACCGTGCCGCCCGAGGTGTCGCTGCGCAAGGTCGACCTGGCCGTCGAGCTGCAGATCCTCAGCTTCTACCAGCAGCGCCGCGGCGGCGACGCCGCCCGCCCGCTGCCGTCCGCGCCCGCCGCCGCGCCGCCGGCCGGCTGACCGGCCCGAGCCCGCGCCGACGTGCCGGTCGACCAGCCCCTCTACCCGGTCAACCTGGTGGTCGCCGGGCGCCCCTGCCTCGTGGTCGGGGGCGGGCGGGTGGCGGCGACCAAGGTGGGGGGCCTGGTCGAGGCCGGTGCCCGGGTGACGGTGGTGGCGCCCGAGGTCGACGCCCGTATCGTCGAGATGGCGGCCGGTGGCCAGGTCGCGGTCGAGCGCCGGCCCTACCGGCCCGGCGAGGTCCGCGATCACCGCTTCGTGGTGGCGGCGACGGGCGATCCCGCCGTCAACCAGCAGGTCTACGACGACGGCGAGGCGGCCGGCGTGTGGGTCAACAGCGCCGACGACCCCGACCGGTGCAGCGCCATCCTGCCCGCCCGCGTCCGCCAGGGACGGCTGACCGTGACGGTCTCGACCGGCGGGCACAGCCCGGCGGTCGCCGCCTGGGTCCGCGAGCGCCTCGCCGAGCAGCTCGGCCCGGAATACGACCAGCTCATCGAGCTGTTGGCCGAAGCCAGGAACGAGGTCCAGGCCCAGGGTGTCGGGACCGAGCAACTCGATTGGCGGCGGGCGCTCGATTCGGGAATCCTTGACCTGGTCCGGGCCGGCCGGCTCGAAGATGCCAAGGAGCGCTTGCGCGCGTGTCTGTCGTCGTCATCGGATTGAACCACCGCACGGCCCCGCTCGAGCTGCTCGAGCGGATGACCATCGGCGACGGCCAGCTCGCCAAGGCGCTCCACGACCTGACGACCCGCGAGCACATCAGCGAGGGTCTGGTCCTGTCGACGTGCAACCGCACCGAGGTGTACGCGGTCGCCGAGCGCTTCCACGGCGCCTACAGCGACATCCGCGGCTTCCTGGCCGACGTCTCCTACCTGCCGCCCGAGGACTTCTCCGACCACCTGTACGTGCACTACGACTCGGCGGCGGCCGCCCACCTCATGTCGGTGACCGCGGGCCTCGACTCGGCCGTGCTCGGCGAGAGCGAGATCCAGGGCCAGATCAAGCAGGCGTGGGAGCGGGCGCGTGAGGAGGGGGCCGCCGGCGCCGCCCTCAACCTGCTGCTGCGCCACGCGCTCGAGGCGGGCAAGCGGGCCCGCACCGAGACCGGCATCGCCCGCCACGTCGCCTCGGTGTCCCAGGCCGCGGTGGCCATGGCCGCCGAGCGCCTCGGCGGCGTCGCCGGGCGCACCGTGCTGGTGCTGGGCGCCGGCGAGATGGGCGAGGGCATGGCCGTGGCGCTGGCGGGTGCCGGCGTGGGCCGGATGCTGGTGGCCAACCGCACCCCCGCCCGGGCCGGCGAGCTGGCCGCCCGCCTCGGTGGCCACGCGGTGCCCCTCGTCGACGTGCCCTTCCGCCTGGCCGAGGTCGACGTGCTGCTCACCTCGACCGGCTCGCAGACGCCGATGATCGACGAGGCCGACGTCGTGACGCTGATGGCCCAGCGTGCCGGCCGGCCGTTGCTGGTCGTCGACATCGCCGTTCCCCGCGACGTCGACCCGGCGGTCGCCGGCGTCGAGGGCGTGACGCTGCTCGACATGGACGACGTCCGCGCCTTCGCCGCCGCCGGCGTGGCCGGGCGCCGCCGCGAGGTCGCTGCGGTCGAGGCCATCCTCGAGGACGAGCTGCAGCGCTACCTCGATGCCACGTCGGCCCGGTCGGTGGCCCCGATGATCGTCGCCCTCCGCGAGCGGGCCGAGGCGACGCGCGCCGCCGAGCTCGACCGCTTCCGGGCGGGCTTCGACGACCTCGACCACCGCCAGCTCGACATGGTCGAGGCCGTGACCCGCGGGGTCGTGGCCAAGCTGCTCCACCAGCCGACCGTGGTGCTCAAGGACGCGGCCGGCAGCCCCCGGGGCGACCGCCTGGTGGCCGCCCTGCGCGAGCTGTTCGAGCTCGACGGCTGATGCGGCTCCGGGTCGCGACCCGGGGGTCGGCACTCGCCCGCTGGCAGGCCGACCACGTGGTCGCCCTCCTGCGCAAGCTCGATCCGGCGCTCGACGTCGAGGTCGTCACCGTCGAGACCAGCGGCGACCGGCGACGCGACGTGCCCATCTGGGAGCTCGGGGGCAAGGGGGTCTTCGTCAAGGAGGTGCAGGCCGCCGTGCTCGAGGGCCGCGCCGACATCGCGGTCCACTCGGCCAAGGACCTGCCCTCGACCACGCCCGACGGCCTGGTGATCGCCGCGGTGCCGGCCCGGGCCGACGTCCGCGACGCCCTGGTGGGCGCCGCGCTCGACGACCTGCCGGAGGGCGCCGTGGTGGCGACCGGGTCCCTGCGGCGCCGCGCCCAGCTCGCCCACCGCCGCCCCGACCTGAGCTTCGAGGGACTGCGGGGCAACATGGGCACCCGGCTCGACCGGGCCGGCCGAGACGGCGTCGACGCGGTGGTGGTGGCCGCGGCCGCGCTCGATCGCCTGGGGCTGGCCGAGCGCATCGCCGAGCGGCTCGACGTCGACGTCGTGCTGCCGCAGGTGGGCCAGGCGGCGCTGGCCGTCGAGTGCCGCCGCGACGACGACGAGACGCGGTTCCTGCTCGCCCGGGCCGAGCACGGCCCCACCCGCCGGGCGGTCGACGCCGAGCGGGGCTTCCTGGCCGAGCTGGGCGGCGACTGCGCGCTGCCCGCGGCCGCCCACGCCACGCTGGCCGGCGACAGCATCCGGGTGCGGGGCATGGTGGCCACCCCCGACGGCACGATCGTGGTGCGCCACGAGGTGTCGGGGCCGGCGGCGGCCGGTGCCGCGCTCGGGCGCTCGGTGGCCCGCAACCTGCTCGACGACCAGGGCGGCGCCAAGCTGCTGGGCCGCGACGAGGGCGGGGGAGCCCGCCACCCGTGACCGTCCACCTGGTCGGCGCCGGCCCCGGCGACCCCGGCCTGCTGACCGTCCGGGCCCTCGAAGTGCTCCGCCGGGCCGACGTCGTCGTCTACGACCGGCTGTCGCAGGAGTCGCTGCTCGACCTGGCGCCCCCCGAGGCCGAGCGCATCGACGTCGGCAAGGCCCCCGGCCACGTGCGCCTGCCGCAGGAGGCGATCAACGCCCTGCTCGTCGAGCGGGGGCGGACCGGTCAGGCGGTGGTGCGGCTCAAGGGCGGCGACCCCTTCGTGTTCGCCCGCGGCGGCGAGGAGGCGGCGGCGCTCGTTGCCGCGGGCGTGCCGTTCGAGGTGGTGCCCGGCATCACCTCGGCCATCGCCGTGCCGGCGTACGCCGGCATCCCCGTGACGCTGCGGCACTCGTCGACGAGCGTCACGATCGTGACGGGCCACGAGGAGCCCGGCGCGGGCGAGGACGGCACCGTCGACTGGCAGGCGGTCGCCCGGGTGGGCGGCACCATCGTGGTCCTCATGGGGGTGGCCCGCATCGGGCGCATCGCCGCCGCGCTGGTGGCGGCCGGGCGCTCGCCCGACACGCCGGTGGCGGCCGTGCAGTGGGGCACCCGCCCCGAGCAGCGCACCGTCCGGGCCACGCTCGCCACCATCGGCGACCACGAGCTGGGCACGCCGTCCACCATCGTGATCGGCGAGGTGGCGGCCCGAGACCTGGCCTGGTTCGAGAACCGGCCGCTGTTCGGGCGGCGCATCGTCGTCACCCGCGCCCGCGAGCAGGCCAGCGAGCTGGTGGCCCGGTTGGCGGCCCTGGGCGCGGCCACGGTCGAGGTCCCCGCGATAGCCGTCGCCGAGCCCGCCGACGGGGGAGCGGCGCTGGCGGCCGCGGTCGACCGCGTGGCGGCCGGGGCCTACGACTGGCTGGTGCTCACGTCGCCGAACGGGGCCCGCCGGCTGCTGGCCGGGCTGCGGGCCGCGGGGCGCGACGCCCGGGCGCTCGGGTCGACCAGCCTGGCGGCCATCGGTCCCGGCACGGCCGACGTGCTCGC
>DASTFE010000462.1:0-6003 GCA_035708905.1 Acidimicrobiales bacterium | reverse complement strand
TGGGAGATGCACGCCCGGGCCGAGCAGGGCGTGGCCGCCCACTGGGCCTACAAGGACAGCGACTCCAACGCCGCCGACATGCCGTGGCTCAACCGCATCGTCGACTGGCAGTCCGAGACCAGCGACCCCGACGAGTTCATGCAGCGGCTGAAGGTCGACCTCGAACAGGACGAGGTCTTCGTCTTCACCCCCAAGGGCAAGGTGGTCACGCTGCCGGTGGGCGCCACGCCCATCGACTTCGCCTACGCCATCCACACCGAGGTCGGCCACGCGTGCATCGGCGCCCGGGTGAACGGGCGGCTGGTGCCGCTCGACTCGACGCTGGCCTCGGGCGACACGGTCGAGATCTTCACCTCCAAGGTCGAGGGCGCCGGGCCGTCGCGCGACTGGCTGCAGATCGTGGCCACCCCCCGGGCGGCCTCCAAGATCCGCCAGTGGTTCTCGCGGGAGCGGCGCGAGGACGCCATCGAGTCGGGCCGCGACGACCTGATCAAGGCGCTGCGCCGCGAGGGCCTGCCGGTGCAGAAGCTGCAGTCGGGCAACGTGCTGCCCGACACGGCCAAGGCGATGAACTACGCCGACCTCGAGGCGCTGTACGCGGCCATCGGCGAGAACCACGTGTCGGCCCAGGCCGCGGCCGCCCGGGTGGCCAAGGCGCTGCGCGACGTCGGGCCGTCCCAGCCCGAGACGCTGCCCACCACGATCCGTGAGCCCCGGCGCTCGCGCCGCAACCGCGGGCCGGCGGGGGTGCACGTCGAGGGCCTCGACGACGTGTTCGTGCGGCTGTCGCGCTGCTGCACCCCCGTGCCCGGCGACGAGATCATCGGCTTCGTCCCCCGGGGCCGGGGCGTGGCGGTGCACCGGTCCGACTGCGCCAACGCCGTGTCGCTGGTCGAGGGCCAGGCCGACCGGCTGATCGACGTCGAGTGGGACCTCGAGCCCGGCGGCGTGTTCATCGCCTCGATCGAGGTCAAGGCGCTCGACCGGGCCCGCCTGCTGCGCGACGTGACGGCGGCCTTCGCCGACCACCACGTCAACATCATGACCTGCACGTCGCAGACCGGCCCCGACCGGGTGTCGAAGATGCGCTTCGACATGGAGCTGGGCGACCCGTCGCACCTCGACTCGCTGCTGTCGACGATCCGCGGCATCGACTCGGTCTACGACGCCTACCGCATCGTCCCCGGCAAGGGCGGCTGACGTCGTCCGGCCAGGGGCCGGCCGTCCGGTGCACCCGTTCGTGCGCCCTCCGTGGCATCCTCTCCACCGTGCTCAGCGGGTCGAGGGCTCGTCTCGGGATCGTCGGCGCGGCGGCCGCCCTGATCCTCGCCGGCGCCGTGGCGGCCGCCCGGGCGAGCGACGACGGCGGGTCGGGCGGTTCGAGCCCGTTCCCGGTGGCGACCACCGAGGCCCCGACGACCACCACCGCGCCCACGACCACGACCACGACGGCGCCACCCCGGCCGCCGTCCGCCGGCTTGCGGCTGGTCGAGCGGCAGACGATCACGGCCACCGACGAGAGCGGCCCGCTGTCGCCCAAGTCGGTCGTCGCCTCGGGCACCGGCGTGGTCTACGCGCAGAACATGATCTACAGCCACAGCGTCACCGCCTACGACGCCGACGGGAACTTCCTCGCCACCATCCCCGACAGCGTCGACCTGGCGGCGTTCGGCATCGAGGGCCACCCACCGGGCACGGTGCAGGGCGGCCCGGTCGAGCTCGCGTTCTCGCCCGACCGCACCAAGGCGTACACATCGAACTACGCCATGTACGGGCCGGGGTTCGCCAACCCCGGCGACGACGTGTGCTCGCCGTCGAGCGGGTTCGACAGCAGCTTCGTCTACCGCATCGACGTGGCCACCCACACGATCGACCAGGTGATCCCCGTCGGGTCGGTGCCAAAGTACGTGGCCACGACCCCCGACGGCAGCTACGTGCTCGTCACCAACTGGTGCACCTACGACCTGAGCGTCATCGACGCCGCCACCGGGCGGGAGGTCCAGCGCCTGCCCATGGGCGCCTACCCCCGGGGCATCGCCGTGTCGCCCGACTCGCGGACCGCGTACGTGGCGATCATGGGCGGCACCGAGCTGGCCACGGTCGACCTGACCACGTTCGCCGTCGGCCGGATCGGCGGCGTCGGCGGCGGGCCCCGGCACATCGTGATCAGCCCCGACGGCGCGTTCCTGTACGTGACGCTGAACCGCGACGGCCAGATCGCCAAGCTCGACGCCAGCACCGGCGAGGTGGTCGCCAGGGTGTCGACCGGCAGCGCGCCCCGCAGCATGGACATCGCCGCCGACGGCGAGTCGCTGTACGTCGTCAACTACGAGTCGTCCACGGTGTCCAAGGTGACGACGGGCGACATGGTCGAGGTGCAGGAGCTGCCGACCGGCCACCACCCGATCGGCATCACCTACGACACCGGCACGGGGCGGGTGTGGGTCGCGTGCTACTCGGGCGAGATCATGGTCTTCGACGACGCCTGAGCGGCCGGGGCGCCGAAGGTCTGGCGGGCACGGCCACGGGTATACGGAGAGCGGCGGCGTCATACGACGCGCCGCGACCAGACACCCAAGGGGCACACGATGGCAGACGAGAAGTTCGACAAGGCCAAGGGCCGGGCCAAGGAAGCCGCCGGCGACCTGACCGGTGACCGCGACCTGCAACGCGAGGGCAAGGTCGACCGGGCGTCCGGCGGGCTGAAGGAGAAGCTCAACGACGTCACCGACAAGGTGAAGGGCATGTTCCGCAGGAACCACTGACCTCCACCCGGGCCGGAGGTGCCCCGGGGCCGTCCCGGGCGCACCCAACCCGGTTCGGGTCGCCCGACCGGCACCGCTAGCCTCGCTCCGTCATGCCCGAGAGCTTCCGCGCCCCGATCGGCACCCAGGACGTGCTGCCGCCCGCCTCCGCCCGGTGGCGGGCGCTGATCGCCACCTTCGCCGGCGTGGCCGAGCGGTTCGGCTACGGGCTCGTCCACGGCCCCCTCTTCGAGGACCTGGGCGTCTTCCAGCGCCTCGGCGTCGGCACCGACGTCGTGCGCAAGGAGATGTACGACTTCCGCGACAAGGGCGACCGGCACCTGGCCCTGCGCCCCGAGGCCACGGCGTCGGTGGCCCGGGCGTTCGTGCAGCACCGGCCGCCCACGCCCTGGAAGGTGTGGTGCGTCACCCCGGCCTTCCGCTACGAGCGCCCGCAGGCCGGGCGGCTGCGCCAGCACCACCAGGTCGACGTCGAGGTGCTCGGCGCCGCCGACCCCGACGTGGACGTCGAGATCATCGCGCTCGGGGCCACCTACCTGGCGGCGCTCGGCCTGCGGCGGTGGCGCCTGGTGCTCAACACGATGGGCACCCCGGCCGACCGTGCCGCGTACGCCCGCACCCTGACGGCGTGGCTGCGCGAGCGGGCGGGCGACCTGCCGGCCGACGACCGCGCCAAGGTCGAGACCCACCCGCTGCGGGTGCTCGACTCCAAGCGCCCCGAGACCCAGGCGGTGGTCGGCAGCGCGCCCCGTATCGCCGACGTGCTCGACGACGCCTCGCGCAGCCACTTCGAGCGGGTGCAGTCCGGCCTCCGGGCCCTGGGCATCCCGTTCGAGGTCGACACCCGCATGGTCCGGGGGCTCGACTACTACACGCACACCCTGTTCGAGTTCCAGAGCGACGCCCTCGAGGCGGCCCAGTCGACGATCATCGGCGGCGGCCGCTACGACGGCCTGGTCGAGCAGCTCGGCGGCCCCCCGACGCCGGGCATCGGGTTCGGCTCGGGCATCGAGCGCATGCTGCTGGCCTGCGATGCCGAGGGGGCGCTGCCCGCGCCCGACAGCGTGCTCGACGTGTTCGTCGTCGACGCCACCGACGGCGCCGCCGCCCGCGACCTGGCCCACGAGCTGCGCCTGGCGGGCCTGCGCACCGACCGGGCCTTCGGCGGGCGCTCGATGAAGGCGCAGATGAAGGCGGCCGGCCGCTCGGGCGCCCGGGTGGCCGTCATCGTCGGCCACGACGAGGTCGCCGACGGCACCGCCACCGTGCGCGACCTGGGCCACGGAGAGCAGGAGACCGTCCCCCGCGACCAGCTGGTCGCCCGGGTCCGCAAGGTTCTGGAGGCAGAGTGACCGAACACCCCCCGGCCTGGGGACTGCGCACGCACTGGGCGGGCGAGCTCCGGCCCGCCCACGTCGGCGAGACCGTCTCGCTGTGCGGCTGGGTGGCGCGCCGGCGCGAGCACGGCGAGCACCTGGCCTTCCTCGACCTGCGCGACCGCGAGGGCGTGGTCCAGTGCGTCATCGACGGCACGGTCGACGTGCGCAACGAGTGGGTGGTGCGGGTGACGGGCGTGGTCCGGGCCCGGCCCGACGGCACGGCCAACCCCGAGCTGGCCACGGGCGAGGTCGAGGTGGGCGACTGCCAGGTCGAGGTGCTCAACACCGCCGAGACGCCGCCGTTCCCCGTCGACGGCCGGGTCGACACCGACGAGACCGTCCGGATCCGCCACCGCTACGTCGACCTGCGCAACGAGCGCATGCTGCGCAACCTGCGGGCCCGGGCCGCCGCCAACAGCGCCATCCGCCGCTCGATGGAGGCCCAGGGCTTCGTCGAGATCGAGACGCCCATGCTCATCGCCTCGACGCCCGAGGGGGCGCGCGACTTCGTCGTCCCGTCGCGGCTGCACCCCGGCTCGTTCTACGCCCTGCCGCAGAGCCCGCAGCTGTTCAAGCAGCTGACCATGGTGGGCGGGGTCGACCGCTACTACCAGATCGCCCGGTGCCTGCGCGACGAAGACCTGCGGGCCGACCGCCAGTTCGAGTTCATGCAGCTCGACGTCGAGGCCAGCTTCGTCGGCCAGGAGGACGTGCTCGCCTTCGTGTCCGACGCCGTGGGCGCGGCAACCGCGGCCGTGACCGGCGTCGAAGTGGGCGACATGCCGCGGATCACCTGGCATGACGCCATGGAGCGGTACGGGTCCGACAAGCCCGACATCCGCTTCGGCATCGAGCTGGTCGAGCTCACCGAGGTGTTCGCCGCCACCGGGTTCAAGGCCTTCGCGGGCCAGACGGTCAAGGGCATCTGCGTTCCCGGGGGCGCGGAGCTGTCGCGCAAGCGGCTCGACGAGCTGACCGACGCGGCCAAGCGGTGGGGGGCCAAGGGCCTGGTGTGGATGCGGGTGCAGGACGACGCGCTCGACAGCCCGGTCGCCAAGTTCCTCTCCGACGACGAGCTGGCCGGCATCCGCTCCGCCCTCGACCCCAAGACCGGCGACCTGCTGCTGCTCGTGGCCGACCACCGCCACGTGGTCCGCCGCGTGCTGGGGCTGCTCCGCCTCGACCTGGGGCGCCCCCCGGTCACCGAGGGCGGGTTGCACTTCCTGTGGGTGGTCGACTTCCCGCTGTTCGAGGGGCTGAGCGACGAGGGCAGCCCCGTCCCGGCCCACCACCCGTTCACCATGCCGCACGGCGACGACCTCGACCTGCTGGCCTCAGGGGACCCCGCCGACCTGCTGCAGGTCCGCTCGCAGGCCTACGACCTGGTGCTGAACGGCTGGGAGCTGGGCTCGGGCTCGGTCCGTATCCACCGGTCGGACGTGCAGCAGACCATCTTCGGGCTGCTCGGCATCGGCGAGGACGACGCCCGGGCCAAGTTCGGGTTCCTCCTCGACGCGTTCCGCTACGGGGCGCCGCCGCACGCCGGCTTCGCCTTCGGGATCGACCGGCTGGTCGCCCTGCTCGTGGGCGAGGAGAACATCCGCGAGGTGATCGCCTTCCCCAAGACGCAGTCGGGCGCCGACCCCCTGACGAACGCCCCCACGCCGATCGACCCCGGCTTCCTCGACGAGCTGGGGCTGCGCCTGCTGCCCCGCAAGGCCTGACGCCGGCCGGCTGGTGCCGCGGCGCGGTCGCCGGCACCACCCCGTGAGGCACTGGCGGTCACTGACGCACACCCGAGGCAATGGCGGTCGCTCACGCACACCCGAGGCAATAGCGGTCGCTGACGCACACCCGAG
>DASTFE010000461.1:0-7102 GCA_035708905.1 Acidimicrobiales bacterium | reverse complement strand
GCCCTCGCCGACTGACACCCGCCCGGCGCCGCACCGTTACCCTCGGCAGGGTCATGCGACCCGTCCTGACCCCGGAAGAGATGGGAGCGGTCGACGCGGCCGCGCCCGAGCCCGTCGAGGTGCTGATCGGCCGAGCAGGCGCGGCCGTCGCCCGCGAGGCGCTCGCCATGCTCGGCGGCGCCTACGGCCGCCGTGTCGTGGTGGTGGCCGGCAAGGGCAACAACGGCAACGACGGCCGCGACGCCGCCCGCCGCCTGCGCCGGCGCGGCGTGCGGGTGCAGCTGGTCGAGGCCGCCGACGCGCCCGAGCGGCTGCCGGCCGGCGACCTGGTGATCGACGCCGCCTACGGCACGGGCTTCCGCGGCGGGTACGACCCGCCCGACCCGGCCGGCGCGCCGGTGCTGGCGGTCGACATCCCGAGCGGGGTCGACGGGCTGACCGGCCGGGTGGCGGCCGGCGCCGTGCGGGCCGACCGTACGGTCACCTTCGCCGCCCTCAAGCCCGGGCTGCTGTTCCACCCGGGCCGGTCCCTGGCCGGCGAGGTGGTCGTGGCCGACATCGGCCTCGACGTGTCGGGCGCCCGCCTCGGCCTGGTCGAGGCGGCGGACGTCGCCGCCTGGGTGCCGCCGCGGCCCGTCGACAGCCACAAGTGGCGTGCGGCCGTCGTGGTGGCGGGCGGCTCGTCGGGCATGACCGGAGCCGCGCACCTGGCGGCCGCCGCTGCGTTGCGGGCCGGCGCGGGCATGGTGCGGGTGGCGACGCCGGGCCTCGACCACGATCCCGGCCTGCCCACCGAGGCCGTCGGCGTCCCGGTGCCGCCCGCCGGGTGGGACGCGCCGGTGCTCGAGCAGCTCGACCGGGCCGGGGCGCTGGTGCTGGGCCCCGGCCTGGGCCGCAGCGCCCCCACCGAGGCGGCCGTGCACCAGGTCGCCAGCTCGGCCGCCGTGCCCGTGGTGATCGACGGCGACGGGCTGACGGCGCTCGGCGACCGGGCCGGCGAGCGCCTGGCGCCACGCCGAGCCCCGGCCGTGCTCACGCCACACGACGGCGAGTTCGTCCGGCTGGCCGGGCGGCCACCGGGCGACGACCGGGTCGCCGCCACCCGCGCGCTCGCCGCGACGACCACGGCGGTCGTGCTGCTGAAGGGCCCGACCACGGTGGTCGCCCATCCCGACGGGCGCGCCTGGCTCTCGACCATCGGCGACGCCCGCCTGGCCACCGCCGGCACGGGCGACGTGCTGTCCGGCGTCGTCGCCGCCCTGCTCGCCCAGGGCGTCGAACCGCTGGCCGCCGCGGCGGGCGGCGCGTGGCTGCACGGCCGGGCGGCGCTCGCCGGCCCGGCCCGGGGCCTGATCGCGTCCGACCTCGTCGACGCGCTGCCGGTGGCCCTGACCGAGCTCGACGCGGGGGCGGGCTGATGGCGCGCTCCTGGGCCGAGATCGACCTCGAGGCCGTGGGCCACAACGTCCGCACGCTGCGCGCGGTGGCGTCCCCGGCCCGCCTCTGCGCCGTGGTCAAGGCCAACGGCTACGGGCACGGGGCCGCGGCGGTGGGCCGGGCGGCCCTCGACGCGGGCGCCGACTGGCTGGCGGTCGCCCAGGTCGAGGAGGCGGTCGTGCTGCGCGACGCGGGCATCGAGGCGCCGCTGCTGCTGCTGTCCGAGCCCCATCCCGACGAGGTCGCCGACGCCGTCGCCACCGGCGCGCGGCTGACCGTGTACACGTCGGCGTGCATCGCGGCCATCGCCAAGTCGGTGCGCGCCGCCCGGGGGCCGGCCGTGCCCCTGCACCTCAAGGTCGAGACCGGCATGAACCGGGTGGGCGCGGCGCCTGGCGACGTCGTGGCGCTGGCCAAGGCGATCGCCGACCTTGCCGAGGTGCGCCTCGAGGGCGTGTGCACCCACTGCCCGGTGGCCGACGAGCCCGACAACCCCTTCACGGCCCACCAGCTGCAGCGGTTCGACGCCGTGCTGGCCGAGCTCGTCGGGGCGGGCATCGAGCCCGGGATCGTCCACGTCGCCAACTCGGCGGCCACCCTGTGCCACCCCCAGACACGGCGCGACATGGTGCGCTGCGGCATCTCGGTCTACGGCATCCCACCGGCGCCGGCGCTGGCGGGCATGGTCGATCTGCACCCGGCGCTGACGCTGGCCTCGGAGGTCTCCTTCGTGAAGCGGGTGGCCGCAGGCGAAGCGGTCTCGTACGGCCATCGCCACCGGTTCGACCGCGACACGGTGGTGGCCACCGTGCCGATCGGCTACGCGGACGGCGTGTTCCGGTCGCTGCCGCTCACCGGCCAGGAGGTGCTCATGGACGGGCACCGGTATCCCATGGTCGGGGTCGTGACGATGGACCAGCTCATGGTCGACTGCGGCCCGCGCGGCAGGGTGCAGGTGGGCGACCGCGTCGTGCTGCTCGGCCGCCAGGGGGACGAGGAGATCACACCCGACGAGTGGGCCGCCCGGCTGGGCACGATCTCGTACGAGGTGGTGTGCGCCATCGGCGCCCGGGTGGCGAGGCACTACCCGTGACGGCGGGGCGGCGCCCGTGATCACCGACGTCCCCGGCCTGCGGGTCGGGCACTGGACCGACGCCGCCGCGGCCACGGGCTGCACGGTCGTGCTCTTCCCCGAGGGCACCGTCGCCTCGGGCGAGGTGCGGGGCGGGGCGCCGGCCACCCGCGAGTTCGCCCTGCTCGACCCGACCCGCACCGTGGCCCGCCTCGACGCCCTGATGCTGTCCGGAGGATCGGCGTTCGGCCTGGCGGCGGCCGACGGCGCCCTCCGCTTCTGCGAGGAGCGGGGCATGGGCTTCCCGACCCCCGCCGGGCCCGTGCCCATCGTGGTGGGCCTCGCCCTGTTCGACCTTCTCGTCGGCGACCCCGCCGTGCGGCCAGGGCCCGACCAGGGCTACGCCGCCTGCGTGGCGGCC
Organism: Acidimicrobiales bacterium; assembly: GCA_035708905.1. Lineage (GTDB taxonomy): Bacteria > Actinomycetota > Acidimicrobiia > Acidimicrobiales > VFJN01 > ZC4RG19. The sequence goes on along the minus strand of DASTFE010000461.1, from coordinate 4,172 downwards.
ACCGCCGGCCCCGTCGAGGTGGGCCGGGTCGGCGCGGGCACCGGCGCCACGGTGGGCGGGGGCGGCGCCGCCATCCCGGGCAGGGTCCCGGGGGCGGGCCGGCGCCCGGGGGGCCTGGTGACAGCCGCCGCCCGATCGGGCGATCTGGTCGTGGCGGCGCTGGTGGCGGTGAACGCCGCCGGTGCGCCGGGCGGCGACGATGCCACGGCGGTCGACCTGGCCGCGTCCGCCGGGGCGGCGGCCGCCGCGTCGGGCGGGGCTGCGCCTGCCGGCGTGGGCATGACCGGGTTCGGCAACACGACCGTCGGGCTGGTCGCCACCAACGCCGCCCTCGACAAGCTGGCGTGCCACCTGGTCGCCCAGTCGGCGCACGACGGCCTGGCCCGGGCGGTGTTCCCGGCGCACGGCCGATCCGACGGCGACGCCTTCGTGGCCGCCGCCGTGGGCGGCGTGCCCGCCGACCTCGACGCCGTGCGGGCCCTCGCGGTGCACGTCGTGGCCCGCGCCATCGGGGGGCTGGCCGGTCGGGGGTCCCCGCGGCCCGGTCGGTAGTCTCGATGCGTGCTGTCATCGAACCGAGCGGCGCCGTGACGGCCCGAGCCGCGACGCTGGTCGCCCGCACGACGTCGGTCGCCGAGACGCGCGACCTCGGTGCCGCGCTGGCCACGCTGGTGCAGCCGGGTGACCTGCTCGTGCTCGCCGGCGACCTGGGGGCGGGCAAGACGGCGCTCACCCAGGGCTTCGGCACGGGGCTGGGCGTCACCGAGCCGATCACCAGCCCCACCTTCACGCTGGCCCAGCAGTACGCGGGGCGCCTGCTCGTCCACCACCTCGACGTCTACCGGCTCGACCAGCTCGGCGAGGTGGCCGACCTGGGCCTGAGCGAGCTGCTCGACGACGGCGGGGTGGTGCTCATCGAGTGGGGCGACGCCATCCTGCCCGTGCTGCCCAACGACTACCTCGAGGTGCGGCTGACCTTCTGCGACGACGACCGGGCGGGCGACGACGATCGCCGCATCTTCCTCCGCACGGTCGGTGCCCGGTGGTCGGGCCGCCAGGTGTCGCTGCTGAAGGCGGTCGCGCCCTGGGCCGAGGCCCCGGCCTCGCCCGCCGACGCCCCGGTCGACCCGCCGGCGGGCCAGGGGGGCCGCCCGTGCTGATCCTCGGCATCACCACCTCGACCATGCAGGTGGGCTGCGCGATCGGTGGCCACGAGGGCGTGCTCGCGTCGGTGCACTCCATCCGGGGCAAGCAGCACGCCGAGTCGCTGGCGCCCTCGATCGACTTCCTCCGCCACCAGGCCCGCATCGACCTCGACGAGATCGGGTGCGTCGCCGTCGACGTCGGCCCCGGGCTGTTCACCGGGCTGCGGGTGGGCGTCGCCACCGCCAAGGCCATGGCGCACGCCCTGCGGGTGCCGATGGTGGGCGTGACCAGCCTCGACCTGGTGGCGTTCCCGGTGCGGTGGAGCCCGCGCCTCGTCGTCGCGGCCATCGACGCCCGGCGCGGCGAGCTGTTCACGGCCGGCTACCGCCAGGTGCCCGGCGGCATCCAGCGCCTGACCGAGCACCGCACGTCGACGCCCGACGACCTGGCCGTCGACCTCGAGGCCACCGGCGAAGACGTGCTCCTCGTGGGCGACGGCGCGCTGCGCTACCGCGACGCCTTCGACGACCTCGGCCAGGTCGAGCTGGGCGACCAGGGCCTGGCGCACCCCTCGGCGGCGTCGCTGGTGCAGCTCGCCCACGCCCGGGCGCTGCGCGAGGACTTCGTGCAGCCGTGGGACCTGCAGCCGCTCTACCTGCGCCGGCCGGACGCCGAGATCAACTGGACCACCCGCGACGGGCTGGTGCGCGGCGACCCCGCGGGCGAGGTCGGCAGCGCCGGCGCGGCGCCCGGGTGAGCGGCCCCCGCGGCTGATGGCGCGACCGCTGCCGACCCCGGCCGGCGACCCCGGCGACATCGAGGTGCGGATCGCCTCCATGCGCCGCCGCCACCTGCGCAGCGTCATCAGGATCGAGCAGCAGGTCTACCCCCGGCCCTGGACCTTCGGCGTGTTCCTGTCCGAGATCGGCCAGCGGGGCACGCGGCTCTACGTCGTCGCCCGCGTCGGGGGCGAGGTCGTGGGGTACGCCGGGCTGTTCCGGGCGGTGGACGACGGCCACATCACCACCGTGGCGGTCGACCCCACCTGGCAGCGCCACGGGATCGCCACCCGCATGCTGCTCGCCCTGGCCCGGGGCGCCGTCGAGCGCGGGTGCGTGAACCTCACGCTCGAGGTGCGGATGAGCAACTCGGGCGCGCAGGCGCTGTACCAGCGGTTCGGCTTCGTGCCGGCGGGGGTGCGCAAGGGCTACTACCCCGAGACCGGCGAGGACGCCCTGGTGATGTGGGCCAACGACGTCGACCGGCCCGCCTACGCCGCCCGCCTCGCGGCCATCGAGCGCAGGGTCCCCGGCCGCACCGTGATCGACGGCGGCTGGCTGTGAGAATCGTTCGGATGGCGCGACTCGAACCGAACCGAACAACAATGGCGCCCCATGGGTGACCGCATCCTCGGCATCGAGACGTCGTGCGACGAGACCGCCGCCGCAGTGGTCGAGCGCGCCACGCGGGTGCGGTCGTCGGTGGTCGCCAGCCAGATCGACCAGCACGCCCGCTACGGCGGCGTCGTCCCCGAGATCGCCAGCCGGGCCCACCTCGAGATGCTCACGCCGGTCGTGGCCCAGGCGCTGGTCGAGGCCGGCGTGGCCGACGACGAGGTCGATGCGGTGGCGGCCACGGCCGGTCCCGGGCTGATCGGGTCGCTGCTCGTCGGCGTCAGCGCGGCCAAGGCCCTGGCGCTGGTGTGGGACGTGCCCTTCGTCGCCGTCAACCACCTCGAAGGGCATCTGTACGCGGCCTTCCTCGAGGAGCCCGACCTCGAGCTGCCGCTGGTGGTGCTGCTCGTGTCGGGCGGCCACACCCTGCTCGTCCACATGGAGGACCACGGCCGCTACCACCTGCTCGGGTCCACCATCGACGACGCCGCGGGCGAGGCGTTCGACAAGGTGGCCCGCTTCCTCGGGCTCGGCTACCCGGGCGGGCCGGTCATCGACCGGCTGGCCGAGGCGGGCGATCCCGGCGCCATCGCCTTCCCCCGGGGCATGCTCGACCGCACGGGCGACGACCGGTACGCGTTCAGCTTCAGCGGGCTCAAGACCGCGGTCGTCAACCACGTGCGCAGGCATCCCGACGTGTCCACCGCCGACGTGGCCGCCAGCTTCCAGGACGCCGTCGTCGACGTGCTCGTCACCAAGGCGCGCCGCGCCGCCCGCGAGGTGGGGGCCAAGGGGCTGTGCCTGGGCGGCGGGGTGGCCGCCAACAGCGCGCTGCGCGAGCGGTTCGTCCGCGCCTGCGACGAGGACGGCGTCCGCGCCTTCGTGCCCAGCCGCGCCATGTGCACCGACAACGCCGCGATGATCGCGGCGGCGGGCTGGTGGCGCCTCCAGGCCGACGGGCCCTCGGCCCTCGACGCCGGCGCGGCCCCCAACCTGCGCCTGCCGCTGGCGGGCTGACCGTCACTCGCAGGCCCGCCCGGGCGATCTCGGCGGCGCCGGCCAGCGGTTAGGGTCGCCGGGTCGGAGACGCACGAGCGGGGGAGGCTGACCAGGGTGCCGACGAGCGAACGGTCCGGGCCCCGCGCGGGCGTCATCGGCCGCCGGGCCTTCCTCTCGGGTGTCGTGGCCACGGCCGTCGCCGCGGGGTGCAGCCGCGACGGCGGGGGCGACGACGGCGCGGCCGTGCCCCCGGACGGGGCCGCCGACGAGGTGCCTCCGGAGACGGTCGACAGCATGCCGCCGCTGCCCACCAACCTGCCGGACGACGTGTTCGCCCTCGGCGTCGCGTCGGGCGACCCGCTGCCGACCTCGGTCATCCTGTGGACCCGCCTCGTCAACGACCCGCTGGCCGACGACGGTGGCCTGCCCGACCAGCCCCTGCCGTTGCGGTGGGAGGTGGCGGCCGACGAGGGGTTCGCCGACGTGGTGGCGTCGGGCGACACGGTGGCCGAGCCGGCCCTGGCCCACGCCGTGCACATCGACGCGGTCGGCCTCGAGCCGGGCACCTGGTACTGGTACCGGTTCTCGGTCGGCGACCGCACCAGCCCCGTCGGTCGCACCCGCACCGCGCCC
>DASTFE010000460.1:0-7145 GCA_035708905.1 Acidimicrobiales bacterium | reverse complement strand
ACCACACCGTCGACCGCGGCCGCCGCCAGGTCGCCGGCCCGGCTGAGCGCCACCTGGCGGCGCAGATCCTTGATCTCGTCGCGCAGCGCCTTGAACTCGCCCCGCATCCGCTCGGCCGCCAGGGGCAGGTCGTCCGGCGTGGTGCCCAGCGCCTCGGCCGCTCGGGCGACGAGGTCCTCCTCTTGGCGCAGCCGCTCGATGGGGCCGACGCCGGTGACGGCCTCGAGCCGCCGCAGGTTCGAGCCGATCGACCCCTCCGACACGATCTTGACCGGGCCGATGTCGCCGAGGCGGCGGACGTGGGTGCCGCCGCACAGCTCGACCGAGTGGCGCCCGGCCTCGAGCACCCGCACGATGTCGCCGTACTTGTCGCCGAAGAACGCGATCGCCCCCAGCTCGCGTGCCTGGTTCATGGTGGTCTCGAAGTGGCGGACCGACGCGTTGTCGAGGATCTCGCGGTTGGCCAGGTCCTCGATGGCCCGGATCTGCTCGCTGGTCACCGGCTCGAAGTGGCTGAAGTCGAACCGCAGGCGGTCGGGCGCCACCAGCGAGCCCTGCTGCTTGACGTGGCTGCCGAGCACCTCGCGCAGCGCCCAGTGCAGGATGTGGGTGCCGGTGTGGTTGCGGCGGATGGCGTCGCGCCGGGCGCCGTCGATGCGGGCGGTGGCGGTCTGGCCGACCTCGACCGTGCCCTCGCGCACGGCGAAGGCGTGGCGGTGCAGCCCGGGCAGCCCGTAGGTGGTGTCGACCACGTCGACGATGCCCGTGGGGGTGACGATCTGGCCGGTGTCGCCGACCTGGCCGCCGGCCTCGGCGTAGAACGGCGTGCGGTCGAGGTACAACCCGTCGCCGACGATGCCGATGATCGTCGCCTGCGACTCGTACTCGTCGCGCCCGGTGAACACCGTCGGCCCGTGCTGGGCGAGCAGCCGCTGCTGCTCGGCGACCTCGTCGCCGGTGGCCACGCCGCCCGCGCGGCTGGCCTCGCGGGCCCGCCGGCGCTGCTCGTCCATGGCCGCCTCGAACCCGGCGGCGTCGACCCCGAAGCCGCGCAGGTCGGCGGTCTCCTGGGTGACCTCGAACGGGAAGCCGTAGGTGTCGTGGAGCTGGAACGCGACCGACCCCGGCAGCGTGCCGCCCGGCTCGAGTTTGTCGAGCTGGGTGTCGAGGATCTGCGAGCCGGTGGCCAGCGTGCGACGGAACGACTCCTCCTCGCGGGTGATGATGGGCAGCACCAGGTCGCGGCCCTCGACGACGACGGGGTACGCGTCGCCCATCAGCCCGATGGTGCGCTCGACCATCGCCGGTAGGACCGGCCGCTCGACGCCGAGCAGGTAGGCGAAGCGGATGGCCCGGCGGATGACCCGGCGCAGCACGTAACCCCGGTCCTCGTTGGAGGGGATCACGCCGTCGGCCACCAGGAACGTCATGGTGCGGGCGTGGTCGGCCATCAGCCGCAGGGCGATGTCGCCCAGGTCGGACTCGCCCAGCCGGTGCCCGGTGACCGACTGCGCCTCGTCGACCAGGGCGGCGAGCACGTCGGAGGCGTACAGGCTGGGGCTGCCGGCGAGCACGGCCATGATCCGCTCGAGGCCGGCACCGGTGTCGATGCTCTTCTTCGGCAGGTCGCCGAGGTGGCCGTCGGCGCTGCGCAGGTACTGGGGGAACACGAGGTTCCAGATCTCGACGTAGCGGTCCTCGGCGGCGGGGTTGGCGGGACCGCCGCCGGGGCCGACCTCGGGGCCGTAGTCCCAGAAGATCTCGGACGACGGCCCGCAGGGGCCCGTGTCGCCCATCTCCCAGAAGTTCTCCTTGCCCAGGCGCTGGATGCGCTCGCGGGGGAACCCGACGCCGTCGGCCCACAGCTCCTCGGCCTCGTCGTCGCTCTCGTGCACCGTGACCCACAGGCGGTCGGGGTCGAGCCCGAGCACCTCGGTGACGAACTCCCACGCCCAGGTGATGGCGTCGGCCTTGAAGTAGTCGCCGAAGCTGAAGTTGCCCAGCATCTCGAAGAAGCTGAGGTGCCGCGGCGAGCGGCCGATGGCATCGAGGTCGTTGTGCTTGCCGCCGGCCCGCACGCAGCGCTGCACCGAGGCCGCCCGGGGCGGGTTGAAGGGGACGGCCTCTTCGCCCAGGAAGTAGGGGACGAACGGCATCATCCCCGAGTTGGTGAACATGGGCGCGCTCGGGTGCGTCGGGACGAGGCTGCCCGACGGCACGATCGTGTGCTGCCTGGCGGCGAAGAAGTCGGTCCAGGCGCGGCGCAGCTCAGCAGATGTCCGCGGTGCCATACGTGATCCTCAGCCTACTGGTGACGTGGGGCTTCGCCGGTCGTCGGTTCCGGGGGCGCGGGCCGGCCCGGCGCCCGGCCGCAGCTCGGCGCGGAGCTCGGCCTCGCGGCGGGCCATCGCGCCGCGGCCCTCGCGGACGGCCCGGCGCAGGTCGGTGCCGACCCGGCGGAGCGACGAGCTGACCTCGGCCTGGACGTGCTCGGGCGTGTAGCGCCGCACAGCCCGCAGCACCTGGCGGCGGATCCACATGGCGCCCCCGAAGCCGGCGGTCGCCCCGGTCGTGAACCAGAAGGTGCGCTTGAACATCAGGACCCGTCCTTGCGTGCCCGCAGGCGACGCGCCGCCTTGGCCGTGCCGCTGGCGAAGGCGACGCCCTTGATCACCGGGTTGGCCATGGCGATGTACGCCAGGCGCGACGCCGAGTCGACGGTGCCCGTCACCGACTCCGCGGTGGTGACCAGTCCGTCGAGCCGCATGATCTCGTAGTTGGCGGCCTCGACCGTGTCGCGCAGGTCGTCGAGCACGGGCGTGGCCTCGGTGCGCAGCAGCGTCGCGACCTCGCGCAGCGCCCGCAGCGTATGCACCAGCGACACCAGCGCCACGGCCAGCAGCACAACCGCCACGACGCTGCAACCGGCCACGATCACCGCCGCGAGGTCGGTGGCGCTCATGCCCCGTCACCGCGCTCGCGTCGCCCGCCTTGCCCGTCCCGCGCGCCGCCGCCGCGCGGCTCGCGTCGCCCGCCTTGCCCGTCCCGCGCGCCGCCGCTGCGCGGCTCGGGTCGGGCGCCGTCGGCCAGTCGGTCCATGCGCTCGGCGATCTCCTGCTCGTAGCCGTGGCGGGAGGGCTGGTAGTACACCGCGTCCCGCATGTCGTCGGGCAGGTACTGCTGGTGCACCCACCCGCGGGGGTCGTCGTGAGGATACTCGTAGCCGACCCCGTGCCCGAGCGAGTGCGCCGCCCGGTAGTGGGCGTCGCGCAGGTGCACCGGCACCTCGCCGCCCGCGCCCCGGCGGACGTCCTCGCGGGCCTGCCAGATGCCCAGCGCCGACCGGTTCGACTTGGGGGCGGTGGCCAGGTGGACGGTCGCCTGGGCGAGGTTGAGCTGGGCCTCGGGCAGGCCCACGTACTCGACGGCGTGCGCCGCCGAGGTGGCCACCACCAGCCCGGTGGGGTCGGCCTCGCCGACGTCCTCGCTGGCCAGGATGACCAGCCGCCGGGCGATGAACCGGGCGTCCTCGCCGGCCTCGAGCATGCGGGCCAGGTAGTGCAGCGCCGCCTGCGGGTCGGATCCCCGGATGCTCTTGATGAAGGCCGAGATCACGTCGTAGTGCTCGTCGCGGCCGTAGCGGTGCAGCTTGGTGCCGAGGGCCGCCTCGGCGTCGGCGATCGTGACGACGGGCTCGGCCACGTCGGGGTCGCGGGCGCGGGCCAGCGCCACCGCCACCTCGAGGCTGGTGAGCGCGTGGCGCCCGTCGCCGCCCGCCCGCTCGGCCAGGTGCGCCAGCGCCTCGGGCTCGGCCGTGGCGCCCTCGGCCTCGAGGCCCTTGCCCAGCAGCCGGGCCACCGCCGCCGCGTCGAGCGGCTGCAGCCGGAACAGCGTGGACCGCGAGAGCAGCGGGGCGTTCACCTCGAAGTACGGGTTCTCGGTGGTGGCGCCGACCAGCACCAGCAGTCCGCTCTCGACCGAGGGCAGCAGGGCGTCCTGCTGCGACTTGTTGAACCGGTGCACCTCGTCGAGGACGAGGATCGTGCCCTGGCCCCGCTCGCCCAGCCGCTGCTCGGCCTTGGCCACCACCTCGCGCACGTCCCTGACGCTGGCCGACACCGCGGAGAGCTGCTCGTAGGCCTTGGCGGTGTGCCGGGCGATCACCTGGGCGAGCGTCGTCTTGCCCGTGCCCGGCGGCCCCCAGAAGATGGCCGACGACAGCCGGTCGGACTCGACCAGCACCCGCAAGGGCTTGCCCGGCCCCACCAGCTCGTCCTGGCCGACGATGTCGTCGAGACGCAGCGGCCGCAGCCGGGCCGCCAACGGTGCCTGCTGCGCCAGCTGGTCCTCGGCGGCGGCGGCGAACAGATCGTCGCCCCCGATCCCCGACGTGCGTCCCATCGCCGGCGAGGCTACCGACCCCACCGACCCCCCACTCCCCCACCCCCGCCGACCCGCCCGCCCCGGCGCTGCCGAACCCGGTGCATTTGTGGTTGGTGGGCAACCACTTCTGCTCACGGTTCCGTGATGTCGCATCGGATCATGCCGCGGCAGCCGTGGCGAGGTAGGCACGGATCATGGCGACCACGTGCTGGGGCCGCTCGACCACGTCCTCGTACGTGAACTGGACGACCTGCCACCCGGCGAGCCCGAGGCGGGCGGCGCGCTCGGCATCGGCTTGGCGCTGCCGCCGGGTGGCGTGGGTGCCGTGCCCGGCGAGCTCGACCGCGAGGCGAGCGTCGTCCCAGAACAGGTCGACCCGGGCGATGCCGCCGCCCACCTTCCGCAGCCTGACCTGGCAGCGGGGCGCCGGCAGGCCGGCCAGGGCGATCTCGCGCAGCGCCTGCTGCTCGAGCCACGAGTCGCCGAGCCCGCGGCCCTCGGTGCGATCGAGCAGGGCCGCGACCTGCGGCACGCCCGTGCGCCCGTGGCGGCGCAGTGCATCGATGCGCCAGCGCAGGTGAGGCCGCCACACCAGACCCCCTCGCTCGGCACCGTCGAGCGCCGTCTCGAGCTGTGTGGGAGTCACGACGGGCCCGATGTCGAGCAGCGTGCGGGCCGCCGTGGTGCACGGGATGCGGTGGCGGACGTCGCGATCGGCGGGTGCGAGTTCGGACGTGCGATGCACGACGAAGCCGTCGGCGGACCGAGCGCTGCGCCCGTACACGACCAGCACGTCGATCGGCGGGGGCCGGTCGACGCCGTCGAAGCGGCAGAGCGCGGCGGCCGTGCGGTGGGACGCCACGGCCCCCTCGCCGGCGGCCAGGACCGCGGCGAGCACCGCCTGGCGCCAGGACGTCGGGTGCGCGGCATGGCGGAGGACGCCGCGGTGGACCGGGACGAGCACCCCGCTGGCGACCAGCGTCCGGCGTCGCTGCCGGGTCACGCCGAGGGCGTCGAGGTGGGCGATGGTGAGGAGGCCGAGCAACAGGCGGGACCGCTCGGCGATGGCCCCGTCGAGGTCACGGGCCATGCACGAACACTACCGAGGGGGTACGACAGTCAAGGCGCGGGGATGCGATGCGTGGAACCGGCAACGGGGAACAGCGGCGCGCGGCGACGGCCACGGCGACGGTGCGGCGACGGCGACGGCGACGGTGTGGCACTGCCGGATGGGGCACGCCCCGGACGACCCGGATCCTCGCGCAACACCGGTGGCGCTGGCTGCGTGGTGCGAGAGAATGGCAGCGTGACCGAGATCGAGCGCTCGCCGCGTCTCACCAGCGACCAGGTCGCCCTGGTGCTGCGACGCGCGGCCGAACTCGAAGCCGCGACCGGCGACGTGGCCGACGGCCCGGGGGCCGCGGGAGGTTACGAGCCCGCGGCCGTCGAGGAGGCCGCCAGCGAGGCGGGCCTGTCGCGGTCGGCCGTGCGCCAGGCAGTGGCCGAGCTGCGGGCCGGCGTGCTGGCGCCCGAGACCGACCGGCGCCGCGCCCGCACGGCCGCCTCGCGGGTGGTCGCCCAGCAGCGGCTCGTCGACACGCCGCCGGACGAGGTCCACGCCGCCGTCGACCGCTTCCTGCGCACCCAGATGTTCGAGCGCCGCCGCCGCTCGGGCGACCGGGCGATCTACCGCCAGCGCAGCGATCTGGTCGCCAGCCTGCGACGCGGCCTCGACTTCGCCGGCGTGATCAAGCTCGAAGGGCTGCAGACGGTCCACGTGATCGCCACGCCCGCCGACGACCGCACGCTGGTGCGGGTCGAAGCCGAGATGGTCGCCAGCCGGGCCGGCGCGCTGGCGGGCGGTGCGGCCGCCGGGTCGGCGGTGGCGCTCACCACCGGCGTGGCGGGCGCGCTCATGGCCGAGCCGATGCTGCTGATCGCCGCCCTGCCGGCCGGCGCTGCCATCGGCGGCAGCGGCATGCGGGTGGCCGAGTCCCGCTGGCGCCGTCGCCGCGACGACGTGGCCGAGGTGCTCGCCTCGCTGCTCGACCGCCTCTGATCGCGCCGCCGGGCCGGCGGCCTCGTCGCCACCCCGGCGGCGCCGGCGTCGTGAGGCGATGACGGTCGGTTGGAGATTGTCGAGGCGATAGCCGTCGGTCCTCGACCGCTATTGCCTCGGGTGTGCGTGAGGGGCCGCTATTGCCTCGGGTGTGCGTGAGCGACCGCCATTGCCTCGGGTGTGCGTCAGCGACCGCTATTGCCTCGGGTGTGCGTGACCGACCGCCATTAGGGACGCGGACGGATTGTGGTCGGGTCGCGTCTGTGCGTGAGCAGGCGCGGTGGGGCCTCAGCGGAGGAGCGAGACGAGCACCGTGATGGCTCGTCCGGTGTCGTTGAACCGGTGGGGGTGACGGCGGTGGTGACGCATCGCCCGCCAGGTCTTCAGTTTCCCGATGGTGTGCTCGACCCGGATGCGCAACGCGGCCTGATCTCGGTTGTAGACCCGGTCGCTGTCGCTCAGGTCGCGGCCGAGCCACCGGTAGATCGGGGTCGCCACCCGGTCGTGGCCGATGTCCTTGCCCAGGCCCTGGTAGCCCCGGTCGCCCAGCACCAGCCACGCCGCACCGAGCGTCGCGAGCAGGCCGGCCTGGGCCCGCAACATCGTGATGTCATGGGTGCGACCCTCACCGGTGGGGTTGGCTTCGAACCACAACGGCGCCCCGTGCTCGTCGGTCACCACGGTGCCCTTGACCACGTGACGC
>DASTFE010000459.1:0-5645 GCA_035708905.1 Acidimicrobiales bacterium | reverse complement strand
CGGGGGACGTCGCCGGCCGGCCGGAAGCGCTCGACCGGTGTCTCGGCGGTCTCGTCGACCCTGATGCCCAGGTCCACGCCGGGGATGGTGACCACCTGCGACACCTGGCCGGCGACCGTCATCCGCACGTGATCGCCGCCGTTGGCGTACCGGCCGTCGACCTGCACGCCCGCCAGCAGGCGGGGGGCCAGGTCCTGCACGAGGCCGCGTGCGGTGTCCTCGCCGTCGGCGAGCGTCGCGCCCTGGAGGCTGGCGTCGTGCGCGCCCTCCTGGGCGGCGGCGCTGGCGACGCTGATGGCGTGGAAGTAGAGACCCAGCTGCACGGTGAGCAGGATCGTGAACAGCAACGCGGGCGCGACGAGGACGAGCTCGGTCGTCGCTGCGCCCCCGTCACCGCGGAGCCGCGGTGCGGTCACGAGAGCGCGGCGAGCGCGCCTTGGATGTCGTCGCTGATGTCGTTGCCCTTGTTGGTGACCGCGTTCATGATGGCGCCGCCCGCGGCGATGGCGCCGGCGGCGAGCAGCGCCGTGACGATCATCGCCTCGGTGGTCATGCCGCGGTCGTCGTCGCGCAGCTGCTGGAGCCGGCCCCACAGCACGGACATGTAGGTGACGATCGGTCCAAGCATGTGACGTTTCTCCTTCGTGGTCGACGGGTGACTAGAGGCCGTTGAGGATGAGGTCGATGGCCGGGTAGCCGACGAGGATGAGGAAGCCGACGAAGAGCAGGACGACCGGCATCGCCATCTTCTCGGTCGTCGCTTCGGCCTCGGCCTCGGCCTCGGCCAGGGCGTGGCTGCGCAGCGACGTGGCCTTGACGGCGAGCGACTCGCGCACCCTGGCGCCCTCGGTGCCCGCCAGCGAGACGCTCGACGACAGCTGCACGAGCTCGTCGACGCCGACCTCGTCGCCGAGGCGGGCGAGCGCCGCCCACGGCGTCTCGCCGGTGAGCGTGGTGACCTCGAGGGCGTTGCGGAGCTGGGCGAACGCCCACCCCCGGCCGACGGCCGCGGCGTCGCGCAGGGCGCTCTCGACGCCCGAGCCGCCGGCCAGCGAGATGACGACCAGGTCGAGGAACGAGCCGAGCGACCGGCGGAACTCCTTGCGGCGGTCGGCCGCCTCGCTGCGCAGCGTGAGGTCGGGGGCGAAGAAGAAGAAGGCCCCCAGCGCCAGGCCGGCGCCGGCGGGCAGCAGGAGCGGCACGTCGATGCCGATGACCGTCCAGGTCAGGGCCAGCATGGCCGGCAGGGCGAGGCCGAACAGCGCGAGCAGCACCTTCTGGGCCATGTGCTCCTCGAGCGAGCGGCCCACGAGGCGCAGGTCGGCCGTGAGCGAGTCGAGCTGCAGCCCGAGGTTGCGCAGCATGCGGGCCACCGACGCGCCCACGGTGCGCCCCACCAGGTCGTTGACCCCCTGGTCGCCCTGGTCGCGATTGGTGATGCCCACGAGGGCGTTGCGGCGGTTGAGCCGGTCGACGGCCGCCTGCAGCGGGGGCGGGGCGGGGAACAGCAGGCGCCACGACGCCACCGCCCCGATGCCGACGAGGGCGCCCAGCAGCAGGGGGACGATCACGCGTCGGCCCCCTCGGTGCGCAGGAACCGCTGCTCGCTCGTGATCTTGAACGACTGCGCCAGCCAGTAGAACGAGGCGGCGAAGCACAGGCCGATCAGCCCGAGCACCCCCTGGCCGGTGAACGAGTCGTAGGGCGCCAGGTAGCGGCGGTTGAACATCATGAGGAACACCGCGAACAACGTGGTGAAGACCGTGATGACCTTGACCGACGTGCGGGTGCGGGCCCGGCCCGACTCGACCCGCAGGCGCATGTCGACCTCGTCGCGGGCGGACTCGGCCAGCCGGCCGAGCAGGTCGCCCAGCCGCTTGGGCGACTTGTCGGCCGCCAGGACCAGCGCCGCCACCACCAGGTCGCCCGAGGCGTCGTCGAGGTCGTCGGCGAAGGTGCGGAGGGCGGGCGCCAGGCGCTCGCGCTCGAGCCGGGCCGCCAGCCGCAGCACCTCGGTACGGATCGGCGGCGGCGCCACGCCGGCGGTGGCGATGATCGACTGCTCGAGGCCGCCGGAGCCCGCCATGGTGTCGCGCAACATCTCGGCCCAGGCCGCCACCGCCTCGACCCGCGCCAGGCGGGCCTCGCGCTCGGCGTCGCCGCCGAGCAGGCTCGGCGCCAGAAAGCCGGCCACCCCGAGCAGCGCCACCGCCATCGGCCAGCGGGTGACGATGCCGACGACCACCGCCACGCTGAGCGCGAGGGCGACGCGCAGCACCAGGTTCTCGAACCGGGCGTGCAGGTCGAGGGACGTCGCCCGCCGGGGCGGCACCTCGCCGGGCGCGACCGGCCGCACGGCCACGACGAAGGTGATCAGCCCCAGCGCGAAGAGCGCCCCGAGCACCGCGGCCAGCATCGCCATCGTCGGGTCCTAGCCGCCCGCCGGCCGGTTGATCGCCTGGGCCTCGTTGACCGCCAGGTCGGTCTCGGCGGTGCGCTGGATGCCGCCGATGTCGGGGTCGGTGTACACCGCCACGCCGTTCACGTAGACCGTGTAGCCGCCGATGTAGTCGATCTCGGCGGTGATCGTGTAGGCCGGCAGGCCGAGGTGCACCCCTCCCTGGCCGATCGACGAGTGTTCGTACACGTGCGCGCACCCGTCATCGGTGGCCTCGGGCGCGTTGCAGGCAGGGAGCCCGTCGCCGGTGTCCCAGGTGACCTCACCCGTCGGGGTGGCCCACACCTCGACCGTGATCGGCCCGTCCGACATGCTGACCGGCTCGACGTCGAGCGGTCCGTCGAAGGACAGGTCGGTGGTGACACCGACCAGGCTGGCCACCTCGCCACCCGGATCGGTGACGATCGCCGGCGGCTGGGGGTTGAGGCGGGCGATCGCTTCGTTGATCATCTCCTCGGGATCGGCCGGGGTGACGACCCACCAGTCGAGGATGTCCCACTGGTCGCCGGCGGGGAACACGCCCCGCACGTCGTCGACGTCCTGGCCGTCGAGCACGCAGTCCTTCCAGACGGTGTAGGTCTCGCCGCCGTCGTAGCTGATGACGTTGAACTCGATGTGGGCGTCCTCGTCCGGATGCTGCTGGAGCGTGCAGTCCTCGGTCCACGGGACGTTGCCGCCGCCGGTGGCCTGGGCGTAGTAGGCCCAGGCGCTGTAGCGGCCGCCCTCGTTGCTGCCGCCCCGGTCGCCGATGTCGGCGCCGGCGGGCGGGGCCTGCGCGATCGCGGCGCAGACCGTCACGGCGACGGCGATCAGGCGGGCTCGCACGGTTCCTCCCGGCGCTCGAACTTCGCCACCTTCCAGGCCCCGTCCTCGTTCACCACGGTGACCCGGTAGTTGAACGTGGCGTCGTCGGCGGTGTCGACGACCGCCCCGGCGCCGTCGTACTCGACCGAGTTCTCGATCGCGCAGTCGTCGAGCAGCACCTCGGTGGCGGTGGCCGAGACGACCACCGGGTGGGGCTCGATGGCGCCCTCGACCCGGTGCCCGAGGCGCTCTCTCGTGGCCACGATGTTGACCGTCTCGGACAGCGCCTCGCCCGTGAGGGTCTCGGCGATGTCGGGCGACTCGGGGTCGGGCGGGTCGAGCGCCCGGAACGTGGCCGCCCAGCTCTCGCGGTAGGCGGCGACCGCCAGCTCCTCCGGCGTGGGCGGGACGGTGGTCGTCGTCTCGCGGTCGTCGCCGGCCACCTCGGCGGCCTCGACCTCGTCCGCGCCCTCGCCGCCGTCGTCGTCGCCGCACGCGGCAGCCCCGGCGACCAGCAGGATCGCCATCGCCCCGGCGAGCGCACGGGCTGGTGTTCTCATGCGGCGGGTCTCCTCGTGATGCGTCGCGTCGGTGGAAGTACCCAGCACCCAGCTGCGGCCGTCCGCCGCGTCAGGTGAGCACTTCGCACAGTACCGGCGACCATGGGCGCGATGGCACGCGCCCCGGGCCTGAAATCGCTGCCACTACTGCCACCAGCCGTCGGGCCGCAGCAGCACGCTGGCGTCGAAGCCGACGGCGGCCAGGTCGGCCTGGGTGGCGTCGCGCATCGGGGCGCCGGGCACCGCCCGCTTGTCGTAGCCGGGGACGAAGATCTCGTTGGACATGACCAGCGGGCCCTCGGCGCCGACGATCTCGCGCACCGACGACACGAACCGGCGCATGCCGCCCTCGCCGCCGACGGCCGCCGTGCCGATGTGGACCACGAAGTTGATGGCGTTGGCGACCATCAGGTTGGTGGCCTCGAGGTTGAGGCGCTCGGGGGCCTGCACGGCGTACATCGCCAGCTTCGAGAACGCGGAGGCCGACGAGTTGGCGTGGATGGTGCACATCGAGCCGTCGTTGCCCTGGCTCATGGCGTTGAGCATGGGGATCACCTCGTGCCCGCGGACCTCGCCGACGATCACCCGGTCGGGGTTCATCCGCAGGCCCCAGCGGACGAGCGTGGCCAGGTCGATGGCGCCCTCGCCCTCGACGTTCTCCTCGCGGGCCTCGAGGGCCACCACGTCGGGGTGCAGGTCGGGGTAGCGGTCGAGGCCGATCTCGAGGTTGTCCTCGATGGTGACGATGCGCTCCTCGGGGCCGACCTCGTTGAGCATGGCCCGCATCAGCGTGGTCTTGCCGGCGTCGACGCCGCCGCAGACGATGAAGTTCTTGCGGGCCCGCACCGCCGCCGACAGGAACTCGCGCAGCGCCACGTCGATCGAGCCCAGGCCGACCAGGTCGTCGAGGAACACCTTGGGGAACCGGTGGCGCCGGATGGCGACCGACGGCCTGGACGTGACCGCCATGACCGCGAACAGTCGGCTGCCGTCGGGCAGCTGGAGGTTGAGCGACGGCGAGCCGTTGTCGAACCGGCGCTCGGTCAGCCCCACCCGCGCCGCGGTCATCCGCAGCATGTCGACCAGCTCCTCGTCGCTGTCGGCGATGGCCGGCGCCCGCTCCTTGGCGCCGTCCGAGCGGGTGACCCACACGTCCGCGTGGCCGTTGGCGTCGATGTTCTCGATCGACTCGTCGTCGAGCAGCCGCTGCAGGGCGCCCAGGCCGAACAGCGCGTCGTGGATCGCCTGGGCGAGCGCGCTCTCCTCCTCGAACGACAGCGGCTCGCGGCCCTGCTCGAGCTGCTCCTTGGCGTAGCGCTCGAGCCGCCGGTTGATGAGCTGGCGCCCGAACTGGCGCTGGTCGGCCAGCGACAGGCGGGGCCGGTCGGCCAGCTCGTCGGCGCGCAGGCGCTCGGTCAGCTCGTCGGCGACCTCGCGCCGGAACGTGCGCACCAGCGCCTTGTCCGTGGCGGTCATCGCCGGGGCTCCTCGAGCTCGGGGTCGCTGCGGCGGAGGTGCCGGGGCCCGGCGTCGCCGCGTAGCCGGCGGCGCCCGTTGGCCGCCTCGGGTGACGGCGCACCGGGCGGCGGGGGCAGGTCGGGCCGCGCCTCGGGTGGCGGCGCACCGGGCGGCGGAGGCAGGTCGGGCCGTGCCTCGGGCGGTGCGTCGGCGTCGGGCGCGGGCGGGTCGGACACGAACGCCGGCGGGCCCGGGGGCGGCGGAGGCCGGTCGGGCCGAGCCTGGGGCGGCGCCAGCCAGCTCGCGAGCACCTCGGCCACCGAGCGGGCGTCGCGCAGCAGGCGCGACCGCCGGAGCTGGCGCAC
>DASTFE010000458.1:0-3438 GCA_035708905.1 Acidimicrobiales bacterium | reverse complement strand
GGTCTGCCCGTAGACCTCGGCGATGGGGATGCCGATGGCGTGGAACCAGCGCACCAGGTCGTCGTCGATCGGCGCGGCCGCCGACACGAAGATCCGGCCCTGGTCGAGGCCCATCTGCCGGCGGATGCGGGCGCCGACGGTCTGGTCGAGCGCGAGCTGGGCCGCCCGGTCGGCCAGCGAGAGCGGCGGGCCGCCCTCGCGCGCGGCCACCGCCTTGTGACCGAGCTCGAGGTAGCGGTCGACGGCCGACCGCACCGGCCCCGGTGCCTGCTCGAGCTCGCCCTCGACGGCCTGGCGGAACTTCTCCCAGACCCGTGGCACGGCGAAGAAGATCGTGGGCCGGCACGCCCGCAGGTCCTCGGGCACGGTGGCCAGGCTGCGCGCGAACCAGGTCTCGCCGCCCGACACGATCTGGGCGATGTGGCTGACGCAGCGCTCGGCGATGTGCGACAGGGGTAGGAACGACAGGAACCGCTCGCCCGGGCCCACCGTCACGATGCGGGTGAGCGAGCGGATCGTCTCGGCCACGTTGTCGTGGGTGATCATGACGCCCTTGGGCGGTCCGGTGGTGCCGCTCGTGTAGACGACGGTGGCGACGCTGCCAGCCTCGAGGGCGCGGGCCCGGTCGTCGATGTCGTCGGGGTGGCGCTCCAGGTGCTGGCGGCCGAGCGAGCAGAGGTCCTCGAAGGTCATCACGAGCTCGTCGTCGAGGCCATCGGGCAGGTCGCCGAGCACGATGATCCGTTCCAGGGCCGGCAGGCGGGGGCGGGCCAGCAGCACCTTCGCCAGGTGGTCGCGGTCGCCGACGAAGCAGGCCCGGCTGCCCGAGTGGCCGAACACGTGGGCGACCTGGCTCGACGCCCCCGTCGGGTAGGCGGGCACCGAGATGCCGCCGCACGACAGGATGGCCACGTCGGCCATGTGCCACCGCGGCTGGTTCCCCGACAGGATGCCCACGCGGTCGCCGGGGTCGATGCCGAGCGCGGCGAGGCCGGCGGCTGCCTCGCGCACGGCCGTGCCGTACTGGCGCCAGGTGATCGGTCGCCACTCGCCGTCCTCGAAGTAGCGGAGGGCGGGCCGATCGGGCCAGCGGGCCACCCGATCGGTGAACAGGTCGACCAGCGTGCCGCCGACCGGCATGGGCGGTGCCACCTCGGGCTCGGCGCGCCGGACCCGTTCCTTCAGCGGACCCAGGATCTCCATCAGCGCCTCCCTCGGGGCTCGGTCGTCAATCGGATCGCTCGGGGTCGGGCACGACCAGCGTCGGCCGCCGGGCCCGGTCGGCGACGGTGCGCGCGACGCTGCCGAGCAGCAGCTCGTCGACACCGCCCCGGCCCCGGGTGCCCACCACGACCAGCGTCGCGTCCAGCTCGTTGGCGAGGTCCAGCAGCGCGCCCGCCGGCTCGCCCGTGCGGACGAAGGTGCGCACCCCGACACCCCGGGCGGCGATCGCAGCTGCGTGCTCGTCGAGGAAGGACTGCGCCCGGTGGGCGGCGCTCTCCTCGCCGGCGCTGGCCTCGGTGGTCGACGGGCCCAGGGGGAAGGTGGGCACCGACTCGAGCACCTCGACCACGGCGAGCGACGCCCCGGACAGGGCGGCGAGGTCGGTGGCCACCCCCAGCGCGACCAGTGCGGCGGGCGAGCGGTCGACGCCGACCATGACCACGTCGAGCCCGCCGTCGCCCGCGACCGGCCGAGCGCCGCGGTCCGGCTCGGGTACGACCAGCACGGGCAGCCTGGCGGCCTGCAGCAACTTGAGACTGGTCGAGCCGAGGGCCAGCGCCGTGTTGTCGCCGACCCCCCGGCAGCCCGTCACGACGAGCGACGCGCCTGATGCCGCCGCCACGCCCAGCAGCACGTCGACCGGGCTGCCGTCGCGGACCTCGACCTGGTGGGGGCAGTCGGCCGTCGTCAGCGGGGCGCACCACTCGTGCTCGACCAGCTTGCGGAGCTCGGCGCGCCGCGCCGCGGCCGAGGTGCCCGGCTCGTGGCGCTCTTCGAGCAGCCCGACCGCGTGGACGACCACGACCTCGGCCGAGAGCAGCTGCGCCAGCCGGCCCGCCCAGCGCAGTGCGTGCTGCGAGCCCGGCGACCCGTCGACGCCGACGACGATCTGCCGCCGGCCGGCGGTCTCGTGCTGCTGCATGCCACCAGCGTCGCCCAGCCCGGGCAGCGGCGCCAGAGCCGAAGGTCGGATCAGCGGGCGGCGGTGACCTTGACGATTCGGTTCAACGCCTGTTGAATTCATCGCGTGTTGAAATCTGACGCCACCCGCGAGCGCATCCTCGCCGCCGCCCGCGCCGCCTTCGCCGAGCGCGGCTTCGGCGCGACGTCGCTGCGCTCGATCGCCACGACCGCCGGCGTCGACCCGGCCCTCACGATCCACTACTTCGGGTCGAAGGCCGAGCTGTTCGTCGCCGCGGTCGAGCCCCCGGTCGACCCTGCCGCCCTGTTCGCCGGCATCCCCGCCGATCCCGAGGGCGCCGGCACCCGGTTGGCGGCGGCGTTCCTCACGGCCCTCGACAACGAGCACGTCCGGGGCTCGCTGCTCGGCATCCTCCGCACCGCCGTCGCCGACGAGGCCACGGCAGAGATGATGCGCACGATGGTCGCCGAGCGCGTCGTGGCGCCGGCGGTCGAGGGCCTGGGCGTCGACCACCCCGACCTGCGGGCCACACTCGTGGGCTCCCAGCTCATCGGGCTGGTGTTCGCCCGCTACGTGCTGGCCGTCGAGCCCCTGGCGTCGGCGTCGACCGACACGCTCGTGACCGCGGTCGGCCCGACCCTGCAGCGCTACCTCACCGGAGCGCTGCTGTGATCCCGGCCGTGCGTGCCGCCGGCCTGGGCGTCACCCGGGGCGGGGCCCGGGTGCTGCGCGGCGTGACCTTCGACGTCGTCCCCGGCGAGGTGACGGGCCTGCTCGGCCCCAGCGGCTCGGGCAAGACGACGCTGATGCGCGCCGTCGTGGGCGTGCAGCGGAACGTGACGGGCACGCTCGACGTGCTGGGCCGGCCCGCGGGCGCCCCCGACCTGCGCCGGCGGGTCGGCTACGTCACCCAGGCACCGGCCGTCTACGCCGACCTCAGCGTGACGGAGAACCTCCGCTACTTCGCCCGGGTCGTGGGCGCCGACGACGAGGCGCCCGCCCGCGCCATCGCGACCGTGCACCTCGGCGACCACGTCGACCGACCGGTGTCGTCGCTGTCGAGCGGCCAGATGTCGCGGGTGTCGCTGGCCACCGCCCTGCTCGGCAGCCCCGACCTGCTGCTGCTCGACGAGCCCACCGTCGGGCTCGACCCGGTGCTGCGGGCCGACCTGTGGGCCACCTTCCACGACTTGGCCGACACCGGCGTGGCCCTGCTCGTGTCGAGCCACGTGATGGACGAGGCCGAGCGCTGCGACCGCATCCTCGTCCTGCGCGAGGGGCAGCTGCTGATG
>DASTFE010000457.1:0-9244 GCA_035708905.1 Acidimicrobiales bacterium | reverse complement strand
CGCCGTGGTCATCGGTCTGATCCTCGCCCAGCTCGTCAGCCGCATCACCGAGTACTTCACCTCCACCGAGACCAAGCCGGTCCGCGAGATCGCCGACGCCGCCGAGACCGGCCCCGCCACGACGGTGCTGTCCGGCACGTCGTCGGGCCTCGAGTCGTCGGTGTGGGCGATCGTCGCCATCGCCGTCGCCCTGGGCACGGCCATCGGCCTCGGCGGGGGCGAGACCGCCTTCACGCTGTACCTCGTGGCGCTGACCGGCATGGGCATGCTCGCCACCACCGGTGTGGTGGTGTCCGAGGACACCTTCGGCCCGGTGGCCGACAACGCGGCCGGCATCGCCGAGATGACCGGCGAGTTCCACGGCGAGCCCGAGCGGGTCATGGTCGGCCTCGACGCCGTGGGCAACACCACCAAGGCGGTCACCAAGGGCTTCGCCATCGGCTCGGCCGTCATCGCCGCCGTCGCGCTGTTCGCCAGCTTCATCGAGATCGCCGGCACCGAGGTGCTGCCGCCCGACCTGTTCGAGGAGCTGAAGAACACCCCGGGCGGCATCTTCAGCGCCATCCCGATCAACGTGGCCGACCCCAAGGTGTTCATCGGCCTGCTGATCGGCGGCGCCGTGCCGTTCCTGTTCTCGAGCCTGGCCATCCGGGCCGTCGGCCGCACCGCCGGCGTCGTGGTGCAGGAGGTGCGCAGGCAGTTCGCCGACGGCAAGATCATGTCCGGCGAGAAGCGGCCCGACTACGCCCCGGTGATCGACATCTGCACCCGGGCCTCGCTGCGCGAGCTCACGACTCCGGCGCTGCTGGCCGTGCTGACGCCGGTCATCATCGGGTTCGGCGTCGGCTACACGGCGCTGGGCGCCTTCCTGGCGGCGGTCATCCTCGTGGGCCAGCTCATGGCCAACTACCTGTCGAACTCGGGTGGTGCCTGGGACAACGCCAAGAAGTACATCGAGGACGGCCACCACGGCGGCAAGGGCTCTGAGGCGCACATGGCCGCGGTGATCGGCGACACGGTCGGCGACCCGTTCAAGGACACCGCCGGCCCGGCCCTCAACCCGCTCATCAAGGTGATGAACCTGGTGTCGCTGCTGATCCTGCCGGCGATCATCAGCCTGTCGAACGTCGGCGACAACTGGCTCGACACCACCCCCGAGCCGGCCGGCTACGCCGTGGCCGCGGCGGCGCTGGTGGTGCTGCTGGGCGCCATCGCCTTCTCGAAGCGGGAGGGCGCGGGCATCGCCGACGCCGGGCGCGCCGGCCGCGCCGAGAACGGGCAGGGCCCGTCGGGCGAGGCCGCCGAGGCGGCGACCGCCACGGTGAGCTGAGACCGCTCGTCTCACCCACCTTCGCCATCAGGGGCCGGCTCGTGAGCCGGCCCCTGGCGCGTCACAGGCGCCGGTGCATGATGTGCAACCCGACGTAGCCCTCGGTCGGGTGCTCGAAGCCCTCCGGCAGCGTCCCGATGACCTCGAACCCGAGCGAGCGCCAGAGGGCCACCGCCCGCGTGTTGGTCTCGACGACGGCGTTGAACTGCATCGCCCGGTAGCCCTCGGCCCGCGCCCAGTCGAGGGCGTGCTCGCCGAGCGCCCGGCCCACGCCCCGGCCGCCGTGCGCCGGGTCGACCACGAAGCTGGCGCTGGCGATGTGCGATGCCGGGCCCCGGTGGTTGGGGTTCATCTTGGCCGAGCCGAGCACGGTCCCGTCGTCGTCAACGGCGACGACCGTCCTCCCCGGCGGCTCGAGCATCCACATGGCACGGGCCTCGTCCTCGCTCACGTCCGGGTCCCACGTGTAGGTGTCGCCGGCGGCGACGATGCCGTGCAGGAAGGGCCAGATCGCCGGCCAGTCGTCGTCCCGTGCCCCACGGATGCGCATGGGCCCCCAGCATGGCGCGCACCGGCACGCTGACCAGCGGAGATTCTCTGGCTCACGCGGTGCTTGACCGGCCGCGCGGCGGGTAGACCGCGCGCATGGCCCGTACCGTCTCCCGCTCCGACGACCAAGGCGTCGACCACGGCGTCAACCGCGGCCGCCAGGCCACGGCGCCCACCGGGGTCCCGCCCCGGGGGTGGAAGGACGTGCTGGTGCGGGTGAAGGCCCAGATCAAGTCCGACAACGTGGTGCTGCTGGCGGCCGGCGTGGCGTTCTTCGCCCTGCTGTCGCTCGTGCCCGCGCTCGTCGCGATCGTCTCGATCTACGGGCTGGTGGCCGACCCGGCCGACATCGAGCGCAACATCGAGGACATGCTGGCCGCCGCGCCCGCCGAGGTGCGGGACCTGGTCAGCTCGCAGCTCTCGTCGATCGTGGACTCGTCGCCGTCCGGCCTGGGCGTCGGCGTCGTCGTCGGTATCGCGTTGGCGCTGTGGTCGGCGTCGAGCGGCGTCAAGCACCTGATCGCCGCCATCAACCTCGCCTACGACGAGGACGAGACGCGCGGCTTCGTCAAGCTGCGGGGCCTGGCGCTGATCCTGACGCTCGCCGCCATCGTCGGCATGGTGGTCGCGGTGGCGGCACTGGTCGTCGCTCCGGCCGCTCTCGACGACAGCGGTGGCGAAGGGGCGGTACGGATGGTGCTGCTCGTGGTGCGCTGGCCCCTGTTCGCCCTGTTCGCGCTCGCCGCCTTGGCGGTCATCTACCGGTACGCGCCCGACCGGGACGCGCCGCGGTGGTCGTGGGTCTCGGCCGGCGCGGTGATCGCCACCGTGCTGTGGGTCGTCGCGTCGGTGGCGTTCTCGCTCTACACGTCGAACTTCGGCAGCTACAACGAGACCTACGGTGCGCTGGGCGCCGTGGTCGTGTTGATGCTGTGGCTGCTCATCACCGCCTTCGTCGTGATCGCCGGCGCCGAGGTGAACTCCGAGCTCGAGCGGCAGACCTACGCCGACACCACACGCGGCCGCGAGCAGCCCATGGGCGAGCGCGACGCCTACGCGGCCGACACCGTCGGCCGGGCGACCGGGCCCGAGTAGGCACGGCGACGGTCGCAGGCCGGGCCGGGCCGGCGGTCCGCCACGAGCGCCGCCCGTGCCGCCCCTGTCACCTGTCGCCGCCCTCGGCCGCACCGACCAGCTCGCCCGTGCCGTCGTCGTCACCGTCCGCCGCGGCGACCGCGACCAGCTCGTCGGCGCCGTCCGGCTTGGCCGAGTCGTCGGGCTCGCCCCCGCCGTCGTCACCGGGCGGGGCCTGCCCGGCGGGCGCCCACGACGGCGGCAGGGCCCGGACGATCCGCCACAGGGCGGCACCGGCCAGCACGTAGGCGGTCACGCCGGCCAGGAACGTCATCGTGATGCCGAAGAACAGCGCCAGCACGGTGGCGAACACCGAGGCCACCACCGACATGGCCCCGTTGATGCCCCACAGGAAGGCCGTCGGCGACGACGGGTCGGCGGCGGCGGCCCGCATGCCGATCGAGAACGGCATGCCCATGAGCAGGGCGAGGGGCGCCAGCAGCCCGACCGCCACCGCGATGCGGGTGGGCGTGGTGGCACCCGCCATGTCGTCGATGACGCCGGGGGCGGCCAGGCCGAACGCCCCGAGCAGCACCAGCAGCACCACCACCGGCCACAGCAGCCGGCGCGGCCGTCCGGCGTCGATCAGGCGCTCGACGAGCATGCTGCCGGCCCCGCTGAACACCAGCACGGTGAACAGCACGACCGTGAGCGCGTAGGTGGGGTGCCCCAGGAAGGTGCTCAGCCGCTGGAGCTGGGAGATCTCGATCATCAGGAAGCCCAGGCCGATGCCCGAGAAGTACATGTAGTACGGCACCCGACCGCGGTGGCTGGTGCGCCGGCCCATGTGCACCAGGGGCCCGCCGATGCACACGGCGGCCAGCAGCAGCACGGTCAGCCCGAGCACGGCGAGGGTCACCACCGGGCGCATCACCTGGTCGTCGGACCACGCCGCCCGGGTGAGCAGCGTCCGGATGTCGGCCATCTGGAAGAAGAACGGCCGGTTGTCGGTGGGCGGCGAGATGTCGGCGGTGAAGCCGTCGACCGCGGGGCCGGGCCCGCCGGGGGCGGTCAGTGCCGCCCACCGGTCGCTGGACGCCTCGTGGGGCGTCAGCACCGGCCGGAACTCGAGGTCGTCGGCCGCGGCGGCGACCGTGTCGATCGTCGCCTGGTCGAACGGTTCGGCGCTCACGAGCACGGTGGCCGTCGTCGCCCCCACGCTGATGGGTGGGCCCTCGTAGATGAGGATGTGGTCGCGTGGGTTTTCGGCGCCCCGCTCGTGCAGCACCTGGGCGGCCAACGCCACGGTGCGGAACGTCTCGAGGGGGTCGCGCGTCTCGTGGCGGAACCAGCGCGAGACCGACAGGATGCCCCCCGGCCGCAGCCGGTCGAAGTAGGTGTGCCACGCCTCGGTGGTGTAGAGCGAGTTCTCGCTGAGGGCGAAGGCGCCCGCCGAGGTGGCGGCGAACGTGTCGATCAGCGAGATCTGGATGGTGTCGAACTGCTGGTCGGTGCGGGTGAGCCAGCTGCGGGCCTCGTCGTTGACGAGGTCGATCCTGGGGTGCTCGTCGAGGTGGCCGGTGAAGTCGCCGAGGGGACCGTTGACCAGGTCGAGCATGTTCCGGTTGATCTCGACGCCCGTCACGTTGCGCGCCCCGAACTCGAGCGCGGAGAGCACGTCGCGCCCGCCGCCGACGCCGATCACCACGCTGTCGAAGTCGGTGCCGTCCTTGGCGTGGTAGCCCAGGTTGGTGATGTCGTAGCGCAGCCAGTCGGTCTCGTCGGGGTCGCCCGACCAGCCCAGCGCCCAGGTGCCCGCCGTGTTGTCGATGCGCATGCCGAGTGAGTGGACGAGCTCGTCGGGCGTGTTGACGCTCATGCCGTAGCCCGGGGGCAGGAACGGCATGTCCATGTCGCCCGAGACGGTGATGCGGGAGAAGGCGTTCCACTCGTCGTGGAGGTAGGTGCCGTCCTTCTGCTCCTTGCTCCACACGATCTTGAGCAGCGGGTGGTTGCGGTCCTGCAGCGCGGCGTTCCCCACGCCCAGGACGAGCAGCCCCACCATGGCGATGGCGCCGAGCCGCCGTAGGCGCGGCTCGCCGGCGTCGGCCGCGAACAGCACGGCAGCCACCGCGGCGAGCGAGCCGATCACCACCACCAGGCTGGGACCGTCGAACCACTCGAAGGCCAGCACCAGCACCAGGCAGCCGAGCCCGGCCCCGATCAGGTCGACCGCGTAGAGCCGGTTGACACGGGCCGGGAAGCGGGTGAGCGCCAGGCAGACCACGATGCCGCTGAGCACGAACGGCACCGAGATGACGGCGCAGGTGAGCAGCACCGAGAACATCGCCGCGACGTTGAGCTCGACCACGAACGGCACGCTGAGCTGCACGACGATCGCGGCGGCGATCGACAGGGCGAAGCCGAGCGAGCACCGCGCCATCTGGCGCTTGACCTTGTCGTCGGTGAACCACTGCGGACGCAGGTGGACGACGAGGGCCCCGACCGTCATGCCGAACAGCGCCACCGAGATGGCGACGAAGGCGAAGTGGTACCACATGGTGACGCTGAAGATCCGGGTCAGCACGATCTCGTACATCAGCGTCGTCAGCGTGACCACGAACACGCCGGCGTAGGTCGCCGGGCCCGCCCGCAGCCCCGGGCTCTGTGCAGCCTTCATCACACCCCCCGATGCGTGCCTTCCCCAAGGCGGGACAATTGCTAGCGCACCGGCGACAACGACGCCAGCTATCGCTGCAATCGTCAGGCGCGAGCGTGCCCGCCGGAGGTCGCGGCCACCGCCGCCGAAACCGCTCCGGCGCCCGCGTCGGGGCGCGTCGCTGTGCGGCGCCCTGCGGCGCCGACCGGGCGATCAGGGCACATTCCGCGCACGACCTGGCGCCGACGTGCAACGATCTGCGCGCCGGACTCACCGCGGGGGTAGACGCCATGGCACGCACGACCGTCAGCCGCATCGATCGACGCACGTTCCTGACCGGGTCGGCCGTCGCCGCCGGTGCGGCGCTGGCGGGCCCGTTCGCCGGGTTCGTCGCCGGTCCCGCGGGCGCGACCCGCCGTCCCGAGCTGGGCCCGGTGGCCGACCTGCGCGACGACGCGGTGCGCCTGTGGCTCCCCGACGGGTTCAGCTACCGCTCCTTCCACGACACCGAGCAACCGGTGACCCTCGACGACGGCACCGTCCTGCCCGGGCGGCACGACGGCATGGCGGCGTTCAAGGGCCGGGACGGCAACGTCGTGCTGGTGCGCAACCACGAGGTCAACAACCCGGTGCCGGCGTTCGGCGACGCGTCCAAGGCCTACGACCCGATGGCCGGCGGCGGCACGACGACCGTGGAGGTGACCGGGCGGGGCGAGGTGCTCAACGCCTACACCAGCCTGAACGGCACTCAGATGAACTGCGCCGGCGGGCCCATGCCCTGGGGCAGCTGGGTCACGTGCGAGGAGACGGTCAACGGCCCCGACGTGGGTCCCGACTTCACCGGCGCGTCCAACGTGCCCCTCACCCAGCCGCACGGCTTCATCTTCGAGGTGCCGGCGGGGGGCGAGTCGAACCGCGAGCCGATCACCGCCGCGGGGCGCTTCGCTCACGAGGCGGTCGCCCTCGACCCCGGCCGCGGCGTGCTGTACCTGACCGAGGACAACTTCGGGTTCCCGTCGGGCCTGTACCGCTACCTGCCCGACGAGAACCCGATGACGAGCCGGCGGCTGGGCAACAGCGGCCGGCTGCAGATGCTGGCCGTCGAGGGCGTGCCCCAGGCCGACCTGGCGGCCGCCCAGCCCGCCGGGGCGACCTACGCGGTGACGTGGGTCGACATCGACGACCCGGCACCCACGTTCCCGTACACGCCGGGCGAGACCGCCCCGACGACCAACGACCAGGCCATCACCTACGTCGGCGACCAGGGGCGAGCCCAAGGCGCCGCGTGGTTCTCGCGCCTCGAGGGCGCGGTCTACGACCGGGGCGTCATCTACTTCACCTCCACCCAGGGCGGCGGGCCGGCCGAGCCCGGGCCCAGCGACCCGGTGCAGGGCTTCGGCAACGGCTTCGGCCAAGTGTGGGCCTACGACATCTCGTCGTCGCGGTTGCGGCTGGTGTACGAGTCGCCCGGCCCCGAGGTGCTCGACCTGCCGGACAACGTCACCGTCAGCCGGCGCGGCACCCTCGTGCTGTGCGAGGACAGCACAGGCGACAACTACCTGCGGGCGCTGTCGCGGCGGGGCTCGCTCTCGGACATCGCCCTCAACCGGCTGGTGGGCGCCAACGGCGTGCCCCGCTTCGGCGACGAGTTCGCCGGCGCCACCTTCAGCCCCGACGGCCACACCCTGTTCGTCAACATCCAGGCCAGCCGGGGCATGACCTTCGCCATCTGGGGCCCGTGGGGCCAGATCGGCGTGTGACCCCGGCGCCGCCGTCGAGATCCACTTGGGGGCGGGAAGCGAGCGCGAGGCAACGGCGGTCGATCTACGGGCCGCGAGGCCATGACAGTCGATCTGACGGGGCCGCGAGGCAATGGCGGTCGCTCTACGGGCCGCGAGGCAATGGCGGTCGATCCACGGGACGCGAGGCATTAGCGGTCGGGGGCCGACGGCTATCGCCTCGGGACCACCGCAGCGACCGTCAGCGCCTCGGGACCACCGCAGCGACCGTCCGCGGCTCGGGGCCGCCTGACCACGGGCCGGCGAGCGGCCCTTGACTTAGAGCGCACTCCAACCCCTACCGTCGACGTCGTGAGCAGCACCGCCCTCGCCCCCGTCGCCGTCGAGACGTCCCCGCCGTGCGGGCCCGCCCCCGTGGAGGCCGCCCCCGGCGAGGACGTCGCGCTCAGCATCGCCGAGGTCGCCGAGCGCACGGGCGTCACGGCCCACACGCTGCGGTACTACGAGCGCATCGGGCTGCTGTCGGTGCCCCGCGACGAGGCGGGCCACCGCGTCTACACGCAGGCCGAGCTGGCCCGGGTCGTGTTCATCTCGCGCCTGCGGCTCACCGCCATGCCGATACGCGACATCCAGGCCTACTTCCGCCTCGTGGCCGCCGGCCCCGGCAACGAGGACCAGCGCCTCGCACTGCTCGAGCGCCACCGCGACCAGGTCAAGGCCCGCCTCACCGAGCTCGAGTCGGCCCTCGCCGTCGTCGAGTTCAAGATCGCCACCTACGGCGGCAACTGCCTGCCGTAACCCCCGCCCACCCAGCACACACGAAGGAACCCCCGATGACCCTTCCCGCCCGCGCCCTCGGGCGCACCGGTCCCACCGTCTCCGCCCAGGGCCTCGGCTGCATGGGCATGAGCTTCGCCTACGGCACGCCCGACCACGACGAGGCGGTCGCCACCATCGAGCGGGCGCTCGAGGTGGGCGTCACGTTCTTCGACACCGCCGACATCTACGGCTTCGGCCACAACGAGGAGCTGGTGGGCAAGGCGCTCGCCCCCCGCCGCGACGAGGTGGTGATCGCCACGAAGTTCGGCATCCACCTCGACGCCGGCACCCCGGGGGGCCGAGGCGTCCGGGGCGACGCCGACTACGTGCGCCAGGCCTGCGACGCCTCGCTCGGCCGCCTCGGGCTCGACCACATCGACCTCTACTACCAGCACCGGCCCGACGTGACCGTCCCCATCGAAGAGACGGTGGGCGCCATGGCCGAGCTGGTGGCGGCCGGCAAGGTGCGCCACCTCGGGCTGTCCGAGGCGTCGGCCGACACGGTCCGCCGGGCCGCCGCCGTGCATCCCATCGCCGCCCTGCAGAGCGAGTGGTCGCTGTTCAGCCGCGACATCGAGGCCGAGATCGTCCCGGCCTGCCGCGCGCTGGGCATCGGGCTGGTGCCCTACAGCCCGCTCGGCCGGGGACTGCTCACCGGCACGGTGTCGAGCCTGGACGAGCTGGCCGACGACGACTTCCGCCGCACCCAGCCCCGGTTCCAGGACGGCAACCTCGACCGCAACCTCGCGGCCGTGGCGGTGGTCCGCGCGATCGCGGCGGCCCACGGCGCCACGCCCGGCCAGGTGGCGCTCGCCTGGCTGGCGGCCCAGGGCGACGACGTCGTGCCCATCCCGGGCACCAAGCGCCGCCGCTACCTGGAGGAGAACGTGGCGGCGCTGGACGTCACCCTGTCAGCCGAGGACCTGTCCCGGCTCGACGCCATCACGGCGGCCGGCGAGCGCTACGCGCAGGCCGACTGGACCAACCTCGACACGCCGGCGCGCTGACGCCCGGCCCGCCGCTGCGTCGCCCCGGCGCGGCGGCGGGCGCGGGCCCGGCCGGAGCCGGTGTCCG
>DASTFE010000456.1:0-2668 GCA_035708905.1 Acidimicrobiales bacterium | reverse complement strand
CACGCAGTTCCACCCCGAGAAGTCGGGCGCCGTCGGCCTGCGCATCCTCGCCAACTTCGTGACCCGGGCCGCCGCCGCGGGCGAGGCGGCGTGACCGTGCCCGTCGAGCTCTACCCGGCCATCGACGTCCGTGACGGGCGGTGCGTGCGCCTCTACCAGGGCGACTACGACCGCGAGACCGTCTACGGCGACGATCCCGTGGCCCAGGCCCGGGGGTTCGCCGCCGAGGGCGCGCCGTGGATCCACGTCGTCGACCTCGACGCCGCCCGCACCGGCGACCCCCGCAACCGGTCCGTCGTGGGCGCGGTGGCGGCGGCGGTCGGCGTGCCCGTCCAGGCGGGCGGCGGCGTGCGCGACGACGCCGCGGCCGACGCGCTGCTCACCGGGGGCGTCCGCCGGGTGGTGGTGGGCACCGCCGCCCTCGACGATCCCGGCTGGGTGCGGCGCCTGGCCGCCCGGTACCCCGGGCGCGTCGCCGTGGGGCTCGACGCCCGCGGGCGCGACGTGGCGGTGCGGGGCTGGGTCGAGGGCTCCGGGCACGACCTCG
Organism: Acidimicrobiales bacterium; assembly: GCA_035708905.1. Taxonomy (GTDB): domain Bacteria; phylum Actinomycetota; class Acidimicrobiia; order Acidimicrobiales; family VFJN01; genus ZC4RG19. Next base: position 2,121 of record DASTFE010000456.1, on the reverse strand, counting down.
TCGAGGTCGCCCGCCGCTTCGACGACGCCGGCGTGGCGGCGCTCGTCGTCACCGAGATCGGGCGCGACGGCACGCTCGCCGGCCCGGCGCTCGACCAGCTCGGCGACGCGCTGGCGGCCACCACGCTCGACGTGGTGGCGTCGGGCGGCGTCGGCACGCTCGACGACCTGCGTGCCCTGGCCGGGCTCGACGTGGGCGGCCGGCGGCTGTCGGGTGCCATCGTCGGCCGCGCCCTGTACGAGGGGGCGTTCACCCTCGCCGACGCGCTGAAGGTGGTGGCCGATGCGTAGCGTCCGCGTGATCCCGTGCCTCGACGTCGACCGCGGCCGCGTCGTCAAGGGCGTCAACTTCGTGGGCCTGCGCGACGCCGGCGACCCGGTCGAGCTGGCGGCCCGCTACGACGCCGAGGGCGCCGACGAGATCGTGTTCCTCGACATCACCGCCTCGTCCGACGCCCGCGACACGATGGTGGACGTCGCCCGGCGCGTCGCCGAGCACGTGTTCATCCCCTTCACGGTCGGCGGCGGCGTGCGGACCGTCGACGACGCCCGGCGCCTGCTGCGGGCCGGCGCCGAGAAGGTCTCGGTCAACACCGCCGCGGTCGAGCGCCCCGAGCTCGTCGGCGAGCTGGCCACCGAGTTCGGTGCCCAGTGCGTGGTGGTGGCCATCGACGCCCGCCGGCGTCCGGGGGGCGGGTTCGAGGTCTACACCCACGGCGGGCGCACGCCGGCGGGCATCGACGCCGTCGAGTGGGCACGTCGGGCCGAGCAGCTCGGGGCGGGCGAGATCCTGCTCACCTCGATGGACCGCGACGGCACTCGCGAGGGGTTCGACGTCGAGCTCACCCGGGCGATCACCGGAGCAGTCGGGGCGCCGGTCATCGCCAGCGGCGGCGTGGGCACCCTCGCGCACCTGGTCGACGGCGTCGTCGAGGGCGGCGCCGACGCCGTGCTGGCCGCGTCGATCTTCCACTTCGGTGAGCACACGGTGGCCGAGGCCAAGCACGAGCTCGAGCGGGCGGGCGTGATCGTCCGCCCCGCCTGACCCGCCGCGACCGACGGGTCCGGCGCGACACCACGAACCGTGTGCAGAAGTGGTTGCCCAGCAACCACAACTGCACCGAGAACCGGGGCCCGGCGCGGCCGCCCTCTGGCTCAGGGGTCGACGTGTCAGCCGTCGAGGTCCGCAGCCTGCTCGAGCACCCACGCGGTGGCGGCCCGCGCCACGTGCGCGGTGGCGCCGGCCAGGAAGTGGTCGGCCATCGGCACGGCCTCGATGGTGACGTCGGGCCAGCCCCGGGTCGACCGGGCCACCCACGCCGGCGGCGCGAACTGGTCGTGCTCCGGGGCGAGGGCCAGCACGGGTCGGGGGTCGCCGGCGCCCGGGCACGCCGGGGCCGAGAACCGGAAGGGCGCGGCGACGGCCAGCCATCCGGCATGGCGGTCGTCGCCCACCGACAGGGCGACGTCCGCGCCGAACGAGTACCCGGCGAGGAACACGGGCACGCCGGCGTCGACCTCGGTGGCCAGGCGGTGGAGGGCGGCGACCACGTCGGCCCGCTCGGCCACGCCCTCGCCGGTGGCGGCGCGGGCCGCCCGCCGGAAGTCGAACCGCAGCACCGCCACGCCGGCCGCGGACAGCCCGCGGAACAGGGCGTCGACCACCGGGTTGTGGCGGTCACCACCGTAGGCCGGGTGCGGGTGGCAGATCACCGCCCCGGCGACAGCGCCGACCGGGGCCCGCAGGTCGCCCGCGAGCGTGTGCCCGTCGGCGGTCAGCAGCGAGATCCCCTCGGCGGAGTCGTGCGTCACGGAGGGGGGACGGTAGCGTCGTGAACGTGCCCGAGCCCGCAACGACCGCGGCCGAGAACGGTCGCCGCTCCGGCGACAAGCTGGCCATCAAGATGCTCAACGACCGGGTTCTGGTCCGCGTGGACGAACGCGACGGCGAGCGCACGTCGTCGGGCGGCATCCTGATCCCCGCCACCGCGCAGATCTCCCGCCGGCTGGCGTGGGCCGAGGTCGTGGCCGTCGGGCCCAACGTGAGGGCGATGCAGATCGGCGACCACGTGCTGTTCAACCCCGAGGACCGCTACGAGGTCGAGGTGCGCGGCGACGACTA
>DASTFE010000455.1:0-2318 GCA_035708905.1 Acidimicrobiales bacterium | reverse complement strand
GCTGTTGCCGTTGCCGGAGCTCCCGTTGCCGGAGCTCCCGTTGCCGGAGCTCCCGTTGTCGCTGCCGGGCCCGGTGTCGCTGCCGCCGTCGGGGCCCGTGTCCGTGCCGGCCCGGCCCGCTCCGCTGCCGCTGCCGTCGTCGTCGCCCCCAGGCTCGTCCGTCGCGGCAGGGGCCGGCGCCGGCTCGGCCGCATCGGCCGGCAGCGGATCGGCAGACGTCGCGCCGGTGGTTGCCTGGGCGTCGACCCCGGCCACGGTGGGGCCGACGCGGGCGAGCGGAGCGGGCGCCGTCGCCGGCGCGGGGCGGGTGGCCGCCGGTCGGTCGTCGTCGACCGCCCACAGGCCCAACGACATCGCGAGCGCGGCCGCCGTCGCGGTCGCTGCCAGCGCGCCGGCCCGGTGCCGCCCCGGCCGGCGCCGGCGACCGTGTGGCGCGGGTCGCGCTCGTCGCGTGCGGGTGCCGCTCGGCCGGGCGGTGGCGGGCCGTGGCGGCGCCGGCCGGTACACGACCGTGGGGACCTCCGCCGTGGCGGCGACCACCGGTTCGGCGGTGCGGTCGCGGAAGGCGTCCGCGACGGCCGCGCTGGACGGGCGCCGCAACGGATCGCGGGCGGTCATGGCGGCCAGTACGTCCCGCAGCCAGGTCGGCGCCACGGCCGGGATCGCCGGCTGCCGGTGGAGCCGGGCCAGAGCCGCCTCGAGTTGGCCGCCGGGGTAGCAGCGCTCGCCGGTGAGGCACTCGATCACCACCAGGCCGAGGGCGTACACGTCGGCCGCCGGTCCCGCGGGCCGGCCCTCGACCTGCTCGGGGGCCACGTACGGCGGGCTGCCGACCACGAGGCCCGTGGTCGTCAGGCTGGGTTCGCCCGCGACGCGGGCGATGCCGAAGTCGGCGACGCACCACCGCCCCCCGGCGACACCGAGGATGTTCGACGGCTTCACGTCCCGGTGCACCACGCCGAGCCGGTGGGCGTGGGCCAGCGCGTCGGCCACCTGGTCGCCGACGGCGATCGCGCCCTCGAGCCCGAGTGGGCCGGCGGCGAGCCGATCGGCCAGCGACGGCCCGTCCGCCAGGTCGAGGACGAGGTAGGGCACACCGTCGTGGGTCCCGGCGGCGAGCAGGCGCACCAGCCCGGGATGGTGGAGGCGGGCCAGCGCCTCGGCCTCGGCGCGGAAGCGGTCGGCGCAGGAGGGCTCGTGCGCCCGCAGGACCTTGAGCGCGACCGGACCGGCGGTGACGGTGTCGGTGGCGCGGAAGACCTCGGCCATGCCCCCGCGGCCGACCAGACCGACGACGCAGTAGCGCTGGTCGATCACGTGGCCGGGGGCGAGCACGGACCGCGTCTACCCGTCGCGCCGAGAGTCAACCATCCGCGCCCCGGGCCGGGGCTGCAGGTTCAGGCGAAGTGGTACAGGCGCGCGGGGTTGTCGACGAGGAGGCGGTGCCGCGTGGCCTCGTCGGGCGCGAACTCGGCGACCAGGTCGACCAGGTCGCCGTCGTCGGGCATGTGCCGCACGTTGGGATGGGGCCAGTCGGTGCCCCAGAGCACGCGGTCGGGCGCGGCCCCGATCAGGGTCCGGGCGTAGGGGACGACGTCGTCGTAGGGCGGTGGCCCGGCAGCGGTCAGCCGCTCGGCACCCGAGACCTTGACCCAGCAGCGCTCGTCGTCGAGCAGGCGAAGCAGGGCCTGGAAGGGTGCCTGCTCGAGGCCGGCCGTGGCGTCGACGCGGGCCATGTGGTCGATCACGTAAGGGCAGGGCAGGCGATCGAGCAGACCGGCGTAGGTCGGAAGGTCGCGGGCGTCGAAGTGCAGGACGACGTGCCAGCCCCGGGGCGCCACCCGCGCCACCGTCCGCTCGAAGGCGGCGAGGTCGGGAGCGCCGCCGAGGTGGGCCACGAAGTTGACCCGGGTGCCCCGGACGCCGGCCGCGTGCAGCTCGTCGAGCTCGGCGTCGGTGGTGGTGTCGTCGATCATGGCCACCCCGGCGTAGCGGCCGCCGCCCCGCTGCAGGGCGTCGAGCAGGGCGGCGTTGTCGGTGCCGTGGCAGCTCGCCTGCACGAGCACGGCCCGCGACAGCCCGAGCCGGGCGTGCAGCCGGGCGAGGTCGTCGACGCCGGCGTCGGGCGGCGTGTAGCTGCGGTCGGGCGAGAACGGGAAGCGCTCGGCCGGGCCGAAGACGTGGCAGTGGGCGTCGACCGCGCCCGCGGGCAGCTGGAAGCGGGGCTTGCTCGGGCTGGCGTACCAGTCGAGCCAGCCGGGGGTCTTTTCGAATTGCATGTCTTGTTCTCTGGTGTGGATCGGGGGGCGGCGGGCGGG
>DASTFE010000454.1:0-4072 GCA_035708905.1 Acidimicrobiales bacterium | reverse complement strand
CTGTCCTCCGCCTGCTCGAACGGGGTGAACGCCGTCCGGAGGTAGACGTTGTCGCCGTTGCCGGTCGCGTTCCAGTCGGCGAACGACTGGAGGTAGTTGTTGGAGTCGGTCAGCCAGACGGGCTCGTAGCCGATCTGGGCGGCGTCGTCGAGCAGGTTCTGCATGTTGGGGTAGGCCTGGCCCGAGTAGTAGACGACCTCGGCGCCGCAGTCCTTCAGCCGCTGGGCGAAGGGCTTCCAGTCGGGCTCGCCGGCGATGTTGTACTCGACCGGGCAGTCGAGGAACTCGAAGCCGAACTCGGGGAACGTCTGGACGACCTTGTCCTTGGTGTCGATGGTGGCGGCGAAGTTGCCGTAGACGACCGTGGCGCTCTTGATCTCCTCGGGGAAGAGCTCGGCGATCATGCCGGCCCACCCGGCGGTGTAGATGTCGGCCGGGTTGGGGACCGCCTGGTAGGTCAGCGGCGCGTTGGCGAACTCGGGGCTGACCGAGTAGGTCGGCACCGACGGCAGGTCGCAGCCGAGGCGGGTCTCCTCCTGGGCCGAGTCGAGGGCCCAGGCGTTGCCCACGAGCATGAACACCTCGCCGCACGCCTCGGTCACGGCGTTGACCACCTCGGTGATGGCGGCGTCGTAGTAGTTGCCCACGATCTCACGGCCGTTGATGCCGCCCTGCTCGTTGCACCAGGCGATCATCGCCTCGATGGCGTCGCTGGTCTCGTGGCTGAGGCCGGGCGACTGCGGGTAGCCGGCGTCGTCGCCGTAGCCGATGACGATCTGGTCCTCGGTGACGCCCTGCTCGGTCGCCGGGCCGCCGTCGCCGTCCCCGCAAGGCGATTCCAGCGAGCCGAACCCGCCGGCGACGGCGTCGCCGCCGTCGTCGTCCCCGCCGCCGTCTCCCTCGGCTTCGGCAGGCGCCGCCGGGTCGTCGCCGCGGTCGGAACCGCAGGCGGCCCCCGCCAGCGTCAGTGCTGCAAGTGCGCCGAGGAGGCGCCACCAGTTGCTGCGCACGTACCTTCCCCCCTGTCGTCGCCGCCCGGGCCGGACGACCGCTGCCGTATCCGATGCCGGTTCGGAGACCAGAATCTGATGGACCGTCATAAACGACGGTAGCGCGTCGCGACGTGGTGGGCAGCACGAATCCGTGGCGGCACCCGAGGCCGGGCCGCAGCCCGCGAGTCCGACACCGAGAGTGCGGCGACGAACCGCCTCCGCAACGGCGCCGCGGGGCGACCGAGGTCGCAGAGCGCGCCGCGCCGGCCCGCTGACATGGGCGTTTGCGGTCCGGACGACCATGCGCGCGCACCTCGCAACACCCCCGTTACAGTTGTCCACTGTATGTACAAGGGCGACCACTCTCCGCGAAACACACTCGGGCCGATCGTCACGGCCGTCATCCCGGCCTGGAACGAGGCCCAGACCATCGGGGCGGTGGTGTACGCCGCGCTCGACGCCCGGCGCGTGCACGACGTGCTGGTCGTCGACAACGCCTCGACCGACGCCACCGCGGCCGTGGCCGCCGCCCACGGCGCCCGCGTCGTCAGCGAGCCGACGCCCGGCAAGGGCGAGGCCATGCGGGCCGGGGTCGCCGCCGCGCACGCCGACGTCGTCGTGTTCCTCGACGCCGACCTCATCGCCCTGAGTCCCGACCACATCGACGCGCTCGTGTCCGCGGTGGTCGACGGCGGCGCCGACATGGCCTGCGGCCTGTTCGACCGCGGCCCGGTCGCCAACCCCATCTTCCTCACGACCCTGCCGATCCTCACCGGCCAGCGGGCCCTGCGGCGCGAGGTGTTCGACATGCTCGACCGGGCCGACGCGCACGGCTACCGGGTCGAGGCCGCCCTCAACAGCCTCGTGGCCCAGCGGGGCCTGGTGCGCCACGACGCCGTGCTGCGCGGCCTGTGGCACCGCACCAAGGAGGAGAAGATGGCCAGCGCCGTCGTCGGCCACGCCACCAAGCTGGCCATGCTGGCCAGCGCCTGCTGGAGCTACCTGCGGTTCGCGGTGGCCCGGCGCGTGCCGCAGCCCGCGGGCTGACCGCCGCCGGTCACTCGGCCCAGGGGCGCTGGCGGGGCTCGTCGTAGAGCACGCCGACCTCTTCGCCGTCGATGGCGCGGTTGGCGTGCGCCAGCCACTGGTCGGCGCCCGCCAGCGGCTCGGGCATGGCGTCGCGGGGGAACCAGCCGACGTCGCGGGTCTCGAGCGGGTGCGCCGTCAGCTCGCCCCCGGTGGCCCGGCACAGGAAGACCAGGCTGTAGAGGGGCACCCGGGTGAACCCGAGGCGCAGGCCGTCGAGCAGGGCGATGAGCTTGACCGGGACGCACTCGATGCCGGTCTCCTCGTGCACCTCCTTCACCGCGATCTCGCTGGCCGAGTAACCCACGTCGGCCCACCCGGTGGGGTACAGCCAGATGCCGCTGTCGGCCCGCTGCACCAGCAGGATCTCGCCCGCCTCGTTGTGCACGACCGCACCCACCGCCACCTTGGGGGTCACGTAGCCGGCGATGCCGTCGCCCACGCCCTTCATCCACTCCTCGACGAAGTGCTCGGCGTCGAAGCCCTCGTCGGCCTGGGCGGCCGCCCGGATGTCGCCGGCCACGGCCAGCACCTCGTCGAACCGCTCGCGCTCGTAGAGGTTCTGCGTGAAGCCCAGGCCCGTGCGGGCGATGCCCGACAGCGCCTCCGCCCAGCGGATCAGGTCCTGGCGGGTGGGCGGCAACCGTCGGCTCACGCCGGCGACGATATCGCCGCGCCCCGGCTCAGTTCGGTGCCGAGAGGGCGTGCACCAGGGCCCGCTCGATCTCGGCCAGCACCTCCGGGTCGGTCACCTTGCCCTCGGGGCCGCGCAGGAAGAAGCTGTCGACCACCTGCGGGCCGAGGGTCTGCACCTTGGCGCCCACGATGTCGAGGTCGAGATCGGCCAGTGCGCTGGTGATGCGGTAGAGCACACCCAGGCCGTCGGCGGCGTGCACCTCGACGACCGTCGTGTCGGTCGAGGCGTCGAGGTCGGCCCGCACCTCGGTCTCGACGCCGGCGAGCTGGCGGGGATGGCGCGCCCCGTAGGTGCGGATGCGGTCGGCCAGCCGGGCGCGGACGGCCAGCCGGCCCGCCAGCGCCAGGTCGATGTCGACCAGGACCCTGTCCCACGAGAAGGTGGGGCCGAAGCTCGACTCGACGCGGAAGACCTCGAGCGCCCAGCCCCCCTCGGTGGCCACCGCGGCGTCGAGCACGTCGAGCCCGTGCAGCGAGAGGACGCCCGCCACCCGGCTGAACAGGCCGTGGCGGTCGGGCGTCACCACGGTGAGGCGGTCACCGTCCGCGACCACCACCTGCCGGCCACCCTCCAGCAGCGCCCGCTGCTCGGCGGTGGGGAACTCCTCGGCCATCTCGTGCGCCCGGCCCCCGCCGAGCACGTGGTCGACGCGGGCCACGAGCGCTCGCACCAGGCCCGCCTTCCAGTTGCTCCAGGCGGCCGGCCCGGTGGCCAGCGAGTCGGCCTCGGTGAGCGCCGCCAGCAGCTCGAGCACCTCGCGGTCCCCCACGGCGGCGGCCACGGCCTCGACGGTGGCCGGGTCGTCGATGTCGCGGCGGGTGGCGACGTCGGGCAGCAGCAGGTGGTGCCGGCACAGCGCCACCAGCACCGCGGCGTCGCGCTCGCTCAGGCCCATGCGGGGGCCGATGGCCTCGAGCAGCCGCACCCCGTTGCCGGTGTGGTCGCCGTCCTCGCCCTTGCCGATGTCGTGGAACAGGCCGGCCAGCACGAGCAGGTCGGGCCGCCGCACCCGACCGGCGAGGGCGCCGGCGCCGACGGCGGCCTCCCACAGGTGCCGGTCGACCGTGTAGCGGTGGTAGGCGTTGCGCTGCGGCCTGCTGCGCACGCTGGGCCACTCGGGCACGTAGCGCTCCCACACCCCCTGCTGGTCGAGCGCCTCCAGCAGCACCACCGCGGGCGGGCCGGCGAGCAGCAGGTCGACCAGAGCGGCGCGGGTGGCGGCCGGCCACGGCGCGGGCGGCGGCGGCGCCTCGGCGGCCAGCCGGGCGAGGGTGCGCCGGTCGAGCTGCGTGCCGTG
>DASTFE010000453.1:0-7433 GCA_035708905.1 Acidimicrobiales bacterium | reverse complement strand
CGCCAGCGCCCCCTCCTGTGTGTTGAGCGCGGCGCGGGCGTCGCCGCCGGCCATGTCGACCAGGTGCGCGAGCGCCTCGGGGGTGGCCGTCGCCTGCTCGGCCGCCAGGCCGCGCTCGACCAGCACGGCGATGTCTGCGTCGCGCAGCGGCTCGAGGCGGAACACGCTCGACCGGCTGATGAGCGGTGCGTTCACCTCGAAGAAGGGGTTCTCGGTCGTGGCGCCGATCAGGGTCAGCACCCCGGCCTCGACGGCCGGCAGCAGCGCGTCCTGCTGGCTCTTGTTGAAGCGGTGCACCTCGTCGAGGAAGAGGATCGTGCCCTGACCGTCGTCGTCGAGGTGCCGGCGGGCCGCCTGGATGACCTCGCGCACGTCGCGCACGCCGGCGGTCACGGCCGACAGCGACACGAACCGCCGCTGCGTCTGGGCCGCCACCACGCTGGCCAGGGTGGTCTTGCCGGTGCCGGGCGGACCCCACAGCAGGATGGACGACAGCCGGTCGGTCTCGATCAGGGCCCGCAGCGGGGCACCCGGGCCGAGCAGGTGGGGTTGGCCCACCATCTCGTCGAGCGTGCGGGGCCGGAGGCGGGCGGCGAGCGGTGACCGGCGGTTGAGCCGCTCCTGCAAGCTGGCCTCGAACGGGTCGTCGGGCGGCCCCGCCGTCGCGGGCTCGCGTGCCGGCACGCTCGGGAGGGTACCCGGCGCCGAACCTGGGGCACCGGCGAGCACGGGCACCGCCGATCCGCGAGCCTCTGGCCCATGGAGCCACACGAGTTCGCCGGGACGATCGCGCCGTACCACGGCGACGCCGTCGCCCATTGGCCCGAGCCGCCCCGGCCGCCGGACAGCGCCCCGAACGTCGTCGTGGTGGTGCTCGACGACGTCGGCTTCGCCCAGCTCGGGTGCTACGGCTCGGACATCGCCACGCCGCACCTCGACGGCCTCGCCGGGCGCGGGCTGCGGTACACGAACTTCCACACCACCGCGCTGTGCTCGCCGACGAGGGCGTGCGTGCTCACCGGCCGCAACCACCACAGCGCCGGCATGGGGCGCATCGTCGAGCTGGCCACGGGCTTCCCCGGCTACGACGCCCGGATCCCCCGCTCGGTGGGCTTCCTGCCCGAGATGCTGACCGCCCACGGCTACGCCGCCTATGCCGTGGGCAAGTGGCACCTCACGCCCGAGGAGGAGGCCCACCTCGGGGCCAGCCGCGAGCGCTGGCCGCTCGGGCGCGGGTTCGAACGCTTCTACGGCTTCTTCGGCGGCGAGACCCACCAGAACGCACCGGCGTTGATCCACGACAACCACCAGGTCGCACCGCCCCGCTCGGTCGAGGACGGCTACCACCTGACCGAGGACCTCGTCGACCGGGCGGTGGAGATGCTGGTCGACCTGCGCCACGTCGACGAGCACAAGCCCTTCCTGCTCTACCTGGCCACCGGGGCCTGCCACTCGCCCCACCAGGCGCCGAGGGAGTGGATCGACCGCTACCGCGGTGCGTTCGACGGCGGCTGGGACGAGTGGCGCGAGCGCACGCTGGCCCGGCAGGTCGACATGGGCCTGCTGCCCGAGGGCACGCGGCTGTCGCCCCGGCCCGCGTGGGTGCCGGCCTGGGACGCGCTGCCCGAGCGGACCAGGGCCGTCCACGCCCGGTACATGGAGGCGTTCGCCGGGTTCCTCTCGCACACCGACCACCACCTCGGCCGGCTGCTCGCGCACCTCGAGCGCACGGGCGAGCTCGACTCGACGCTGGTGATGGTGCTGTCCGACAACGGCGCCAGCTCCGAGGGCGGGCCGGTCGGGTCGCTGAACGACCTCCGCACCTGGAACGTGGTGGGGCAGTCGGTGGACGAGGCGTGGGAGCGGCTCGACGAGATCGGCGGGCCGACGATCCACAACAACTACCCGTGGGGCTGGACGGTGGCCGGCAACACGCCGTTCCGGCGGTGGAAGCGCGAGGTGCACGAGGGCGGCGTGGCCGACCCGCTGATCGTGCACTGGCCCGCCCGGGTGCGACCCGGCGCCGGCGGGGGGCTGCGCCGCCAGTACGTGCACGCCATCGACCTGGTGCCCACCGTCCTCGAGGCGGTGGGCGTCGAGCCGCCGGCCGAGGTGCGGGGCGTGGCGCAGCGGCCGATCGAGGGCGTCAGCTTCCTCGACACGCTCACCGAGCCCGCGGCGCCCGACCGCCACGTCACGCAGTACTACGAGATGTTCGGCTGCCGGGCGCTCTACCACGACGGCTGGAAGGCCGTGGTGTACCACCCGATCCAGGACGACCGGCCCGGTCTCGACCGGGCGGCGTGGGAGCTGTACGACCTGCGCGCCGACCCGACCGAGTGCGACGACCGGGCGGCGGACGAGCCCGAGCGGCTCGCGGCCATGGTCGAGCGCTGGTGGATCGAGGCCGACCGCCACCAGGTGCTGCCGCTCGACAACCGCCCGTTCTCCGACCTGGTGCTCGAACGCCCCCGGGCCGCCCGCCCGCGGCACCGCTACGTCTACCACCCGCACGCGGCGATGGTGCCCGAGGCGGTGGCGGTGAACGTGCGGAACCGCCCGCACGTCGTGCGGGCCACCGTCGACGTCCCGGCCGGCGGGGCCCGGGGCGTGATCGTCTCGCAGGGGTCGGTGCTCGGCGGCTGGGCGCTGTACCTCACCGGCGACGGGTGCCCGTGCTACGTGCACAACCTCAGCGGCAAGGAGCAGCACCGGGTGGCGGCGGCCCAGGCCCTCGGCCCGGGGCGGCACCGGGTCGAGCTGCGCTACGGGATGGCGCTCGGCGCGCCCAAGGTGGCCGAGGTCGTCGTGGACGGCGACGTGGTCGCCGCCGCCGAGATCCCGACGTTCACCTGGAACCGCTTCTCGCTCACCGGGGCGGGGCTGTGCTGCGGGTGGGCCATGGCACCGGCCGTCGCCGACGACCTGGTGGCGCCCGCCCGCTTCACCGGCGGCCTCGAGCCGGTGGTGGTCGAGGTCGAGGGCGACCCGGTGGTCGACCCCGTCGCCGAGGCGATCGATGTCATCGTGAGCCAGTGAACGCGTCGGCCGGCCGGCTGACGGGCACAGGAGGAGAAGGGCCATGGACGACATCACCCGCACCTACGTCGACCGGACCCCCGGCTCGGCCGCCCGCGCCGGGCGGGCTGTCGCCCTGTTCCCGGGAGGCGACTTCCGGGCGGCGGCCTGGCACCGTCCCTACCCGCTGACGATCGCCGGCGGGGCGGGGCCGTGGCTGCGCGACGTCGACGGCCACGAGTACCTCGACCTGCTCGGCAACTACACGGCGCTCGTGCACGGCAACGCCCACCCGGCCGTGGTCGAGGCGGCGACCGCCGCCGTCGCCGCCGGCACGTGCTGGGCCGCGGCCAACGACCACATGGTCGAGCTGGCACAGCTGCTGGTGGACCGGGTGGCCTCGGTCGAGCGGGTGCGGTTCTGCAACTCGGGCACCGAGGCGACGATGCACGCGGCGATGGTCGCCCGCGAGGTGACCGGGCGCCGCACGGTGCTGATGGCCCGGTACGGCTACCACGGCAGCTACGACGACTACGAGGCCGGCAACCTGGGCCACCCTGGGCCGCGGACCGCGCTGGCGCCCTACGGCGACGCCGCCGCGTTCGAGGCCGTGCTCGCCGAGCGGGGCGACGAGATCGCCTGCGTCATCCTCGAGCCGGTCATGGGATCGTCCGGGGTCGTCCCCGCGCCGCCCGGCTTCCTGGCCCGGGTGGCCGCCGCGACCCGGGCGGCCGGCGCCCTGTTCGTGCTCGACGAGGTCATCACCTTCCGCCTCGCCGCCGGCGGCGCCCAGGCCCTCGCCGGGGTCGAGCCCGACCTGACCACCTTCGGCAAGCTCATCGGCGGCGGGTTCCCGGTGGGCGCGCTGGGCGGGCGAGCGGGCGTGCTGGCGGTGACCGATCCGGCCGTGGGCCGGCTTCCGCTGTCGGGCACGTTCAACGCCAACCCGGTCACGATGGCCGCGGGCGCGGTCGCGGTGCGCGAGCTGACCGGCGACCGCATCGCCGCCATCGACCGGTGGTGCGGCCGGCTGGCGGACGGCCTGACCAAGGCGGCCGCCGACCACGGTGTCCCCTTCTCGTGCCGGCGGGCGGGTTCGCTGCTCAACGTGTTCCTCAGCCCCGAGTCGCCGGCGACGCTGGCCGACCGGACCGACGGCGACCGCATGGCGGCGTTCCACCTCGCCTGCCTCGCCAACGGCCTGTTCTTCGCCCCGCGGGGCCTGCTCGCCACCTCGACGGTGCTCTCCGACGAGCTGGTCGACGAGGCCGTCGAGCGCGCGGCCCGGGCCTTCGCCGCGGTGGCGGCGGCTCGAGCTGTCGGCGGAAGCCGACCGTAAGCGCGCTCTTCCACCGACACCTCTGAGGGCGAGCGCGGCTGGCGCGCCCGGGTCACACGGATCTGAGGCCGCCGGTGCCCGACGACGGCTGGCCGACCATGGCGTTGGCGAAGAGCGCCGCGATGGTGGCCGCCGTCAGGCGCTCCTCGACGGAGGACGCGTGGTCGCCGGTCGACGTCAACACGAACCGGCCGAGCTCGACGGTGCCGGCGACGGCAGGCAGCTCGACCCTCGGCGGCAGCTGGGCCCGGTCGGCTTCGAGCCCGGTGAGGTACCCCGAGATCTCGCCGGTGGGCTGGAGCACCGGTGCCGCGGTGCCGTGGTAGCCGGGCTGCCACCGGCACTCGCGGAGCCCCAGCACGGCGGCGATGTGGCGGCAGGCCTCGGTCGTGAGCTCGGCCTCGGTGCGCGGTGTCGTGGCGGCGTGGGCGAAGGCGAGCAGGTGTCGCAGCTCGCCGCGCCGGGCGGTGTCGCGCGCGGTGAGGCGTATGAGCCGGCTGCTGAGCAGCCCGACCGCCAGCGCCACGGCGACGAGGGTGAGGGCGGCCACGACGTCGTCGGTGTCGCTGATGACGACGTGGTGGTAGGGCTCGGTGAGGAGCACGTCGTAGGCGAGCCCGGCAGCCAGGGCGGCCACGACCGCCGGCCCGGTGGCGCCCAGGACGGCCACCACCACGACGGGCAGCACGAGCACGATGGCGGTGGTGCGCCCATGGTCGTCGCGGACGGGGACGAGCGCCGCCGCGGTGGCGACGGGCAGCACGACCGCGAGGGCGTAGGCGGCGAGGAGGCGTGAGGCGCCGAGCACCCCCCGCTCGCCCGGTTCCGCCGTCTCGGGTCGCTGGCGGCGCGGGCGGCGGGCCGGGCCGACCGTGAGCTCGTGGATGTAGCGCTGCGCGGCGCGCTCGAGCCGGTTCATCGCCGTGCCTGCTCGGGGGTGGCGACGAACCGGTAGCCCATGCCCGGCTCGGTCAGGAACAGCCGGGGCCGGGAGGGATCACGCTCGAGCTTGCGCCGGACGTTGGCCATGTGCACCCGCAGGTAGTTGGTCTCGGTCTCGTACCGCGGACCCCAGACCGCCTGGAGGAGCTGGCGCTGGGTGACCAGGCGGCCGCGGTGGCGGGCGAGCTGCTCGACGAGGGCCCACTCGGTCGGGGTGAGGTGGACCTCGGCGCTGTCGCGCAGGACGCGCTTGTCGGCGAGGTCGATGTGCAGGTCGCCGGCGGTGACGACCGGCTCGTCGTCGCTGGCGGCGGTGCGGCGCAGGGCGGCGCGCATGCGGGCGAGCAGCTCGTTCATGCCGAACGGCTTGGTGACGTAGTCGTCGGCGCCGGCGTCGAGGGCGTCGACCTTGTCGGCCTCGTCGCTGCGGACGGTGAGCATGACGATGGGGACGTTCGTCCAGCCTCGCAGCCCGCGCACGACGTCGGTGCCGTCGATGCCGGGCAGCCCGATGTCGAGCAGGACGAGGTCGGGCCGCCGCTCGGCGGCCAGGCGCAGGCCCTCTTCGCCGGTGGCGGCGAGCTCGACGTCGTAGTCGCGGGCCCGCAGGTTGGTGGCGAGGGCGCGGCGGATCTGGGGCTCGTCGTCGATCACCAGGACCCGGGTCATGTCCGCACCCGGGGCGTGGCGATCGGCGTGGCGATCGGCGTGGTCGGCGGGGGCCGGCTGCCGGCGAGGGGCAGGCTGAGGGTGACCGTGAGCCCGCCGCCGGGTGTCTCGTCGACGGCGAGCTCGCCGTCCATGGCCGACATGAAGCCCCGCGCGATGGCGAGGCCGAGCCCGACGCCACCGGTGCCGTGGTCGTGGAGGCGCTGGAAGGGGTCGAACATGCGGTTGCGGTCGTCGTCGACTGCGACGCCCGGACCGCGGTCGACGACGCGGAGCACGGCGCGGTCGCCGACGCTGGTGGCCTCCACGCGCACGGTGGTGTCGGGTGGCGAGTGCTCGAGCGCGTTCGCGACCAGGTTGGCCACCACCCGCTCGAACAGGCCGGGGTCGGCGATGGCGGCGGGCAGGTCGGGCGCGACGTCGACGACGGCGCGCTCGGTGGGGCGCGACAGGCTGTCGAGGGCCGCGGCGATCACCTCCTCGAGCCCGACCGGCCGTGTCGTGACCTCGACCGCCCCGGATTCGATCCGGCTCATGTCGAGCAGGTTGCCGACCAGCCGGTCGAGGCGGTCGGCCTCCTCGTCGATGGTCTCGGCGAACTCCCGGCGCTCGCCGGCCGACCAGTCGACGTCGTCCTGCAGGAGGCTGGTGGCGGAGGCCTTGATCGAGGCGAGGGGCGTGCGCAGGTCGTGGGACACGGCGCGCAGGATGGCGGTGCGCAGCTCGTCCGCCCGGGCGCGGGCGTCGGCGTCGGCGGCGGCCTCGGCCAGCGACCGCCGTTCGAGGGTGTCGGCGAGCTTGGCGGCGAACGCGTCGAGGATGCGGCGGTCGTCGAGCGAGAGCCGCCCGGGCACGAGGCAGAGCACCAGACCCTGCTCCAGCTCGACGGCCTGGCCGGCATCGGGCGTGGCGGGCGCACGTTCGCCGACGGCGGCCTCGGTCGACCAGCCGCCCGACGGCGTGGACGACAGGACGGCGACGGCCTCCTGGTCGAAGGTGATGCGCAGCTGGGCGAGCATGGCGTCGAGCGGGTCGCGGTCCGTCGACAGCCGGCCGGCGACGGTGGCGAGGGCGTGGGCCTCGGCGCGGGCTCGCCGCATCTCCGCGGTCTGGCGGGCCGCCTGCCCCACGAGCACGCTGACGAGCGCGCCGGCGGCGACGAACACCACCACGGCGATCACGTGCTCGGCGTCGTCGATGATCAGGGTCCCGTAGGGCTCGGTGAAGAACCAGTTGGCGGTTCCGGCCGATGCCACCGCGGTCGCCAGGGCGGGGCGCAGGCCGCCGATCGCGGCGACCACGCACACGAGCAGGAGGTAGAGCAGCAGGACCGTGGGCAACCCGACCGTGTCCCGCACGGCGAGCAGGACGGCGGTCAGGAGCGGCAGCACGGTCACGGTCGCGACCCAGCCGGCGAGCCGGCGCCGGCGGGGCCGCGGCGAGCCGCCCCGCCGCAGGGCCGGGG
>DASTFE010000452.1:0-9958 GCA_035708905.1 Acidimicrobiales bacterium | reverse complement strand
TCGGCCCGCCGGACCTCGAGCTCGAGGGCCCCGAGGCGCAGCGGCACGCCCTCGCCCACGGCCACCGGCGCCACCACCGGCTCGCCGGCGACCCAGGTGCCGTTGTGCGACCCCAGGTCGTCGACCGTCACCTCGCCGCCGGGCGCGACGGTGACAGCGGCATGGCGCCGCGACAGCGTGGCGTCGCGCAGCACGATCTCGCAGCCGGGGGCGCGGCCGACGACCACCGTGCCGGTGGCGAGCCGGAAGCGACGGCCGGCGTCGAGCCCGTTGACCACCACCAGCTCGAGGCCCGGGACCCTGGACGGTGCCCCGGCCGGGATGTCGCCCGTCGCCAGGGGGCCGCGGGCCCCGGCCCGCTGCCCGCCGAAGCGCACCTCGGCCCCCTCGTGCAGGCCGGCCTCGACCAGGTGGACGTCCGGGTCGGCAGCACGCCCGTCGACGAGCAGGGCCCGGTCGGCCCGCGCGGGATCGAGGGCCTGCGCCAGGTCGTCGACCGTGGCCGACGGGTTGTTCACCCGTACGTCGAGCTCGCGACGGGCGTCGCCGTCGATGTGGACGATCTGCACCGCGGGGAACGCTAGTGGCGCGCCGCGGGCCGGTTCCGGCCGCGGTTCCCGGGGTCATGGGTCCGGGAACCGCAGCCGGAACGTGGTGGGCGGGCGGTCAGCTGGCGACGACCGGGGCGGGCTCGACCTCGCCCTCGGGCTCGGGCTCGTCCTCGGGGATCGGCTCGGCGTGCCCCTCGACGTCGATGTTGGGCAGGATGCGGTCGAGCCAGCGGGGCAGCCACCAGTTGCGGTCGCCCAGCAGCTCCATCGTCGCCGGCACCAGCAGCATGCGGACGATCGTGGCGTCGAGCAGGATGGCCGTGGCCAGCCCCGTGCCCATCAGCTTGACCACGCGGTCGTTCTCGAGGATGAAGCTGCCGAACACGAAGACCATGATCGCCGCCGCCGCGGTGATGACCTTGGCGGTGGCGGCCAGGCCGTCGGCCACCGAGGTGCGGCTGTCGCCCGTGCGGTGCCACTCCTCGCGGACCCGCGACAGCAGGAACACCTCGTAGTCCATCGACAGGCCGAAGACGATGGCGAACAGCATCATCGGCACCCACGGCTCGATCGGTGCCGGCTGCACCCCGGTGACGTCGCTCAGCCAGCCCCACTGGAACAGGGCGACGGCGATGCCGTAGGCCGCCCCGATCGACAGCAGGTTCATGATGACCGCCTTCAGCGGCACCAGCAGCGACCGGAACACGACCATGAGCAGCAGGAACGACAGCGTCAGCACGGCCGCGAAGAACAGCGGCAGCCGAGATGACAGGTAGTCGGAGAAGTCGAGGTTGACCGCCACCATGCCGGTGACCGACACGTCGACGCCGGCGGCCTGCTCGACCGGGGGCAGCACCTCGCCCCGGATGCGGTCGACCGTGTCGGTCGTCGCCTGGTCCTGCGGCGCGCTGGTGGGCACCAGGTTCCACATGACCGCGGACGGCGAGTCGGGGTCGTTGGGGATCGCGTCGGACACGTAGGCGACACCGGGGTCGGCGGCCACGGCCTCGGTGATGTCGTCGAGGTCGGCCGGGGTGGTGCCCTCGGGCAGCTCGGCGGCCAGGATCATCGGGCCGTTGAATCCCGGGCCGAAGCCCTCGACCAGCAGGTCGTAGGCCTGCTTGGTGGTGGTGTCGTCGGCGAAGTTGCTCTCGTCCGAGAACCCGAGCCGCAGGCCGAGCACCGGCAGCGCCAGCACGACCAGCACGGCGGCACCGACCAGCGCCGCGGTCCACGGGCGGTGCTGGATGACGCGGCTCCACCGGTAGGCCGCGGTCTCGCGCCGCGGCTTGGGCTTGCGGAGCGGCACCTCGCGCTTGAGCGGGGCGTAGAAGATGCCGACGAGGAGCACCACCAGCGCCAGCGGGGCGCCGATGATGAGTGCCGGGATCTTCAGGCCGATCCCGACGAGGGCGACCGCGACCAGGCCGGCGGCGATCAGGCCCCGGCGGCGGGTCAGCTCGACCCGCTCGCCGGCGAAGCCGATCAGCGCGGGCAGCAGCGTGAGCGAGGCGACGACCGAGACGGCGACGACCGAGGCGGCGCCGACGGCCAGGCCCTGCACGAAGCTGACGCCCATGAGCAGCATGCCCAGCAGCGAGATCACCACCGTGGTGCCGGCGAAGAGCACCGACCGGCCCGCGGTGTCGAGGGCGATCGCCACCGACTCGCGCACGGTGTGCCCGGTGTGGAGCTGCTCGCGGTAGCGGGTGACGATCAGCAGCGCGTAGTCGATGCCGACACCCAGGCCGATCATGATGCCGAGGAAGGTGGCGAAGTCGGGGATCGTCAGCACGTTGCTGAGCAGCCCGATGATCGTGGTGCCGAGGCCGATGCCGAACAGGGCGACGCCCACGGGCAGGCCCATCGCCAGCACCGAGCCGAACGCGGCGATCAGGATGACGATGGCGAACGCCAGGCCCAGGACCTCTGACGACGGCTCCTCGAACTCGGCGAAGATGTAGCCGCCCATCTCGACGTCGACGCCGTCGATCTCGGGCGTCGCCGCGATGATCTCGTCGCGGATCTCGTTGGCCCGGGGGAAGTCGATGTCGTCGGGGAGCTCGACGTTGGCGAAGGCGATCTGCCCCTCGGACGGCCCCTCGGACGCGATCTGCCGCTCGCCGCCGTCGGCGTAGGGGCTCTCGACGCGCGTGACGTCGTCGATCTCGGCCACCTCGTCGAACAGGGCCTGCATCTCGGCCCGAACCTCGGGGTCGTCGACGCCCTGGTCGGCGCGGAACACGATGGTGCCGACCACGCCGGTGCCCTGGCCCCCGAAGTTGTCGTCGAGGATGTCGAAGCCGGTGCGCGACTCGACGTCGGGCAGGTTGAACTCGTCACGGAAGGCGTTGCCAACGGCACCCGAGACGGCGCCCCCGATGACGAGGACTGCGACCCACAGCCCGGCGACGAGCCGTCTGCGGTCATGGCACCACGTGCCGAGTCGTGCGAACACAGCTTTGCCTCCTGCGTCTTCGTTGCTCTTCGCGAGTGGTTGGACGGGGGAAGGTCGCGAAGCTCATCGCTGGCGGCCGTCGTCCAGGGGGAACGACGAACGGGGGCCAGCAGGATCGACACTCTCGCGCAGGTCGGGCGCGCGGCGGCAACGAATTGTTGAAGTCCCCAGGTCAGCGCCGGATGTTCACCGCCGGATCATCCAGCGTTCACCGGCAGCCAGCAGCCGGGCGGCGAACCCGGCGATGACCCGGTGCAGGTAGCTGTCGGACAGCTCGTCGACCCGGGCGGGGATGTCGAGCTCGACCCGGGCGATGCCGGGCTCGGCGGGCGTGACCCGTGCCCCGCTCTCGGCGAGCATCTCGATGGCCGGGACGTTGTCCCAGAGCACGTAGCTGACGAACGTCCGGATCCTGTTGCCGGCCGCCACCTCGGCCAGCGCCCGGGTCAGCAGTGTGCCCACGCCGCGGCGCTGGTGGTCGTCCAGCACGGTGACGGCCACCTCGGCCACGGTCGGGTCGTCGGCCTCGCGGACGTAGCGCCCGACACCGATGCCGTTGGGGACCGGCCGGCCGGGCAGCAGGGCGGCGCAGGCGTAGTGGTCGCGGTAGTCGATGTTCGTGAGGTACTCGAGGTCGTCGGCGTCGAGCTCGTCGGGCGCGTCGAAGAAGCGCAGGTGCCGCGACCGCAGCGACAGGTCCGAGAACCCGGCCGCCAGCTCGAAGCGGTCGCCGTGGAGCAGAGGCCGGATCGCGAGCTCCTCGCCGTCGGCGAGCACGTACCGGCGGGTCAGCTCGTCCACCAGCCAGGTGGGGCAGGCCTCGCAGAGGCCCCGCCGGGGACAGCCGGGGCAGCCGAGCGTGTCGACCTCGGCGCCCCGGCCACCGTCCTCCCAGCAGCGGCCGCAGTGGCCGCAGACAGCCCGCCGGGCCGGGGGCGACCCGGCGGGCTGCATGTCGGCTCCGCACGCTGGGCAGGTGCGGCCGTCAGCCATAGAGCTCCTCGACGACCGACTCGTAGGTCTTGGCGACCACGGCCCGCCGGACCTTCAGGGTGGGCGTCAGCTCGCCCGCCGCGATGGTCAGGTCGTGCGGCAGCACCGCGAAGTCGCGGATCGACTCGGCCCGCGACACCGACCGGTTGGCCTCGTCCACCGCCGCCTGCAGGTCCGACCGGAGGTCGGGGTGACCCAACAGCTCGGACATGGCGGGGAGCTCGAGGTTGCGGTCGGCCGCCCACTCCTGCAGCGCCTCCTCGTCGAGGGCGAGCATCGCCGCCACGAACGGCCGGTTGTCGCCGACCACGATGGCCTGGCTGATCAGCGGGTGCGCCCGGAGCCGGTCCTCGAGCGGGGCCGGGGCCACGTTCTTGCCCGCCGCCGTGACGATCAGCTCCTTCTTGCGGCCGGTGATGCGCAGGTAGCCGTCGGCGTCGAGCTCGCCGATGTCGCCGGTGCGGAACCAGCCGTCGGCGTCGAAGGTCGCCGCGGTCGCCGACTCGGCGTTCCAGTAGCCCTGGAAGACCTGCGGCCCGGCAGCCAGGATCTCGCCGTCGGCCGCGATGCGGATGGTGGTCCCCGCCAGCGGGCGGCCGACCGTGCCGGGCTTCCAGTTCTCGGCGGTGTTCAACGTGAGCGTGGGGCTGGTCTCGGTCAGGCCGTAGCCCTCGAAGACCTGCACGCCGATCCCGTGGAAGAAGTGGGTGAGCCGCTCGCCGAGCGGCCCGCCGCCGCTGTTCGCGAACCGCAGGCGGCCGCCGAACACGTCGCGCAGCTTGGCGTAGACGAGCCGGTCGAAGACGGCGTGGCCGACCCAGGTGAGGGGCCGGCGGCGGCCGGCGGTCCGCTCCTGCGACCAGCGGATGGCGACGTTCTCGGCCTGCTCGAAGATGCGGCCGTGGCCCTCGGACTGCGCCGTGTGCTGCGCCGAGTTGTAGACCTTCTCGAACACCCGGGGCACCGAGACGACCAGGGTCGGGCGCACCAGCCCGAGCTCCTCCCGCAGGTGGGCCATGTCGGTGGCGAACGCCAGCTTGGTGCCCCACTCGACGCACACGAGGGCGATGATCTTCGCCAGGGTGTGGGCCAGCGGCAGGAACAGCAGGCTGACCTCGTCGTCGGTCAGCATCGGCCGCACGGCGTCGAGGTTCTGCACGACGTTGGTGCGCAGGTTGCGGTGCGTCTGCATGCAGCCCTTGGGCCGACCGGTGGTGCCCGACGTGTAGACGATGGTGGCGAGCTGATCGATCGTGATCGCCGCCATCCGCTGGTCGAGCGTGCTGTCGTCGACGGCGCGGCCCCTCTCCTCGAGCTCGACGAGGCCGCCGGCATCGACGACGAGCGCCTCTCGGCAGGCCGTGGCGTGCTCGTGCACCTCCTCGTACATCGACCGCATGCCCGGCGTCTCGACCAGTGCCATGACGGCACCGCTGTCGCTGAGGATCCACTCGAGCTGCTCGGCCGAGGACGTCTCGTACACGGGCACGGTGACCCCGCCGACCGCGAGGATGGCGTAGTCGGCGACGATCCACTCGAGCCGCGTGTGCGACATGAGCGCCACCCGGTCACCCGGCGCGACGCCGCTGGCGATCAGGCCCTTGGCCGCGGCCCTGATGCGCCCGTAGAGGTCGCCGGCGGTGATGTCGACGAACTCGTCGCTCACCCGCACGGCCGCCACCGGCCGGTCGGGCTCGTCCGTCGCCCGCCGGACCACCGGCTCGAGCAGGTGCGCCGAAGGCGGCAGCGGGGCCATGTCGGGCCCGCGGGCCTCCTGCATCGTCGCTGTGTCGGTGGCGGTCATGCTGCGCTCCTTCCGGTGGTGGCCGTGTCGTGCTCCTCGTGGGCGGGGCGGGGAGCCGGCGGCGGCCCGGTCATCTCGTGCACCCGCCCGCCGGTGGGGCCGCGCCGCAGGTAGACGGCGGCCCCGACGGCCAGGCTCACCAGTGCGGCGGCCACCAGGCCCAGCGGCAGCCAGACCTTGGCCAGCAGCACCTGGGTGCGCATCGGTCGCACGTCGTCGGCCACCTCGGCGATCGACGCCGGCGTCTGCTGGTAGCTGAACTCGAAGACCGGAATGGCCGGCGCCGTCGCCAGCTCGTCCAGCGCCTCGTTGGTGGCGACGGCCTCGGGGACGTCCGGATAGTTGCCCAGGACTCCCTGCAGGGCCGGCAGGTCGGTGAGGACGGGCCTGGCCGCGAACCGCTCGGAGTTCACGTTCACCCTGACCTGGGCACCGGTCACCGGCTCGATCGCCACCTCACCCCCGAGCGACAGCACGTACTCGAGGTCGATGGGCGTCGCCGCGAACTCGGCCAGCGTCGCCGCGTCCTCCGGGGTCAGCACCGGGGTCAGGGCGGCCAGCACCGCGTCGACGTCGATGCCGAACGCAGCCAGGTGGGGCGCAAGCTGGTCGAGCGTGAGCGACTCGGGCAGGGGAACCTCCTGGCGCAGCTCGCCCAGGTAGGCATCGGTCAGCGGCGCCTCGTCGACGGCGGCCACGAAGTTCGAGAGCTCGAGGCCCTCGAGCTCGACGGTCGGCGTCTCGGTGTCGGGCACCAGCGTGTAGGTGTCGTCGATCTCGTTCTGGTAGATCGGGTAGGTCTCACCTCGGCTGGTGTCGAACGGCAGGTGCAGCCGGAACGCTCCCGAGCGGTCGACCATGTTGCCCTCGTCGAAGGCGAACGCCCGGTCGTCGGCCACGTTCTCGATGCTCGAGCGATCCATGACGTAGGTGTTGGTCTGCGTGATGTCGACGAGGTCGCCCGCCTGCTGGTCGATCCTCTCCTCGATCACGACGCGCGACGCGCCGCTCTCCGAGCCGACCGCCTCGAGGTGGCGGTGGACCGTGAGCGGCATCTCCATGGGCTCGTCGAGCGGTGCGGCGCTGCCGGGGTCGACGAGCAGGCTGAACGTCCCCTCGTACTCGGTGGTCACGTCGAGGTCGGTCGGGTACTTCACGAACGTCGGCACGCCGGCGATCATCCAGACGAGCGCGGCGAGGCCGAAGCCTCCCGCCGCCCACAGCGCGGCCCTCGGGTAGCGGTGACGAGCCCGGTGCTTCCCTCTGTGTAGTTGCATGGGTAGGACCTCCTCACCTCTACTCCCCTGATACACCTGGGGCCGACGGGCCACAGTGGCCCCTTCAGCAGGAACGTGGGGGACCTTCGTCACTTTGCGCGCCACATGTCGCGCGTCTCGTGGCACCATGAGCCACGGACCGAGGCGAACGATGCACGATTCGACCACGGAAGGTGTCGGCGAGATGAAGCCGCAGCCGAGACGACGGGCAGCACTGCTGGTGGCGGTGCTGGCGGTGACGGCTGCGACCCTGGCTGCGGTGCCGGCCACGGTGGCGCCGACCGGGCGCGCCGGCGCGGTGCCGGCGCAGAGCGAGCTTCCGGTCGGCCTGCCCCTCGTCGGCGACTTCGACGGCGACCGGCGCACCGACGTGTTCTGGTACGGCCCCGGCAGCAACCCCGACCACCACTGGTACGGGCGCGCCAACCGCCAGTTCGGCGGCCGGGCCATCTCGATCGGCCGCAGCTACCAGCCGATCATCGGCGATTTCGACGGCGACGGCCGCAGCGACATCTTCTGGTACGGACCGGGCAGCGGCGCCGACGTCGTGTACTACGGCACGAGCGGCCACGGCTTCGCCGGCAAGAACGTGACGGTCAGCGGCACCTACCAGCCCTTCACGGGCGACTTCGACGGGGACGGCCGCACCGACATCTTCTGGTACGCGCCCGGCACGGCCAGCGATGCGATCTGGTACGGCACGTCCAGCCGCACCTTCGCCGGCAAGGGCATCACCATCAGCCGCACCTACCAGCCCCTCGTCGGCGACTTCGACGGCGACCGGCGCAGCGACATCCTGTGGTACGGGCCGGGCAGCGCGACCGACGTGCTCTACTACGGCACCGCCAGCCGCACCTTCGCCGGCAAGGCCATCACCATCGGTCGCACGTACCAGCCCCTCCTCGGCGACTTCGACGGCGACGGCCGCAGCGACATCTTCTGGTACGGGCCGGGCAGCGCCGCGGACGTGCTCTACTACGGCACCTCCAGTCGCACCTTCGCCGGCAAGGCCATCACGATCAGCGGCACCTACCAGGCCTTCACCGGCGACTTCGACGGCGACCGCCGCACCGACGTGTTCTGGTACCGACCCGGCTCCGGGTCCGACGTGGTCTACTACGGCACCTCCAGCCGCACCTTCGCCGGCAAGTCCGCGACCGTGAACCGCACGTACCAGCCGGTCGTGGGCGACTTCGACGGCGGGGGGCGCAGCGACGTGCTCTGGTGGGCCCCCGGCGCGGCCGACGACGTCGTGTGGTTCGGGGTGGCGGGCCGCGCCTTCACCGGGCGCCCCACCACGATCGACCTGGCCTACCAGCGCCCGCCACCGCTGCAGCAGCAGAGCCTGGTGAGCGCCTACAACCCCTACGGCTACATCGCCCACGCGGGCGGTGGCTACGAGGGCCGCACGTACACCAACTCGCGGGACGCGGTCCTCCACAACTACGGCCGCGGCTTCCGGGTCTTCGAGCTCGACTTCGTCGTGCTGCGGGACGGGACCGTGCTGGCCGCGCACACCGGCCTCGAGAACTACTACGGGCTGTCCAAACCGTTCCAGGACGCGACCTGGGCCGAGATCGCCGGCCGCCGGTTCGACGGCCAGTACACGATCATGCGGTCTGACGAGGTGGTGCAGCTGCTGCGCGACCACCCGGACATGTACGTCGTGCTCGACACGAAGTACCAGCACGACCACATCTTCCGGCGCTTCGTGTCGCAGACCGGCGGCAGCCACGCGCTGATGGACCGCGTGATCCCGCACGTCAAGGACCAGGCCGAGCTCGACCTCTACCGCAACACCTGGCCCCTGCGGAACTACCTGATGGCCCTCTACCGCACGCAGTACGTCGGCGCGTTCGACGACCCGGCGGTGGTCAGCTTCGTCAGGAACAACCGGGCGCCCGGCGTGATGATGTGGTGGCAGGACCGCGACCCTGCGCTCACCCTGTCCCAGAACCACTTCCAGAGCCGCCGGTTCACGCCCACGTTCGCCCAGCAGCTCCAGGCCGCCGGGGCGGTGGTCTTCGTGCACAACATCCGCGACGACGCCGCGGTGCCGCGCTTCGAGTCGCTGGCCGTGGGCATCTACTCCGACGGACCGTTCGCCGGGCCGACCCAGCGCTCGGTCGAACCCGATCCGCCGCCGCCGGACCAGGACCCGGTCTCGCCCGAGGGCCAGCTGCCCGCCTGATCCCGGCGGCGTCCGGCCCGGCCGGCCACCAGCTCGTCCTCGACCACGTCGAGGAACTGCACCTGCGCTCGTAGCTGCAGCTCGGCCGCGGTGATCAACAGCCGGACGACCGCGTGGTCGGCCGGGGCGCCCCGGGTACGTCGCAGCTCGGCCAGGTCGCGCAGCTCACGCAGGAGGTACGTGCGCTGCGCCGTCAGCACGCCCGGCAGCGCCCGGTCGTCGGGCGAGCGGTCCGCGGCCAGGATCTTGAGGAACAGGTCGTCCCGGAACCCGCCCGGGCGCTCGGCCGGCTGCGCGAGCCACGCGTCGAGCTCGGCGCGGCCCGCCGCGGTGATCTCGTAGACGACGCGGTCGGGGCGCGCCGCGAGCGCACCATATCGTCACGGTCGAGCCGCCTGCAGCCTGTCGCTGGCCAACGCCGCGGCCGCCGCCGTGCGGTCCCGGCAGACCGAGTTGGGGGTGCTGGCCTGCGTCGGCTGGTCGCCTGGCGCGCTGTACCCGGCGATCCTGGGCGAGGTCCTGGTCGTCGGCGTGGTGGCGGGTGCGCTCGCCGCGCTGCTCGCGCCGGTCGCCGCCGCCGCCGTCGACGTCGACGTGCCTGCCTCGCGGGCCGGCCTGGCGGTCGCGGCGGCCCTGGTGCTGGCGCTGCTGGCCGGCTCGGGGCCGGCCCTGCGGGCGTCCCGC
>DASTFE010000451.1:0-5194 GCA_035708905.1 Acidimicrobiales bacterium | reverse complement strand
AGGCCGCCGAGCGCCTGGTCCGGCTGATCCGGTCGTTCCGACCGCACGTGGTCACGACGTACGACGAGAACGGCGGCTACCCGCACCCCGACCACATCCAGTGCCACCTCGTCAGCGTCGCGGCCTTCGAGGCCGCGGGCGACCCCGAGCGCTACCCCGACGCGGGCGAGCCGTGGCAGCCGCTCAAGCTCTACTACTCGGTCTGGTCGCGTCGGCGCATGCTCGCCATGCACGAGCGGTTCGGCGAGCTGGGGCTCGAGTCGCCGTTCACCGACGCGTGGTTCGAGCGACCTTCGCACGACCACCGCATCACCACGTCGATCCACCTCGACGGCTACAGCGACGTGCGCATGGACGCGCTGCTGGCCCACGAGACCCAGGTCGACCCCACGTCGCCGTTCTGGTTCGGCCTGCCCCGCGACGAGCAGGCGACCATCCACCCCTACGACGACTACATCCTGGCCCGCAGCCTGGTCGACACCGAGCCGCCCGAGACCGACCTGTTCGCCGGCGCCCGCCAGCACGCCGGGCACCGCTGAGGCGGGGCGCGGGCGATGGCCGGCGAGGTCGCGTTCCTCGCCCCCGAGTGGCACGCGCTGCTCCGCGACGCCTACGGCGACCTGCCGCCGCGGGCCGGTGCCGACGTCGTCGTCGAGCACACCGTCACCGGAGCGCCCGGCGGCGACGTCACGTGGTGGGCCGCCTTCGAGCAGGGTCGCCTGGTGGGCGCCGGTGCCGGCACGCGGCCCGACGCGGCGGTGACCGTCGCCACGCCCTACCCGCTGGCCGCGGACGTGGCCACAGGGCGCGTCGAGGCGAGCGCCGCCTTCATGCAGGGCCGGGCCAAGGTACGTGGCGACGAGGCGGCGCTGCTGCGGCTGCTGGCGCTGACCGCGACCCCGGCCTACCGGGTGGCGACCCAGCGGCTGGCCGAGCGCACCCGCACGTGAGGGGTCACAGGCCGCGCCGCTGCAGCGCCCGCAGCTCGCGGTAGCCGACGAGGCTGGCGCCGACGCGCTCGAGCAGCGGTCGCAGGCCGTGGTCGTCGACCACCAGGTCGTGGTCGTCGACCCGCGCCGGCCAGTCGGGGGTCTGCGCCCGCAGCTCCGGGGTGTCGACCGCCGGGTGGACGTGCACCTCGGTGACGCCCGGGGGCAGGTCGGCGATCGTGCGCTCGATGGCCCGCCGGCTGCCGACCTGCCGCAGCCGGGTGAAGTGGTCGGGCGACACCACCCCCTCGTCGGCCGCCAGCGTGCGGAACGGGAACCCGATGCGGCGCTCGCTGTCGGCACCCGGCAGGCGCACCGGCAGCCCGAACTCGACGGCCAGGTCGAGGTAGATGTCGAAGAACTCGGGCTTGGCCTGCAGCGCGCCCAGGTGGCTGTCGAGGTGGCTGACGTCGAAGCCCCACAGGATCGCCCGCTCGACCTGGGCCCGCAGCTCTCGCCGGGCCTCGTCGAGGTCGGCGTGGTCCCACAGGTCCGCGACCGTGCGGGGGAAGCCGCCGTCGCCGTCGAGCAGTGAGGGCGCCTGGGTGATGGGCCCCCACCGGTACAGGTCGTGCTCGGCGTTGAGCGTGAGCGCGACGCCGACGTCTTCTCCCCGGTAGCGGGCCGCGGCCTCGCGGGCCCACGGGCACGGCACCATCAGCGAGGCGCTGGTGGCGATGCCGTCGCGGAGCGCGTCGTAGACCCCGACGTTGGCGGCGTGGCTCGAACCGAGGCCGTCGCAGGTGACGATGAGCAGCCGGGCGTCGGAGGCATGACCGAGGCGTTCGGCGAGCGTGGCCATCGACCGCGAGGCTACTTCCGGCGGGCGGCGATCACCCCGGCCGGTCGGCCGCCGGGAGGGGGACGCCGGTGCCGCCGCACGCGGACCACAGGCCGAGCCCCGCGGCGCGGGCGGCGCGCTCGGCCCGGTCGAGCCGGTCGCGGTGGACCGTGTTCGGCGGGTGGTGGCTGGCCTCGGCGTAGCCCTCGGCCACCTGGGCGATGTTGACGAGCAGCCCGTCCGGTGCCCGCTCGACGTAGGCGAGCAGTCGGTCGTAGACGTCCCGCGGCTCGACGTCGCGGGTCAGCCGCACGGTGGCCCCCGGGGGCAGCAGCGCGGCGAGGCGGGCGGACGCCTCGGCGCCGAAGCACTGGGCCGGCCGGTCGGGGTGGACGGTCTCGGGGGTGTCGATGCCGATGAGCCGCACCGGCTCGTGTCGGCCCGCCACCTCGACCACGAGCGTGTCGCCGTCGACCACCCGCACCACGGTGGCCTCGAGGCCCCCCTGGCCTGCCGGCCCGGCCGGGTCGCCGGCCGGGGGCGGGGTGGACGGCGGGCGGAGCGCGGTGCGCCCGGTGGCGAGCACACCGGCGACCGCGAGAGCGACGGCGGCGAGCGCAGCCAGGGCGGCGCGGGCCGTGCGGGCAGGGACGGTGGCGCGGGCGGGCGCGCCGGCAGGGGGCCTTTCGGGCACGGCGGTGGTTCCTCCGGGCGTGGTGCGTTCCGGCGGCCGGGCCGCGAGGCGCGCTGCGCGCTGGTCGGCGGGTGCCGCCGAGGCTCCGGCGGGTCGCCCCGCCGGGCCGGGGTCAGACCCGCTCGAGGATGGTGCCCGTGCCCAGGCCGCCGCCGCAGCACATGCTGACGAGCGCGGTCGAGCCGTCGCTGCGCTCGAGCTCGTGGACGGCCTTGGTGACCAGGAACGCCCCGGTGGCGCCGAGCGGGTGGCCGAGGGCGATGGCACCCCCGTTGGGGTTGGTGCGCTCGGGATCGGCCCCCACCTCGCGCTGCCAGGCGAGCACCACCGACGCGAAGGCTTCGTTGACCTCGAACAGGTCGACGTCGCCGATGGCCATGCCGGTGCGCGCGAGCAGCCGCTGGGTGGCGTCGATGGGGCCCGTGAGCATCAGCACCGGGTCGACGCCCACGAGGCAGGTGTCGACGACCCTGGCCCGGGGCGTGAGGCCCAGCGCCGCCGCCTTGTCGGCGGTCATCATCAGCACGGCCGCCGCGCCGTCGCTGATCTGCGACGAGTTGCCGGCGGTGTGCACCCCCTCGGGCCGGGCGACCGGCTTGAGGTTGGCGAGTGCCTCGAGGGTGGTGTCGCGGAGCCCCTCGTCGCGCTCGACCCGGTGGGTCGTCCCGGTGGGGGCGCCCTCGTCGTCGACGTCGGGGGCGTCGACGGGCACGACCTGGGTGTCGAAGCGGCCCTCGGCCCATGCCGCGGCGGCCCGCTGCTGCGAGGCGAGGCCGAAGGCGTCGGTGTCGGCGCGGGTGATGCCCCACTTGTCGGCGATGCGCTCGGCACCCTCGAACTGCGAGGTGAACTCGTAGTTCCCGAAGTAGGTCTTGGGGATCGGCACGCCCAGGCCCAGCTTCTTCGACGAGTTCGCGCCGATCGGCACCCGCGACATCAGCTCGACCCCGCAGGCGACGGCCACGTCGACAACGCCCGAGCCGATCAGGCTGGTGACGAGGTTGGTGGCCTGTTGCGACGAGCCGCACTGCGTGTCGACGGTGGTGGCCGCCGTGGTGAGGGGCAGGCCGGCGGAGAGCCACGCGGTGCGGCCGATGTTGAACGACTGCTCGCCCACCTGGCTGACGCAACCGGTGACCACCTGGCCCACCTCGGCCGGGTCGATGCCCGACCGGTTCACCAGCTCGCGCAGCACACCGGCCAGCAGGTCGGCGGGGTGGACCGTCGCCAGCCCGCCGTTGCGGCGGCCGATGGGCGAACGGACGGCTTCGACGATGACGACCTCGCTCATGGCGACAAACCTAAAGAAAACGGGGCGGGCGTGTCAGGCCGGTGCTGACCCGCGGTCAACGCCGGGAGCCGGAGCCGACCGCCTCGAGCACCAGCAGCAGGAGGATGGCGCCGAGCAGCGCGACGAGCACGGACCCGAGGTCGAACTCGTCGAACGCCCAGGAGTCGTCGCCCGTCGCCAGCCGGAAGAGCGCGCCGCCGATGAGCGCGCCGATGATGCCGATGGCGATCGTGGCGATGCAACCCCGGTGGTGCGCACCCGTGACCCACCGGGCCACCGCACCGGCGATGAAGCCGACCACGAGCCAACCGAGGATGCTCATCGCCGCCGGAGGCTAGTGGACGCCGATGCGGGGCCTGGCGCGACGCGACGTCACGCAGCGGTGCGGCCGGTGCGCGATGCCGGGGTGCGCCGGCGCCGCGCCCCGTGGTCGGACGGGTCGGGCGTGTGGGGGCGACGCCCCGCGCGCAGCGCCTCGCGCGCCCGGGCGACACCGGCCCGGCCGACCTCGCGCGTGTGCTCGTCGAGCCGCCACGCCCGCGGCGTCTCGATGAGGCTGAGCTGCGCGTCGCGGCCGCGCCCCCCGCTGCGGCTGTGCTTGGCGTTCTTGCTGCTCATGGCCCCAGTATCCGCCCGGGGTGTGACAGTTTGGGGCCTTCGCGGGCCCACCGGGCGGAAAAGGGCCGAAGGTCCCGGCGGCGCGCCCGGTCAGACGGGTGCGCCGGGCGCCACCAGCGGCCACGGCCGCTCGCGCTCGACCACCCGGGCCAGGTCGAGCAGCAGGGCGTCGTCGTGGTGCCGCCCGATGATGTGCATGCCCACCGGCAGGCCGCGCACGGTGCCCGCCGGGATCGAGATCGCCGGGTTGCCCACGATGTTGGCCGGGATCGTCAGCGCGCCGTTGTTCTCGGGGCCGACCCGCTGGTCGCCGACCCGCGTGTTGAGCGGCACCGCCGCGGGGAAGGCGACGTCGGGGTTGGTGGCGCAGATGACCAGGTCGACCTGGTCGAACACCTCGGCCATGCGCTCGTTGGCCTCGGTGCGCTGCCGCTCGCAGGCCGCGGCCAGCTCGAGGTTGTACATCTGGTCGGCCATGTCCATCCCGAACGCCATCTCGGTGGTCATCTCGTCCTTGCAGTCCGGCCAGCGCTCGCCCAGGTCGCGGCGGAGCTGGGCCAGGTTCGACATCGCCCACTCGAACCCCAGCCCGGGCAGGTGCACCGGCACCTCGACCAGGCGCAGCCCGGCGTCGCGGGCCAGGGCCTCGCCTGCGGCCCGCACCGTTGCCTCGACGTCGGGGTGCACCACGGCGCTGCCCAGGCTGGGGGCGATGACCGCCGTGAGCCCCCGCAGGTCGCGTGTGCCCAGGTCGCGCTCCCACCCGTCGATGCGGGGCAGGCTGTAGGGGTCGCGGGAGTCGTAGCCGGAGCAGACGTCGT
>DASTFE010000450.1:0-5602 GCA_035708905.1 Acidimicrobiales bacterium | reverse complement strand
CTCGCCACCGGCGCCCGTGCACGTGACGACCACGACCTCGCCGCCGCGCGACGACGCCGCGGTGCTCGACCGGCTGTCGACGCTCGACCGGTTCCTCCCCGTCTGGATCGGCGCCGCCATGCTGGCGGGCCTGGCGCTGGGCCGAGTCTTCCCCGGCCTCGACGACACCCTCGACCGCGTCAAGGTCGACACGGTCTCGCTGCCGATCGCGCTCGGGCTGCTGCTGATGATGTACCCGGTGCTCGCCAAGGTCCGCTACGCCAGGCTGGGCGACGTCACCACCGACCGCCGCATGCTCGGCCTGTCGCTCGCCCTCAACTGGCTGATCGGCCCGGCGCTGATGTTCGCGCTCGCCTGGCTGCTGCTGCCCGACCTGCCCGAGTACCGCACCGGGCTGATCATCGTCGGCCTGGCCCGCTGCATCGCCATGGTGCTGATCTGGAACGACCTGGCCTGCGGCGACCGCGAGGCGGCGGTGCTGCTGGTGGCCGTCAACTCGGTGTTCCAGATCGTCGCCTACTCGCTGCTCGGCTACTTCTACCTCGAGCTGCTGCCGAGCTGGCTCGGCCTCGATCAGCAGGCCATCGACGTGTCGATCTGGGAGATCGCCCGCGCCGTGCTCATCTTCCTCGGCGTGCCGCTCGTCGCCGGGTACCTCACCCGCCTCGTCGGCGAGCGGCGCCGGGGCGTCGACTGGTACGAGCGCCGCTTCCTGCCCCGGATCGCCCCCGTCGCGCTCTACGGCCTGCTGTTCACGATCGTGGTGCTGTTCGCGCTGCAGGGCGAGGCCATCACCTCCGAGCCGTTCGACGTGGCCCGCATCGCGCTGCCGCTGCTGGCCTACTTCGCGCTGATGTGGACCTCGTCGTTCGCGATCGGGCTGCGCATGGGCCTGCCGTACGACCGCAACGCCACCGTGGCCTTCACCGCCGCGGGCAACAACTTCGAGCTGGCCATCGCGGTCGCCATCGGCGTCTTCGGCGTGACCTCCGGCCAGGCCCTGGCCGGCGTCGTCGGCCCGCTCATCGAGGTGCCCGTGCTGGTCGGACTGGTCTACGTCGCGCTGCGGGCGCGGCACCGCTACTACCCGGCGGCGCCGGTCCCGGCCCCCTGACGCTCCCTGCGTTCTTGCCGCGGTTCCTGGGGCGGGAGCCCCCGATCCCGCGGCGAGAACGCGGTCAGCGCCGGGCGCGGCCCCGCAGCGACAGCTTCTGCGGCCCGCCGGGACCGGGTTCCGGCCCGCCGGGACCCGGTTCGGGAGCGTGGCCGCCGGCGCGGAGGCGGAGGCGGCACCCGGCCCGGTGGGGCTCGTGAGCGACCAGCTCGTCGACGACGACGTCCGTGCCGGTGGCCAGCCCCTCGGCCAGCCCCAGGTGCAGCGCGCACACCGTGGCGGGGTCGGCCCGGGCGGCCGACTCGAACGGGCAGCGCCGCAGGACGATCTCGGTGCCGCCGGGCGCCCGGCGCACGTCGGGGTCGAAGCCCTGGCGGGCCATGGCCGTGGCGATGTCGGCGATCGCGTCGCCCGACGGGGCGGCGCCCCCGATCTCGCCGGCGGCGCGCCGGCCGACCTCGTCGGGGGCCAGGCCCGTCCTGATGACCTCGACCAGCATGCGGCTGAGGCGCTCGTAGGGCCCGACCGTGCCCCAGTGGCCCTCGGCGGCGGGGGCGACGGCGTAGACCAGCCGGGGGCGGCCCGGCCCCGAGGGCCGCGCCGTGGCCTCGACGGCCAGCCCGGCCGCGACGAGCTTGGCGAGGTGCTGGCGGATGGCGTTGTGGTTGAGCCGGAAGTGGGCCGTCAGCTCCGCGACGCCGACGGGGCGGTCGGCGTCCGCGAGGTAGCGGAACACCCCGTGCCGGGTCGGGTCGCCCAGGGCACGCGCCTGCTGCTGCAGCGCGGTCACGACCGCCCCGCCGGCGGGTCGTCCTCGCCGGACGGCTCGTCGTCGGCGATCTCGCCGGTCTGCGCGTCGACCAGGTGCGCGAAGCAGGGAGCCTCGCCGCCCTCGTCGGCGGCCTGCGGTTCGCCCATGGCGGCCCTCCTCACGGGTGCCGTGCCGGCGCCGGCTGCTGTCACCCGGCAGTTCTTCTAGCGGATCATCGAAGTATAGGGTGGGCCCTCGGCGGTGGCAGGCGCCCACCCGACGGTTGCGCGAGGGTGGGGCCCCGAGCGACGTCGCCGAGCCGGGAGGCCTCGTGAGCCAGCTCGCAACCATCGACCGACGGGCCGCGACGTGGGGTGCGGTGGCCGTGCTCGTGGCCCTCGCCATCGCCGTGCTCGGCAGCGGCAACCTCCGGTGGTTCGACGCCGCGCTGGTCGGCTACCTGTTCGGCACGCTGTTCGCCATCTTCGGCGTCGTGTACCGCTACCTCGTCTGGCTGCGCCGGCCGCCGACCGCCCGGCTGAACCGCCGGGGGTGGGAGGCGTTCCGCCAGCGGGGCCGGCGGGGGCGCAACGCGCTGGCGCTGCCCGGGCTCGTCGCCTCGAACCTGCTCGTCCAGTCGTTCATCCGCGGGCGGTCGCGGACCCGGTGGCTGGCCCACCAGCTCATCTTCTGGGGTTGCGTGCTGGCCGCGCTGGTGACCTTCCCGCTGGTGTTCGGCCTGCTGCACTTCGAGTCGGTCGGCCAGGACGGTCGCCAGTACCGCGCGTACGTCAGCGACCTCGGCACCTTCAGCTTCGACAGCCGCAGCGTCGCCGGCTGGATCACGTTCCACCTGCTCAACATCGCGGCGGTGCTCGTGCTGGCCGGCGTGTTCATCTTCCTCTCGCGCCGGCTGCGCGACCCCGGCGCCCTGGCCATCGAGCGGTCGAACGACTTCCTGCCCCTGGCCGGCCTGTTCGCCGTCTCGGTCACCGGGCTGGCCCTGACCGCGTCGAACCTGTGGATGGAGGGTCGGTTCTACGTCTTCCTCAACACGGTGCACGCCCTCACCGTGATCCTCGGCCTGATGTACATCCCGTTCGGCAAGCTGTTCCACATCTTCCAGCGGCCCGCCAACATCGGGGTGGCGTACTACAAGCAGGCGGGCGACGAGGGCGAGCAACAGCGGTGCGCACGGTGCGGCGAGCCGTTCGCCTCGGTGCTCCAGATCGGCGACCTCAAGGAGGTGCTCCCCCAGGTGGGCTTCGACTACTCGCTGCCCGGCGAGGGCAACTACCAGGACGTGTGCCCGCGGTGCCGCCGGCGCCTCGTGGCACTGGCGCAGTCGCGGGCCGTCGGAGGCTTCGGCTGATGGCCCGGCCACCGCTCACCGACGAGGCGCTCGTCGCCCGCTACGGCCCCCACCTCAACGAGGCGCCGCCCGGCGGCTGGGACGCAGGCATCGAGGCCGACCGCGAGGTCAAGACCCACTGCTGCTTCTGCGGGCAGCAGTGCGGGATCGTCCTCAAGGTCAAGGGCGACGAGGTCGTGGGCTTCGAGCCCTGGTACGACTTCCCGTTCAACGAGGGCAAGCTCTGCCCCAAGGGCGTCAAGCGCTACCTGCAGAACGCCCACCCCGACCGGTTGCTCGCTCCCCTCGAGCGCGACCCCGACCACCCCGACGGGTTCCGCCGGGTGTCGTGGGACCACGCCCTCGACCGCACGGTGCGCGAGATCCGGCGCATCCAGGAGCGGCACGGCAACGACGCCTTCGCCATGCTCTCGGGCGTCTCGCTCGACAACGAGAAGTCGTACCTCATCGGCAAGTTCGCCCGCCTCGCCCTGGGCACCGCCAACCTCGACTACAACGGCCGGCTCTGCATGGTGTCGGCCGGCGTCGCCAACAAGCGGGCGCTCGGCATCGACCGGGCGGCCAACCCGTGGAGCGACATCCCGCTGGCCGAGGTCGTGTTCGTGGCCGGGGCCAACATCGCCGAGTGCGCGCCGATCACGACGAGCTGGATCTGGCGGGCGCGCGACAACGGCGCCAAGCTCATCGTCGCCGACCCCCGCGTCACGCCCACGGCCCGCACCGCCGACCTGTTCCTCGGCCTGCGGCCGGGCACCGACTCCGCGCTGCTGGGGGCGATGCTGCACGTGATCATCCAGCGCGACTGGCTCGACCACGACTTCATCCGCGACCACACCGAGGGGTTCGAGGCCGCCGCCGAGGCCGTCGCCGACCACACCCCGGCGTGGGCGGCCGAGGTCACGGGCGTACCGGCGGCGCGCATCGAGCAGGCCGCCGAGTGGTGGGCCACGTCCCGCACCGGGATGCTGCTGCACGCCCGCGGCATCGAGCACCACACCAAGGGCGTCGAGAACGTGTGGGCCTGCATCAACCTCGGCCTGGCCACGGGCAAGTACGGCAAGCCCGGCTGCGGCGTCGCCACCATCACCGGGCAGGGCAACGGCCAGGGTGGCCGCGAGCACGGGCACAAGTGCGACCAGCTGCCCGGCAACCGCGACATCACCAACCCCGAGCACCGGGCCTACGTGGCGTCGGTGTGGGGCTGCGACGTCGACGACATCCCCGGCAAGGGCCTGACCGCCCAGGAGATCGTCGAGGCGATCCATCGCGGCGAGATCAAGGGCCTGCTGTCGATCTGCTTCAACCCGGCCGTGTCGCTGCCCGACACGGCCTTCACCCGCGAGGCGCTCGACAAGCTCGAGTTCTACGCGGCCATCGACTTCTTCCTGAACGAGACCGCCTTCCACGCGGACGTCGTGCTGCCGGGCTCGCTGCACGAGGAGGACGAGGGCACGTCCACCAACGTCGAGGGCCGCGTGATCAAGCTCAACCCGTCGAAGACGCCGCCCGGCGACGCCCGCCTCGACTGGGAGATCCTCTGCGACATCGCCCGCCGGCTGGGCAAGGGGCACTGGTTCCCCTACACGAACCCGGAGCAGATGTTCGAGGAGCTGCGGGTGGCGTCGAAGGGCGGCAGCGCCGACTACGCCGGCATCACCTGGGACCGGGTCGAGCGCGAGATGGGCGTGTTCTGGCCGTGCCCGTCCGAGGACCACCCGGGCACCAAGCGCCTCTACGAGGGCGGCCGGTTCTACACCGAGAGCGGCCGGGGCAGGTTCAACCCCGTGCGCTACCGCCCGCCGGCCGAGGAGGTCGACGACGACTACCCGGTGTGGCTGACGCCGGGGCGCGTCGTCAGCCAGTACCTGTCGGGCACCCAGACCCGCCGGATCGGACCGCTCGTGGCCCAGTACCCCGAGCCGCTGTGCGAGATGCACCCCCGGCTCGCCGAGCGGCACGGCATCGCCACGGGCGACGTGGTGCGGGTCACGTCGCGGCGGGGGACGATGACGCTGCCGGCCAAGGTCGTCTCGACGATCCGGCCCGACACCGTGTTCATCCCGTACCACTGGGCCGGTCGCCGGGCGGCGAACCAGCTCACCAACCGGGCGCTCGACCCGCTGTCGAAGATCCCCGAGTTCAAGGTGTCCGCCGTGCGCGTCGAGCGGCTGGGCCCGCCCGGCACGGCCGTGATCGACGAGCGCGAGCTCGACCTGGTCGAGGGCGCCACCGGCGGCGACGCGCCGCGGCGGCCGCGGTCCGAACCGGGGCAGGGCGGGGGATGAGCGGCGTCAGCGTCCCCGTGTCGATCGGGGTGAAGCGCACCCCGGCGACCCGCCCGATCGCCGGCGCGTTCGGCGACAGC
>DASTFE010000449.1:0-5613 GCA_035708905.1 Acidimicrobiales bacterium | reverse complement strand
CGACCTCGTACGCCTCGACGGTGTTGGCCCCGTCGACGAAGAACGGCCCCAGCAGGGCGAAGAACGTCCGGCCGCCGCCGTCGCTCGCGGAGAAGGCACCCATCGAGCCGGCGACGGTGCCGTTGACGGCCACCAGCACCTCGGGCGGCTCGTCGTCGCCGCTTGCCACGCTGCCGGTGAGCAGGTACGGGACGCGACCGTCGTCGGTCGGCAGCGACGCGAACAGCGGCCGGTCGTCGGCCGTCCAGCTCAGGTCGCTCGGCGGGCCGAGGGCCAGGTCGCCCAGCGGCGTGCCGACCAGATCGCCGCTGGCGCCCGTGGACACCAGTCCCTCCCAGCCCTCGCCCGGGACGTCGCGGGCGTGGCCGGCAGCGACGTCGAGTGCGGGGGCGAGGTCGTCGTCGACCTTCGGCGCCCTGGTCGGGCGGCTGCCGTCGAAGAGCGAGTGGCCGTCGAAGGCCCAGCCGGTGTCGACGTCCAGTATGTCGACGAGCGACGGCAGGATGTCGATCGTGGAGGCCGGGTCGTCGCGCACCTCGCCCTCGGTCTGCCCGGGCGCCTTGATGAACAGCGGGATGCGGAAGAGCTCGTCGACGTTGTCGGGCGTCACCTTGCGCGTGAAGCCGGGCGGGCTGATGTCGACCCCGTGGTCGGACGTGAGCACGAGGGTGGCGTCCTCCCAGGCGCCGGTGCTCTTCAGGTGGTCGACGAGGTGGCCGACCATCTGGTCGACCGCGCCCACCTGCAGCGCCTGGAGCGCGGTGAGCTCGCGGTACATGAACTCGTAGCCGGGCACGGTGGGGTCCTCGGGCATGTCGTCCGGATTCCACGAGTCGGCCAGGACACCACCCCGCGGGGTGAGGTGGTACGGGTGGTGGGGCAGCACCACGTGGATGAAGTGGATCGACGGGACGGCCTCGATGAGCTCGATCTGGCGAAGCAGCGCGGCTGCCTGCCCGTCCCGGCCGCGGTCGGCGTCGGGGAGGTCGTCCACCCGTGCCATCGGGTCGCGGCGGCCGGTCGAGGTGGGCACGGTCGTGGACGCGGCAGGGGCGCCGCCTGAGATGCCGTGGCCGAAGTCGCCCCAGGAGTGGTCGATGTCGGGCAGGCCCGCCCGCAGCCGCTCGGGGAGCACCCGGTGCTGGTACACCACCCAGGCATCGTCGAGCGCCCGCCGCAGCGGCTGGGCGGGTGGGCGTTCGCAGACGTCGGGCGGGCACAGGTCGGTCACGACCTCGTACCGCGTCACCGGGTAGCCGGAACCGAAGAGCGTGAAGTAGTTGCGCGGGTGGTCGCTCAGGAACGGCAGCTGACCCTTCTCGGCGGCCAGCCCGGTGAGGATGGACGGCACCGAGACGAACGTGGTGGGGGACTCGCTGGCGGCGTTGCGGAACCAGGTCGTCTCCTCGGCCAGCGCCGCCAGGTTGGGGTAGCGGGCGTCGTTGATCGTGCCGTCCGCCCGCAGCAGCGACGTCAGGGGGAACTCGTCGAGCACCACCACCGCGACCGGGCCGGGCAGGGGTGGCACCGTCACGCCACCGGCGTCGGCGTACGACACGCCGCCCAGCAGCGCCGCCGTCGGGCTGGTCAGCAGGAACAGCGCCACGAACGCGACGTTCCCGGCCGCCAGGTACGTCAGGAACAGCCGGACCGGGCGCAGACGCCACTCGAGGACGGCCACGCCCACGCCGATCACCAGCGCCAGGCCCAGCGCCGGCAGCGACGAGCGCAGACCCGACGTCTGGCCCAGCACCAGGCCGAACACCCCGGCCAGCCCGGCGACGGCGAGCCCATGGAGCCAGGCCCCGGCGTGCCGGCTCACCAGCCCCGGCACCGCCGAGACGATGGACACCACCAGCGCCGGCACGAACGCCACCGCCAAGGCGAACGCCACGATCTGGCGCCGCCCGTAGCCGCCCGCCACGAAGAACGTCGGGTTGCTGCCGAAGAGGTCGAGCACCGGCTGGGTGACCGCCACACCGGCCAACCCGGTCACGACCGCAGCGTCGGTCATCAGCACGCGCCATGGACGCCCCAGCCGCCTCGGCCGTCGCTCCTCACCACCGTCGCCGTTCACGTCCGTCCCTCGCATCGCCGCCCAGGACCGCGCCCGCGGTCGCCCAGCACGTCCCGGTGGCCGGCTGTGAGCCGTGCGGCGGAGCGGACCAGCGGCTCGGGACGAGCGCCGATGCTAGTGCCGGGGCACAGGATCGGGCTCCGCCGGCGCGCCGGCAGACCCCTCGCGCCGGCCCGTGGCGGATGTGCCAGCATGTCCCGATGCTCGGGAACCTGCGGCGCACCGTCGAACGGCGCGCCGGGCACGTGGTGTTCGGCAGTCGCAGGTGGGTCGAGGCCCAGCTCCGCGAGGTGGCCCGCGACCTGCGTTCGGCCCGGGTCCTCGAGATCGGCAGCGGCCGCCAGGACCTGGGCGAGGACGCCTACTCGTTCCGCCACGTGTTCGAGCCGGGCAACGAGTTCGTCCAGTCGGACGTCGACCCGTCGTACGGGCACCTCGTCGTCGACGTCACGACCATGGAGTTCGACGAGGAGTGGGACGTGATCCTCTGCGTCAGCGTCGTCGAGCACATCCCCGAGTTCTGGGCGGCCGCCGAGCGCATCCACCGGGCGCTCAGCCCCGGCGGGCTGGCTGTCGTCGTGGCGCCCATGTGCTTCCCCTACCACGACGAGCCCCACGACTACTGGCGCTTCACCGCCCACGGGTTGCGCCGCATGCTCAGCGACTTCGAGTCCGTCGACGTGCGCTCGCACGGCCCGCGTCGGCTGCCGTTCGCGTCGATGGCCGTGGCCCGCAAGGCGGGGACGCCGGCGACCGTGTGAGCGGTGGCGCAGCGGGCGCGTCACAGCGGGGCGCGTGTCAGCCCGGCAGCGACGCGTCCGCCCCGGGACCGGTGGTGACGCCTGGGGTATCGCCACGCCCATCACGGCGCCCGTCGCCGCGCCCGTCGCCGTCGACGCCCGGACGCTCGCCGTCCCTGCTGCCGCCCGGGGCGTCGCCGACGGCGGTGGGCTCGGCCGGCGCGGGCAGGTCGCGGGTCCCGATGACGTCGCGCCAGCGGAGGCCCGTCAGCGGGGCGCAGATCAGCAGCCCGACCTGCGACGCCACCCGGTCGACCGCGCTGGCGGCGACCGCGGCCGCGACCGGCACGGCCACAGCCGCCGCCAGGCCACCCGCGAACGCCTCGCGCAGGCCGAGGCCCGCCGGGGCGATGCCGACCAGCGCGGCGATGACGGTCGAGCCCGAGATGGCGAGCGAGGCGCCCAGCGAGGCGGCCTGGCCGATGGCGGCGAGCGACAGCCACACCCGCAGTCCGGACGTCAGCACGAGCGCCGCCTGGGTCAGCAGCATCTCGACGAACACCCGGCGCCAGTGCGGGCCGAGGCGGCGCACCAACCAGCCGGAGGCGGTGATCAGCGCCGTCCCGACGGCCGCGGTGGTGCCGCCCCGCGCCGCCAGGTCGGGCTCGGGCAGCAGCGCCAGGCCCGCGATCACCGCGGCCAGCCCGGCCCACAACAGCCCGGTGATGGCGTTGATCGAGATGGCCGAGCGCACCGTGCTGCCCCGGCGGGTCAGTGCCGCGGTGCGGACGGCGACGCCCCCGGGCGCCGGGATGGGCAGGTAGTTGACCAGCGTGGCCACGATGCTGACCCGCATGGCGCTGCGCACGCCGATGCGGTGGTCGAGGGCGGCGGCCATGGTGCGGTACTGCACGGCGTTGAGCACCAGCGTCGATGGCGTCGCGACGAGCACGAGCACGCCCACCAGCACCGGCCGCACCGAGCGCTCCTGCGGCAGCGCCCGGAACGAGAGGATCACCAGCGCGACGAACGCCAGGGCGGTGACAGCCAGCAGCCACGGCCGCAAGGACGGGTTGGCGGCCACTGTTCGCACCCTGTTGGCCACCGTGGTCGACCGCGCCA
The DNA here is from genome assembly GCA_035708905.1 of Acidimicrobiales bacterium. GTDB lineage: Bacteria > Actinomycetota > Acidimicrobiia > Acidimicrobiales > VFJN01 > ZC4RG19. The sequence goes on along the minus strand of DASTFE010000449.1, from coordinate 1,674 downwards.
GCACCGACCGCACGAGCGCGCGTTCGGGTGGCCGGCCCGCGGGTAGCGTCGTGGCGGTCTGGGGACCGCTCTCTTCTTCGCCGTCTCCTCGCGTGCCCACAGTCCGATGGAGCCTAGGCCCGTTCCGATGCCCCACCCTCAACAGGCGGCCGCCGCGCCGCGACCCGCCGTCGTGGTGCTGACGACCACCTTCCCGGCCCGCCCGGGCGACGGCACCCCCGAGTTCGTGCTGACCCTCGCCCGGTCGATCCCCGACCACGACGTGACCGTCATCGCGCCCCGGATGCCGGGCGCCGCCCGCCACGAGCGCGTGGGCGGCGTGCGGGTTCGGCGGGTGGCCTACTTCCCCCGGCGGTGGGAGGGTCTGGCCGCCGACGCCATCATGCCCACGCTGCGGGCCCGCCCGTGGCGGGCGGTCGAGGTGCCGTTCCTGGTGGGCGCGCTGCTGCTGGCGACCTGGCGCGAGGTCAGGCGCCACGAGTCGGTCGTGGTCAACCCGCACTGGATCGTGCCCGCCGGGCTCGTCGCCCTGGTGGTGCGCGCCCTGACCGGCGCGCCCTACGTGGTCACCGTCCACGGCGCCGACGCCTACACCCTGCGCGGCGCCCTGGGACGCCGGCTCAAGCGTCCGGTGCTGCGCCACGCGGCGGCGGTGCTGCCCGTGAGCGACGACATCGGCCGGACGCTCGGCCTGCGCGACGCGCCGGTGCTGCGCATGGGGGTCGACACCCGTGAGATCCGGGCGGCGGTGGGCGAGCGCGCCCCCGAGCCCGGACAGCTGGTCTGCATCGGGCGGCTCGCCGACAAGAAGGGTGTCGACGTGCTCGTCGACGCCCTGGAGCGCCTCGACGGCGTGCGGCTCGACGTGGTCGGCGACGGCCCCGACCGGGCGGCGCTCGAGCAGCGGGCCGCCCGCCTGGGCGTTGCCGACCGGGTGCGGTTCCTCGGCAAGCAGCCCAAGCACGAGGTGCTGGCCGCGCTGCGCCGGGCCTGGGCGGTGGTCATCCCGTCACGGGTGGGCGCCGGCGGCGACATGGAGGGCACCCCGGTCGTGCTCAGCGAGGCGATGGCGGCGGGGGTGCCGGTGGTGGCGTCCGACCTGGGCGGGCTGGGGGAGTGCGTCGCCGACGGGGTCGACGGCCTGCTCGTGCCGCCCGACGACGTCGATGCCCTCGCCACCGCGCTGACCAAGGTGGTGGACGGCTCGATCGACACCGCCGAGCTGGGCCGGGCGGCGACCGCCAAGGCCGAGCGCACCCTGGACATCGGCGCCGTCGGCACGGCCTATGCCCGCGTGCTGGACGAGGCCGCGGGCCGGCGATGATCGGCCTCCTCCACGCCTACAGCAGCGACAACGACGGCGACGGCCAGCTGGTCGAGCTCACGCTCCGGCGGCTCGTCGACCGGCGGATCGACGTCCACGACGTCGTGCTGGTGGCGCTGGATCCTGAGTCCTTCGACGATCCGGAGTCGTTGGCCGGACACGTTCTGCGGCGGTACCCGATGGGCACCCGGGGCCGTAGCCGACTGGGCGCAGTGCAGGCGGCGACCCGGGGCGCCGGGTTGGTGGTGCCGTCGCTCGCTCGGCTTCCCGTGGGTCGAGTCGCCCGTGCCCTGCGCCGGTGCGACGCACTGGTCGCCGTGGGGGGCAGCTATCTACGAGCGCTGGACGTC
>DASTFE010000448.1:0-12312 GCA_035708905.1 Acidimicrobiales bacterium | reverse complement strand
GGTTGAACGCGTACACCCCGAACGGGTCGTAGAACACGGAGGCGCCGTCGGGGACGATGCCCTCCGGGGTGCGCCCCGCGACGGGCTCGAACCCGATCACCACGTCGAACAGGTACGGCAGCGCCACCGACAGCCCGATGGCCACCACCAGCTTGGCCACCGACGACCCGGTCCGCAGGTGCCGGAAGATGAGCCGCTCGAGGACGAGGCCGATGGCGGGGGCGAGCACCACCACCGACAGCACGACCGCGGGGACGATCGACCACCCCCACGCCTCGCGGGCGTGGAAGTACATGGCCGCCGAGACGTACGCCTGGGCGCCGAAGGCCAGGTTGAACACCCCGGACGTCTTGTAGGCCAGCACGAACCCGAGCGCGACCAGGGCGTAGACGGTGCCGGGCGGGGTGCCCTGCAGCAGGGCCCGGAGGAGGTCCTCGCCCAGCGCCGCCGCGACGGTCATGGCTGCCCGGCCACCGGCTCAACCGAACGAGGTCGGCTCGGGATCGGCCCAGGCCGTGTCCGACTGGTCCCAGCACAGCCACGGCTCCTCGGCCGGGCCCACCGTGACGAACTCGCCGCCCTCCACCCGCACGAGGACCCCGCACTCCTTGCCCGTGTCCACGTCGCGCGTCTGCTGCGTGTACGGGGTGTGTGCCTGGGTCCAGTCGATCGGCTCGATCAGCCCGCCGGCGGTGAACTCGCTGAGCGCGTTGGTGGCGGCGGTGACCTTGTCCCGGTCGAAGTCCGGGCCCGCCGCCAGCAGGCCCTCGAAGGCCAGGCTGGCGTTGATCCACCCGATCATGGCCAGCTCGGAGGGCTCGCTGCCCTGCGCCTCCATCCACTCCAGGTAGTCGGCGAGGGCGGTGCCCTCGTCCTCGGCCTCGAACGGCAGGAACTGCACCGACACGAAGTCGCCCTCGAAGAGATCGCCGGCCTCGGCGACGAACTGCTGGTTGTAGGTGTTGGGGTGGTACATGACCACGTTGCCCATGCCCTGACGATCGAGCTCCTGGGCCAGGGTCTTCATGCCGTTGAGGTCGATGCAGGTGGAGATGAAGTCGACCCCGGCGTCCTTCATGGCGGTCACCTCGGGGCCGATGCCGTTCGACAGCCCGTAGTCGAGGTCGTCGTTGACGTACGCGACCTCGACGCCGGTCTCTCCCGAGTACATGTCGAGAGACTCGGCCACGCCGTTGGTGCAGACCTTGGAGTTCTCGCTGACGCCGTAGCCGATCGACGCGGCCGTGGTGGCACCCGCCTCCATCGCCGCGTACGGCACCAGGCGACCGGTGCAGTCGGGGCAGCGGATGGTGATGCTCGGGAAGATGTGGGGGCGGTCGGCCGCCTCGGTGGCGTGGATGCCCCACGTGTAGGTGGGGATGCCGGCGCTGTCGAGGTCGCCCCAGCCAGTGGCGAGCAGCGTGGCCTGGAAGACCCCGAACGACCGCTCACCCGAGATCACGTCGAGCGCGCGCACCTGGTTCTGGTTCAGCTCGTCGTCGAGGATCTCGCCGATCACCAGCTCGCGCCCGTAGATGCCGCCCTCGGCGTTCCGGAAGGCGAAGTACGCCTCGATGCCCTCGACGTAGCAGTCGAGGATGCACGTGCCGAGCGGGTTGCCCGCCTTGGTGCCGATCACCGCGAACGAGATCTCGTCGTCCGAGACGCCGGGGACCCCCGAGATCTCGACGACGGCATCGCGGTCGCCCTCGCCGGCGGGCGCGGCCGACGCGGCCTCCTCTCCCTCGGGTTCGTCGGATCCGGCGTCGTCGCCGGGCGAGTTGCCGCACGCACCCATCAGCGCCACCGCCAGGGCGACGGCGACGGCCCGCCTGGTCAGTCCTGCCACGGATCCCCCCGGGAGTGCTGGTGTGTGACATCGGTGCCAGAAAACTGACACCGGTGTTCGATGGTCGGACAGTATCGCGGCGGCGGGCGCCCTGCCGCGGTGTCAGGTCACCCGCCGACCACCCGGATGGCGCGCTCGGGGCAGTTCCTGGCACCCACCCTGGCCTGCTCTTCGAGCTCCGGTGGCACGTCGAACCCGCGGGTGGCGCAGTAGCCGTCGTCGTCGGCCTCGTAGACCTCCGGCGCGAGCGTGTAGCAGCGTCCGTGCCCGGTGCACGTGCAGGCGTCCACCTCGATCCTCACGGCGCGGATCGTACGCCGCTCAGGCCGCGGGGGTCGCCGCCGGGAGGCGCAGGCCCGGAGGCAGCGGGCGGGCGTGCACGACGACCAGCTGCTGCACCGCCCGGGTGAGGGCCACGTACAGCAGGCGCAGGCCGCGCGGCGTGCCCCCGGCGACGAGAGCGGGCTCGGCCACCACCACCGCGTCGAACTCCAGGCCCTTGGCCTCGTGCGGGTCGAGCACGGTGACGGCGCTCCCCGCAGCGCCGGCAGCGGACAGCGCCGCGTCGACGGCGGGGCGCAGCGGGGCGGGAGCGATCACCGCCACCGACGCGTGGCCGCCGGTCAGCGCTGCCACCGCGTCGGCCACGGCCGCCGCCAGGGCGGCGCCGTCGCCGGGCTCGGCGGCCCTGACCAGCGCCGGCGGCCGGCCTCCCGGTCGCACCGACCGGCACGGCGTCACGCCGGGGGCGGCCTCGGCGAGCAGGCCGTTGGCCATGTCCATGATCGACGAGGGCACCCGGTAGCCGAGGTCGAGGTCGGCCCGCTGGGCGGTGGGCGGGCCGCCCAGGTGACCGATGGCCGCCTCCCACGACTCCTGGGCGGCGGGGGCCGTGGCCTGGGCCAGGTCGCCCAGCACGGTCATCGAGGCGTCCCGGCTGCGGCGGGCGAGCGCCCGCAGGCCCATGGCCGACAGGTCCTGCGCTTCGTCGACGACGATGTGGCCGTAGCGGCGGGGCGGGCCGGTGACGGCGGCCTCGGCCTCGTCGAGCAGGGCCAGGTCTGCGACGGTCCACGGCTCGTCGGCGGCTCGCCGGACGGGCGGGCGACGGACGATGGCCTGCTCCGCGGCCGAGAGCGTACCGTCGGCGGCCGCGGCGAGCGCCGTGCGGCTGGTGAGCAGCTTGCGCACCAGGGCGGGGGCCTGCAGCGACGGCCAGATGCGGTCGAGCGCCCGGCCCCAGTCGCGCCGGGACCGGAGGTCGGCGTCGACCGCCTCGCTGGTGACCTCCTCGTCGCTGCGCCGCCGCAGCAGGTCGGCGCGCACGAGCCGGGCGGCCTGGGTGCGGAGGGCCGCCCGCCCCACGTTGTGGGGCACCGCGCGTGCCTGCACCGCGGCCACGAGGTCGGCGAGCGCCGCGCGGGTGACGCGGGCCGTGCCCCACGCCGTCGTCACCGCCAGGTCGTCGGCGGGCGGGCGGACCGTGCCGGCCACGGCACGGGCGATCACCGTCGCCATGCGGGCGTCGCCCTTGACCGCCGCCGCCTCGTCGCCGTCGGTGCCGGTGACGCGGTACGTGGTGCCGGCCAGCAGGCGGTCGAGGGTGGTCTGGCGGGCGGCCGTCTCGCCCAGCGACGGCAGCACCTGGGCGATGTAGCGCAGGAAGATGGGGTTGGGGCCGATGACGAGCACGCCCTCGGCGTCGAGCGTGCGCCGGTGCTCGTAGAGCAGGAACGCGGCGCGGTGGAGGCCGACCGCCGTCTTGCCGGTGCCCGGGCCGCCCTGCACGACGAGGCACGTGCCGAGCGGGGCCCGGATGACGACGTCCTGCTCGGCGGCGATGGTGGCGACGATGTCGCGCATCTCGCCGGTGCGCTCGCGCTCGAGCTCGGCGAGCAGCGGGTCGGGGATGCCGCCGTGGTGGGCGGCGTCGACGCTGTCGGGGTCGTCGAACACTTCGTCGAACAGGTCGTCGATCCGCTTGCCGGTCATGGCGAAGCGCCGGCGGCGGCGCAGCTCGAGGGGGTCGGCGGGGGTGGCGCGGTAGAAGGGCGTCGCCACGTCGGCCCGCCAGTCGACCACCACCGGGTCGCCGCCGGCGTCCTCGACGTGGCGCCGCCCGATGTACCAGGTGGCACCGTCCTCGTGGTCGAGGCGGCCGAAGCTGAGGCCGGGCACCTCGGCGTCGAGGGTGGCGAGGCGGTGCTCGAGGTGGGCCTGGGCGATCGCCGAGTCGACGGCCTGGGCGGCCGAGTCGGCGATGTCGGCCGCGTGGGCCGTGCGGTCGCGCATCGCGGCCAGACAGCGGTAGGCGTCGTCGACGTAGGCCTGCTCGGTGGCGAGGTCGGGATGGGGCATCGCTGGTGTCTCCGCCCGCGGGCGACCCGCCCGGCGGTCGCCGGGCGGGGGGTCGACGACATTACCGGTCGATCAGGCGCCGACGTGACCGATTTCTCGGCACCGGGGGGCGGTCGGCGGGTACGTCGGGCAGCACGCCACCACGGAAGGTGGCATCCTTCAGAGCGCGCGTCCGCCGGCTCGCGCCGTCACAGCCGGGGGGAGGACCTCACGTGGAGCGACTGTCAGGCCTGGACTCGGCGTTCCTGTCGTTCGAGACGCGGGCGATGCACCTCCACGTGGCCATCGTCGCCGTCATCGACCCGACGACGATGGCGACCCCCTACACGTTCGACCAGCTCAAGGACTTCGTGTCGCGGCGGCTGCTGGGTCACGCCGCGTTCCGCCGCCGTGTCGTCGAGGTGCCGTTCCAGCTCAACCACCCGATCTGGGTCGAGGACCCCGACCTCGACCTCGACTACCACGTGCGCCGCCACGTGCTGCCGCCGCCCGGCGGGCCGCGCGAGCTGAGCGAGCTCACCGGCGCCATCGTCGGCGTCCCCCTCGACCGCTCGCGGCCCCTGTGGGAGATCCACGTGGTCGAGGGCCTGCACGACGGGAACGTGGCGCTCGTCGGCAAGATCCACCACGCCGCGGTCGACGGGGTGTCGGGCGCCGAGCTGTTCGTGCACCTGTTCGACCTCACGCCCGATGCACCGGTGAACGGCTCGGCCGATCCGGGTGCCGACGTCCCGCCGGCCCCGCCGGTCGCCCCCGAGCGGATCCCGTCCGACGTCGAGCTGGTGGGCCATGCGCTGCTGTCGCAGGCGCGGCGGGCCGTGTCGCTGCCCGCCCTGGTGGGCCGCACCGTCCGCACCGTCAGCCACCTGGTGAGCCGCCACCGCGACCCCGACACGGTCGTGGGCGCGGTGCCGCTCCGCGCGCCCCGCACGCCGTGGTCGGCAGCGATCTCGCCCCATCGCTCGGTGGCGTTCGCCCGCGTGCGCCTCAGCGACGTCAAGCGCATCCGCACCGCGTTCGGGGTCAAGGTCAACGACGTGGTGCTCGCGGTGGTGTCGGGGGCGGTGCGGCGCTACCTGGTCGACCGCGACGGGCTGCCCGACGAGCCGCTGGTGGCCATGTGCCCCGTGTCCGTGCGCACCGAGGACGAGCACGGCCGGCCCGACAACCGGGTGTCGGCCATGTTCGTGCACCTGCGCACCGACCTCGGCGACGTGGCCGAGCGGGTGCGCGCCATCGCCCGCACCACCCGCGGGGCCAAGCAGGACCACCACGCCATCGGCGCCAAGTTCCTGCAGAACTGGGCCGAGCACGCCGCGCCCAGCACCTTCGCCCTGGCCGCCCGGGTCTACTCGCGGCTCAACGTCGCCGACCGCCACCCACCGATCTACAACGTGGTCGTGTCGAACGTGCCCGGCCCCGACTTCCCGCTGTTCCTCGACGGGGCCCAGCTGGTGGCCACCTATCCCCTGGGCCCGATCATGGAGGGCGCCGGGCTCAACGTGACCGTGCTGTCCTACATGGACAACGTCGACTTCGGGTTCCTGGCCGGGGCCGAGCTGGTGCCCGACGTGTGGGACATGGCCGACCACGTCGACGACGCCATGCGCGAGCTCCTCTCGGCGGCCAGGAAGCAGACCCGGAAGGCGAAGGGCGCCAAGGCGGACGGCGGCAAGGCGAAGCCGACGAAGGGGAAGGCCGCGAAGACGAAGCGGGCCGAGAGCCCGAGCGCATAGGGCGTTCGCCACCGCTTCTACGGCATGACGGCGCGCTCGTCGCGGCCGTTGCCGGGCGCCACCGAGGCGGCGATCCGGTCGGCCTGGGCCTGCTGCTCGTAGCACAGGCGGGCCATCCAGAAGCGTAGGAAGCCGGCCACGGCGCCCTTGACGAACAGCGCCCCGCCGACGACCGCGACCGTGAGCCCGAGCAGCGCCACCACGATGGCGTCGCGCTGCTGCAGCGGGTTGCGGGTGCCGTGCGAGATGAACCAGGCGGCGACGCCGAAGCCGGGCCCGGCCACCAGCCCGGCGACGCCCAGCCGGACGAGCAGGCGGTCGAGCCCCGTGGCGGGGTCGCGCAGTCGCATGGCGGCCACCTCGGTCTTGAACTGCTCGATGCGATGCGTGTTGTCGTTCATGGCGGTCAACCACCCAGGTATGCGGAGGACAGCGTGGACTCGATCTCGTGCGGGGTGCCCGAACCGACGACCCGGCCGCCGACCACGAGGGCGGCGCGGTCGGCGACGCCGAGCACCACGCGGGCGAACTGCTCGACCACCAGCACCGACACGCCGGTGGCCGCCAGCTCGCCCACCTGGCCGTAGAGCTCCTCGACGACCAGTGGGGCGAGGCCCATGGACAGCTCGTCGAGCACGAGCACGGCCGGATCGGTGGCGAGGCCGCGGGCCAGCGCCAGCATCTGCTGCTCGCCGCCCGACATGGTGCCGGCGAGCTGCCGGCGCCGGTCGGCCAGCCGGGGGAAGCGCCGGTACGCGGCCTCCTCGATGCCGGTGGCCGTGCCCCGCCGGTGGCTGGCCATGCGCAGGTTCTCGCGCACCGTGAGGTTGGGGAAGATGCCCCGTCCCTCGGGGATGAGGCACAGGCCGGCCCGGGCCAGGTCGGACGCCGGCGCGCCGTTCACCCGCCGGCCGGCCACCAGCAGGTCGCCGCCGCTCAGCGGGTGCAGGCCCGCCAGCACCTTCAGCATGGTGGTCTTGCCGGCGCCGTTGGGGCCGAGCACGGCCAGCACCTCGCCGGGGTGGAGGGACAGGTCGACGCCGTGCAGCACCTCGATGCGGCCGTAGGCGGCGCGCACCCCCCGCAGCTCGACCAGCGGCGCCGCTCCCCCGCCGGCGGTCACGCGGTCACCACCGGCGCCGCCCCGAGGTAGGCGTCGAGCACCGCCCGGTCGGCCTGGATCTCGGCCGGCGTCCCCGACGCCAGCACCCGACCGAAGTCGAGGACGTGGACGCGGGCGCAGGTCCGCATGACCAGGTGCACGTCGTGCTCGACCAGCACGACCGCGATGCCCGCGGCGGCCACGGACAGCAGCACCTCGCGGAACGCCTCGGTCTCGCGCTCGTCCTGGCCCGAGGCGGGCTCGTCGAGCAGCAGCACCTGCGGCCCGGTGGCCAGGGCGCGGGCCAGCTCGACCAGGCGGGCCCGCCCGGTCGGCAGCTCGTCGGCGCGCACGCCGGCCTGGCCGGTGAGGCCGACGAGCTCGAGCGCCCGGTCCGCCCGGGTGGCGCTGTGCCGGCCGCTGCGCCGCCGCCCGGCGGCCGCCGCGAGCTCGACGTTCTCGCGCACGGTCAGCAGGCCGAACAGCTCGAGGCGCTGGAAGGTGCGGGCCAGCCCCCGACGGGCCCGGCGGTACGGCGCCAGGCCGGTCACGTCCTCGCCGTCGAGGCGCACGCTGCCGCGGGCGGGGGCCTGCAGGCCGGTCACGACGTTGAACAGCGTCGTCTTGCCCGCCCCGTTCGGGCCGATCAGGCCCGTCACCTCGCCGGGCGGCGCGGCGATGCTCACGTCGTCGAGCGCCAGGTGGCCACCGAACCGCACGGTCACGTTCCGCACCTCGAGGACGGGGCTCACCGCCGGGCCCCCGCCGGGGCGAGCCCGAGGAAGCGGTCGAGGTCGGCGACCTCGACCTCGGTGAAGGGCCGGTCGACGCCCGCCCACTCGAGCGGGACATCGGCAGGCGCGGCGGGCGACCGCCGGGCCTCGACGAGGCGGGCGGCCAGCGCGCCGCCGGCCACCTCGGCGGTGAGCGCCAGCGCGAACGGTGCGCCGGTCAGCGCCCCACCCAGCCGCAGGGCCACGACGGCCGCGACGCCGACCACCGTGCCCGCCAGCAGCACCGGCTGGCGGCGCAGCGGCGCGAGCCCCTGGCGCAGCGCGTAGGCCAGGCCGTTGGGGTTGCGGCCGAGGGCGATGCCCATGGTGCCGGGCAGCACCCGGTTGACGTTCTCGAACCAGGGGGCGACGTCGATCAGCAGCGGCAGGCCGCCGATGAGCACGCCGGCCACCAGGGCGCCGGCCGCCGTGCCGATGCCGCCGACGACGCCCAGCAGCAGCAGCGGCAGGCTCTGGACGAACGCGAAGTTCTGCGGACCGACCGCGCCGAGCGTGCCGCCGTAGAGGGCGCCGCCGAAGCCGGCGAGGGCGGCCGACAGCGTGAACACGCCCAGGCGCACGAGCGTGGTGTTGATGCCGAGGGTGGCCGCGGCGGCGGGGCTCTCCTTCAGCGCCAGCAGCCGCTGGCCGAAGGTGCTGCGCCGAATGCCGACCACCAGCAGGTACAGCAGCGCGAACACGACGCTGAGGAGCACCAGGCGGTCGCCCTCGGTGCGCACGCCCGGCACGTCGACGTCGTCGACGGCCACCGAGCCCGTGCCGAAGATCCGGATGGTGACCGGGCCGACGTCGATGTCGCGCAGCCCGAACACCCACTGGTCGAGCAGCATGGCGAACGCCCCCGTGGCCAGCGCCAGGTAGATGCCGGCCATCCGCACCGTGGGCAGCGCCACGAGCGCGCCGATCAGGCCGGTGACGACGGCGGCGACCACCAGGCCCCAGGGGTCGCCGCCGTGGCCGTGGTGGGCCATCAGCACCGCGCCGATGCCGGCGAAGCTCATCTGGCACAACGACAGCTGACCGGCGAAGCCCACGAGGGGCACGAGCGACAGGGCGATCACGGCCACCGCCACGATCTTCTGCAACGACACGGCGTCGGGGCCCGAGGCGACCTGGGCCGCGACCACCCCGGCGGCCACGAAGCACGCGGCCGTCGCCAGCGCCCCGGCCCAGGGCGGCCGGGGCACGACCTCGCGGGTCGCCCGGGCATGGTGGCCGCGCAGGCGACCCTGGGGAAGCACGAGCAGCACGGCGAACAGCACGATCACCGGGATGGCGAAGCGGAACTGCGACAGCAGCACGCGGTCGGTGGGCAGGTAGGCGAGGGCGTAGGCATCGAGCAGGCCGACGAGCACCGCCCCCGCGAAGGTCATCGGCAGGCTGCGCAGCCGGCCGATCATCGCCGCCGCGTAGGCGTTGACGATCATCAGCGTGAGGTTCACGTGCGACAGCCCCACCGACGGGGCGACGAGGATGCCCGCCACGGCGGCCGTCGTGCAGCCGATCGCCCAGGCGAGCATGGCCGACCGGTGCGGTCGGGCGCCGTTGAGCATGGCCAGCGACCGGTCGTCCACCGCCGCCCGCATGGCCAGCCCGGGCCGCGACCGGTGCAGCAGCACCCGCAGCCCCACCGCCAGCGCGGCCGCGGTCGCCAGGGCGGCGAGGTCGTGCCAGGTGAGGTTGACCCCGAGCACCGACACCTGCTCGTCGCCCCAGAACCGGGCGAGCGGGCGGGCCACGTCGGACGGCCACACCCACAGTCCCAGGCCCAGCAGGGCGGCGAGCAGGCCGATGCTGACCACCACCCGGGCCGTCTCGGGCGCGTCGTGCAGCTCGCGCATCACCAGCCGCTCGATCGCGACGCCCAGCAGGGGGGCGGCGACGCCGAGCACGGCGAGCAGGGCGACCGGGGCGGGCCAGCCCCACTCGAAGCGGACCTGCCAGTAGGCGAAGGCCCCGAGCATGCCCACCGCGCCGTGGGCGAAGTTGAAGATGCCGGTGGTCGTGTAGGTGAGCACGAGGCCGCTGGCCGCCACCGCCAGGATGGCGGCGGTGGCGAGACCCGTGATCGTCGCCTGGAGGAGCTGGTCCATCGCCCTCGTCGCGGTCAGGCCGTGGGCCTGGCCACGCCGTAGTCGCCGGCCAGCTCGGTCACGTTGCCCGGGTCGCAGTTGTAGATGCCCTGGTTGGGCGCCGTGAGCTCCTCGTCGTACGCGAACCCGTCGGGGGTGACCCTGACCGCCAGGCTGCACTCGGTGGCCACGAGGTTGCCGGGGGTCTGGGGCGAGTGCAGCCCGCCGGCGGTCCAGCCGTCCTGGGCGCCCGCGGCCTCGAGCACGCACCCCCGGGTGACGTCGGGGCCGCACTTTGCGGCCGCGGTGGCGAACAGCAGGAAGGCGGACAGCGACTGCAGTCCCAGCATGGCCACCTTGCCCTCGGGGTTGTAGCGCTCCATCAGCTCGAGGTAGTCGGCCATGGCCGGCACCTGGTCGGCCATGTCGAAGGTGGGGAACGGCGAGCGCATGTAGGTGGCGTCGCTCACGCTCTCGCCGCCCTCGTCGACGTACTTCTGGTCGAGGAAGTTGGGCTGCAGGTGGGTGAACGTGGGGTACCACCCCTCGGTGAGCATGGCCTGCTGGAGGGCCACCATGTTCTCGGGCTCGCCGATCATCTCGAAGGCGGTCACCCCGGCGTCGCGCATCTTCTGCACGAACCCGCGCCAGCCGGTCTCGCCGAGCGGCCGGTACTGCTCGTCGAACACCACCTCGTAGCCCAGGGACTCGGCCATCTCGACCACCTGGTCGTGGATGGTGGCGGGGCCGTCGAGGTTGACCCACAGCACGCCGAGGCGCCTGGCCTCGGGGAAGCGGGCGCCGAGCCACCGGTAGCCCGCCGACGCGAAGGTGTGGACCGGATTGGGCACCGCCTGCACCTGCAGGTCGGCCACCCGGGCCTGGGGTGTGACCACGTAGCCCGGCAGGTTGACGAGCCCGCACGCGACCCGGGCCCCGCCGTCCTGCGAGTCGAACACCCCTCCCCCGCCGACCAGGGCGAAGTCGCGCTGGCAGGCCTCGCCGACGCGCTGGCCGTACTCGAACAGTCGGGCGTCGAGGTCGTCGATGACCACCTCGCGGCCGCCGATGCCGCCGTGCTCGTTGCACCAGGCCGCGAACGCGACGGCGGCGTCGTACATCTCCTGGGTGAGGCCCGGCCGCTCGGCCGAGCCCCGGTCGGTGATCGTGCCGAGCCGGATCTCGTCGGCACTGAGCCCCACCTCCGTGGCGGCGCCCGGCTCGCCGTCGGCGCAGACGGCTTCGAGGTCGCCGAAGGCACCCCGGTCGAGGCGGCTGCGCCCCTCGCCCCCGGCGCCGGCCTGGCCGTCCTGGCCCGAGGCGTCGGCCGCCGCGACCGTCGCGGCGCCGACCTCGGTCTCGCCCTCGGCCCTCGTGCACGCGCCGGCCACCAGGGCGAGCGCGGCCAGGGTGGCGATGGCGTGGCGACGTCTGCTCACTGGCCCCTCCGTGCGATCCCGAGCGCCCGGCGCCGGGGCACTCCCCCGCTGCCCCCAGCGCGACTAGAACGAGTTACAAATCTAACGGCCCGTCAGGTCCGTGTCGACGCACCGCCCGGCGCCACCGGGTAGGAAGGCGGCGTGCGGATCACGGCGAAGGTGGACTACGCGGTGCGGGCGGCGATCGAGATGGCCGCGGCCGCCGGTGGGCGGGTCAAGGGCGAGGCGCTGGCCGAACGCCAGGGCATCCCCGCCAAGTTCCTCGAGAACATCCTGGCCGACCTGCGCCGGGCCGGCATCGTCGCCAGCCAGCGTGGCAGCGAGGGCGGCTACTGGCTGGCCCGGCCCCCCGACCGCGTGTCGGTGGCCGACATCATCCGGGCCGTCGAGGGTCCGCTGGCCGACGTCCACGGCGCCCCGCCCGAGACCGTGGACTACCCGGGCCCGGCCGCCGCGCTCCAGCGCGTCTGGGTGGCGACCAGGGCGGCCCTCCGCTCGATCCTCGAGGAGGTGACGGTGGCCGACGTCGTCGCGGGCCGCCTGCCGCCGGCCGTCGAGCGCCACCTGGCCCAACCCGACGCCTGGTCGCGCCGCTGATCCCGATCCCATTGGTGGTCACCCACCCCGGGCGCGCTAGCGTTGTCGATCTATGTCCCGCCGGATCGAGATCGAGCTCACGAGCGCTCGCGACGACGGCTCCTGGACCTGGCGGGCCGCCGGTGCCCGCGAGCCCAGGGGCACGCTCGAGGGCGCGATCCTCCCCGAGGGAGCCGAGGTCGGCCAGGTGCTGCGGGCCGAGGTCGAGGCCTACCTCGACGGCATGAACGTCGTCAGCGTGCTGCCCCCGCGGGCGCCGCGCCGCGAGCCCGAGCGCATCGAGCTCAAGCCCGCCCGTGGCGGCGAGCCGGCGCTCGTCACGTCGACGCTGGCGCCCAAGCGCTCGGGCGAGCACGGGCGGCGCC
>DASTFE010000447.1:0-28544 GCA_035708905.1 Acidimicrobiales bacterium | reverse complement strand
ATGAACATCAACTGGGCGCTCCCGGCGATCTGGCCGGGAGCCGTCTACGGCCTGGAGATCGGGATCGTCGGCACCGAGGGCGTCATCGACATCGAGGACACCCACCGCGACGTCATCGTGGCCTCGGACCTGCCCCAGCCGGCGGGGTACCGCAGCCGGGGCTTCGAGTCTCCCGCCGACCGCCACGTGGACTTCGTCGGCAGCTACCCCCCGGGCGACATCGCCGGCGGGCGGCTCTGGGGGCCGATGCGGGAGGAGACCGCCGCCTGGTTCGGCCGCCTGGCCCTGGGCATCGACACCCCGCACGCGACCGCGGCCGACGGGCACACGAACCTGCTGCTGACGATGGCCATGGACCTGTCGGCCCGCACCGGACAGCCCGTCCGGCTGCCCGTCGATCCGGAGGCGCTCGCGCAGGGACTGGGCCCCGAGCCAGGAGGCACCGCACCATGAACCAGCTCAGCGTCGGCGTCATCGGCACCGGGTGGTGCGGGGGGATCCGGGCCGTGGCGTGCGCCGAGAGCCCCCTGGTCAGCGAGCTCCACATCGCCGAGATCGATCTCGAGCGGCTGCAGGAGGTCGCGGCCATGACCAAGCCGGTCACCGCCACGGCCGACTGGGAGCAGCTGATCCGGGACGACGGCATCGACGTGCTCATGGTCTCGGCCACGCCGGAGACGCTCCACTACCCGATGGCCAAGGCCGCGCTGGACGCCGGCAAGCACGTGCTGCTGGAGAAGCCCATCGCCCTCGAGCTCGCCGAGGCCGACGACCTCGTCGAGACCGCCGAGCGACGCGGCCGCAAGTTCACGATCGGCTACTCGCAGCGCTTCAACGGCAAGCAGGCGATGGTCAAGCGCGCGGTCGCCGACGGCACCATCGGGCGACCGACGAGCATGCTCGTCAGCCGGCACATCGGCCGCTCCCTCGGCGCCAAGATCGGCAACCGGATCAAGCTGTCGCCAGCGGCCATGGAGGCGACGCACGACATCGACTTCGCGCTGTGGTGCCTCGAGCCCCGTCGCCCGGTCCGCGTCTACTCCCAGCTCGCCTGGGGGGTGCGGCAGGCGACGCTCGGCCTGCCCGACGCCCAGACGATCATGATCACGATGGACGACGGCGTGGTCGTCACCGTGGGGGCGGGGATGTCGCTGCCACCCGGCTACCCGAACGCCGCCACCACCTGGATCGAGTGCATCGGCACCGACGGCGCGATCCTGATCGACGACACGCACCGCGACATCGTGCTGAACACGATGGAGCACGGGGTGCACTTCCCCCTCTCGACCATGCCGGGCGAGAAGGTCGGCGCCACCTTCGCAGGGCCGATGGAGCGCGAGACCATCCACTTCCTCGAAGCCGTGGCCCACGACCGGCCGGTGATGGTCGAGCCGCGGCTGGCCCGCCTGACCATGGAGGTCTACCTGGCGGCCGACCGGTCGGCCGAGACCCACCAGGTGGTCGAGCTGTCCTAACCGCGCACTAGCTCCGCGCCGCGAGCACCGAGCGGGGGATCTCGATGTGCCGCCTCAGCGCGTCGACGGCGCCCTCGACGTCGTGCTCGCGCAGCAGGCGCAGGAGCCGGGCGTGGTCGTCGTTGGCCCGCCGGCGATGGCGCGGCACGTGGGCGTCGGCGGCGCTCACGTACATCACCGACGCGTCCAGCAGGTTGCGGACGATGCCGAGCAACCGGGGCCGGCCGGCGGCTTCGTAGATCGTCATGTGGAAGCGGCGGTTCAGCATCACCCACGACGGCGAATCGCCCACCGACCGCATCTCGTGGTGGATGGCCCTCGCGCGGCTGAGCTGCGCCGGGGTGATGCGCTCGGCTGCGTGCCGCACGGCCTCGGTCTCGAGCAGCAGGCGCAGGTCGAGGATCTCGCGCAGCTCGCTGTCGCTGAGCTCGTGGACGATGCCGCCGCGGTGGGCGTCGAGGCGGATCATCTGCTCGTTGGCCAGATCGCGCAGCGCCTCGCGCACCGGGGTGATGCTGACGCCCAGGTCCTTGGCGATCTCGGCTTGGACCAGACGGGTGCCGCCCGGCAGCTCGCCGCTCAGGATCGCCTGGCGGAGCGTCTCACGGACGTGCTCGTGGGTCGTACGACGGTCGATCAGGTCGCTGATGGACGAGATCCTACGGCACGTCCATCACGATTTTACGCTCAGCTCACCAGCAGGTCGAGCTCCTCGAACCTGCGGTAGATGGCCGCCTTGGCCAGCGCGACGTCCTCGTGGGCCGCGTCGCGGGGGAACGGCAGGTCGACGCCGATGTCGTCGACCAGCCGCCCGCCCTTGCCGAACACGAGCACCCGGTTCGACAGCTCGATCGCCTCGCCGATGTCGTGCGTCACGAAGACCACGGTCTTGCCGGTCTGCGCCCACATGTCGTGCAGCTCGCGGCGCAGCGACCGCGCGGTGATGGCGTCGAGGTGGCTGAACGGCTCGTCCATGAAGAGCACGTCGGGCTCGATGGAGAACGCCCGGGCGATGCCGACCCGCTGCTGCATGCCGCCGGAGAGCTCGCCCGGGAACTTGGACCCCTTGTCGCCCAGCTGGACCATCTCGAGGTAGCGCTGGCAGCGCTCACGGGTGGACGGGGACCGATCGGACTGGACGAACAGCAGGTTGTCCATCACCGTGCGCCACGGCAGCAGGCGGGCCGCCTGGAACACGTAGCCCGGCGCCGCGTCGTGCCCCTCCTGGGTGATCGCCACCGTGCCGCTGGTCGGGGTCTCGATGCCGCTCAGGATGTTGAGGAGCGTCGACTTGCCGCATCCCGACGGCCCGACGATCGACACGAACACGTGCCCGCCGATCGAGAGGTTCACGTCCTCCAGGGCGACGACCTTGTCCGCACCGGTGCCGAACTCCTTGTGGAGGTTCTTGATCAGGATCTCTGCCATCGTCCGTCCTTGCCGTCGCTTGCGGATGTCTCAGCGGCCGCCCTGCAGTGCCGGCGCCGGTGGGGCCGCCTCGGTCTCGAAGACCTCCTCGACGACCTCGACACCGGTGGCGGCCGGCCTCCACCGGAACACCCGCTTGGCGATGTTGTCGAAGACCACCTTCTCGAAGATGATCGCGAAGGCCATGAAGAAGAAGGCGTAGCCGACGACGCCGTGGGCGCGGTGGGCGTCGTACCAGAACTTGATGGTCCATCCGGCGCCGTCCCGGCCACCGAAGACCTCGGCCACCACCAGGCCCTTCCAGCCGAGCGCGAACGCGTAGCGGGCCGCGGCGAACATGAACGGCATCAGCGACGGCAGCAGGACGTGGCGGGTCGTCCGGGAAGGCGACACCCGGAACGACCGGGACATGTCGAAGAGCTCCCGCGGCGTGTTCCGCACGCCCTCCCGCACGTTGATGATCACGAACGGTATGCCCGTCAGGACCACGCAGATGACCGGGCCGCTGTTGCCGAAGCCGAAGGCCATGCTGACGAACAGGGCCCAGGCCAGGTTGGGCATCGCCAGGATCGCCACCACCCAGTCGTTGAAGAACGCGTTGGCGCCCTTCGAGAGCCCCATGGCCAGGCCGATGGCCGTGCCCAGGCCCATCGCGATGAGCCACCCGATCGCGAGGCGCTTGAGCGAGATCCAGAACGTCTCGTAGACGTTGTACGGCGCGAAGGTGTCCGACCGCAGCTCGGCCCACACGAAGTCGCGCACCTCGGACGGCCGGGGCAGCACGTCGACGGCGAAGGGCCAGACCCCCTCGATCACGTCGATGCTCACCACCCAGAAGATGAGCACGGCGACCGGGAACAGCAGCCGGGCGGTGGCGGGTGACCGGGCGATCCGGGTCGCACGCC
Organism: Acidimicrobiales bacterium; assembly: GCA_035708905.1. Lineage (GTDB taxonomy): Bacteria > Actinomycetota > Acidimicrobiia > Acidimicrobiales > VFJN01 > ZC4RG19. The sequence goes on along the minus strand of DASTFE010000447.1, from coordinate 24,736 downwards.
TGGCCATCCGCCGCCGATCCGTCCACCGCCGCCGCGCCGGCGCCGGTGTGGTGCCGACGAGGCCGGCATCGTGGGGCACAGCCATCTCGTCCCCCCTGCTCGTCATGCCGCGGTGACCTCGCGCCGCCAGCGGAAGAAGCGCCGTTCGATCTGTTCGAGGACGACCTTCTCCAGGAACAGGGCGAGGACGTAGAAGGCCAGGATCCACGTGAGGAAGACGTCGAGCTGGAACAGCTGCTGCGCGACGCGCAGCTCGAAGCCGATGCCGGACGACGAGGCGAAGACCTCGGTCAGCACGACGATCTTCCAGGCGATCGAGAAGCCGAAGCGGACGCCGGTGAAGATGTAGGGCGCCAGGTGCGGGATCACGATCTGGCGGTTCCGCTTGACCAGGCCGACCCGGAAGGCCTTGCTCATGTCGATCAGGTCCTTGGGCAGGGCCTTGACCCCCTCGTGCACGTTGACCGTGATGAGGGCGAAGGTGGTGAGCACCACGGCGATGAGCGGGCCGGCCGTCCTGTTGCCGAAGATGATCGCCGTGATCAACGCCCAGACCAGCCCGGGCGTGGTGATGCCGATGAGCACGGCATCCCGGAAGAAGCCCTCCAGCCAGCGGTTCTGCATCAGGACGCCCACCGCCAGCCCGACCACGAAGGACAGGGCGAAGCCGACGGCGATGCGGCTCAGGGTGGCCTGGAACGCCGCCGGCATGTCACCGCCGCGCCAGATCTCGCCGAAGGTCTCGAGGACCGTCGTCGGCGCGGGGAGGAGCTGCTCTCGCATCCACCGGCCGGAGGCGTACTCCCAGAGACCGAGCACGGTGACGTAGCCGAGGATCCGCCAGAACCAGGTGACCTGCAGATCGCGCCGGCGCGCCCGGCGGACGAGCTCCTCCTCGGTGGTGCGGGCTCCCTCGGACACGTCCTCGACGGTCGCTGGAACCGCCACGGCTTCCTCCTCTCTCCGGGCCTCTCAGGAGGACGCCGGCCGTGGTCTCCCCCCACGGCCGGCGCCCGTCCCCCAGATGACCGGGGCTACTCCTCCGGCGCCGCGATGACCTCGAACCGCGGGGCGGAGAAGTCGGGGTCGATGTAGTTGTCGTTGTCCGGGTGGAGGTTGCTCATGAGCTCCCACACCTTGGTCTCGGCCTCGATCCACTCCTCGTCCAGGTAGACGCTGTCGACGAACCAGTCGTTGTCGGGGTCGGACATGAACTCCTGCAGGAACTCGATGTCCTCGTCGCTCTCGACGGAGAAGTGCTGCGGGTACTGGGCGATGATCTCGGCCTGGTTCTCCTGCCACAGCTCGATGCCGGTCTGCCACAGCTCGAGGAAGGCCGCCGCCTCCTCCTCGTGGGCGTCGTACCACTCGGCGGTGGCGGTGAACAGGTTGCTCGTCACGTGCTTCTGGCCGTCGTCGACGCCGGAGAAGCTCGTGTAGAGCTGGAAGGGCAGCTGGTCGTACATCATCTCGATCTCGCCCTCCCGCATGTGGGGGACGGCGGCCTCGGGGATGAACGTCGCCGCTTCGCAGTCGCCCCGCAGCAGGTTCGTGGGGTTCACGAAGTGGTCGTTGACCAGCAGGTTGTAGTCGCCGCCGCCCACGCGCAGGTCGAGGCCGTGCAGCTCCTGTGCCGCCACGGTCCAGAACCCCGTGTTCGACACCGGGCTGTTCACGCAGATGTTCGAGCCCGTCGGTATGTCCTCGATCGTCTCGTACGGGTCGCCGGCGCGGTGCCACAGCGGAACCCGCTGCATGTTGTACTTGCCGAAGGTGACCGTCTCGATCCCCGTCTCGGCCTCGAGCACCGGGATCTCCTGGGTTCCCATCGACACGATGTCGCCGTGCCCGCCGGCGAAGTAGGTGAACTCGTCCCAGGTCGCGCTCGTCACGATCCGGATGTTGTGCTCCTCCTCCCACTCCACGAGCGTCCCGGTGTCGTTCAGGTAGTCCCAGACCGGGTCCGGGGCGAATGCGAACCGGATCACGGTGCGTTCGTCCCCGCCTGCCCCAGCGGCGTCGTCGTCGTCGCCCCCGCACGCCGTCGCGAACAGAGCGAACACGCTGAGAGCCGCGAAGGCTCGCGCGCTCCTAGTGAATCTCACTGCCGTCTCCCCCTCGTCGGTGTCAAGGGAGCCCGCCGGCGTCCTCACAGAGCGCGTCAGGTCCCTTGATCCTGTACTATATATAGTCGCTTCTGTCGCTGTCCAGGGTCGTCCGGTACGGTCTCGCGCCGAGTTGTGTACTATGTACGAGTCGACAGGAAGGTGCCATGGCAGCCAGCTCGCACGTCATCGGCCGCAGCACGACCGCCCAGATCGTCGCCACCAAGCTGCGGGACGAGATCCAGGAGGGCGTTCTGGCCCCCGGTACCCGCCTGCGCCAGAACGAGGTGGCCGAGCGGTTCGGCGTGAGCACGACCCCCGTGCGAGAGGCGTTCGCACAGCTCCAGGCCGAGGGTCTGGTCCGCATCGACCCCCACCGGGGTGCCGTGGTCTTCCACCCGACGGCCGAGGATCTGCTCGAGTACTACGAGATCCGCGAGGCCCTGGAGACGCTCGCGGTCTCCCACGCCGCCCAGCGGATGACGCAGGACATCGCCGACGAGCTGAGCGACCTGATCGAGCGCATGCGCCGCACGACGCACCCGCGGCGGTGGCTGCAGATGAACGACGAGTTCCACCTCAAGCTGTACGAGGCCGCCGGCCGCCCCCGGCTGAGCGCGCTCATCGCCAACCTGCGCGATGCGTCGAACCCCTACATCTACATGTTCGTGGCGAACCAGAAGCCGACCGACGAGGCCGACGCCGAGCACCGGCAGATCCTCGACGCCTGCCTCGCGGGCGACAGCCGGGCGGCCCGGCGAGCGATCCGCGACCACCTGCGCCACACCTCCCGCGAGCTGGCCAACCAGCTGTCCCACACGGACGGGGCGAGCTGACCTGCTCGGCGACGACGGGCCGCCGATGAACGACGCCGTCGGCATCGTGGGTCTCGGCCAGATGGGCACCCCGATCGCCCGGCACCTGCTCGAGGCGGGGTTCCCCGTGGTCGGCTACGACCTCGACCCGGTGCGGGCCGGCGACCTCGTCGCGGCCGGCGGAAGGTCGTGCGGCTCACCCCGTGAGGTGGCCGGCGAGGCGTCGACGGTGATCACGTCCCTGCCATCCGCCGACGCCCTGCGCGCGGTCCTGCGCGGGCGCGACGGCTTGCTCGCGGCCCGGCCTCGACAGCCGCTGGTGATCGTCGAGACCAGCACCCTGGCCCTCGACGACAAGCAGTCGGCGCGCCACGACGCCGAGACCGCCGGGGCGACGCTGCTCGACTGCCCGCTGAGCGGCACGGCGGCCCAGGCGCACGCCAAGGACATCGTCGTCTACGCCAGCGGGGATGCCGCCGCGGTCGAGGCGTGCGGCCCCGTGTTCACGGCGTTCGCGCGGAGCTACCACCACCTGGGGCCGTTCGGCGCCGGGTCGCAGATGAAGATCATCGCCAACCTCCTGGTGGCCATCCACAACGTGGCCGCGGCAGAGGCCTTCGTGCTCGCAGCCAAGGCCGGCATCGACCGCAGCTCCCTGTACGAGGTGATCGCCGACGGCGCCGGCACCTCCCGCATGTTCGAGGCGCGCGGGCCCTCGATGGTGGCCGGCGCCTACGACCAGCCGGGCGTGACCGGACGGGTCTTCCACAAGGACCTGCAGATCATCGCCGACTTCGCCCGGACCCACGACTGCCCCACTCCCCTGTTCTCGGCGACGGTGCCCGTCTACCTCGCGTCGCTCGCCCACGGCTTCGGCGACCGGGACATCGCCGCGGTGTGCGCCGTGCTCGAGCAGCTCGCCAGCGTCGAGCGCCCGCCGGGAGGCAGGCCCTGAGTCGCCGCCGGTCGTCCGTCGGGCCCGCAGATCAGGCGCCCATCGGGCCGTTCCGTCGCTCGAGGGCGGCGCGGTCCCAGTGCCCGGTGGTCGCCGCCGCCTCGTAGGTGGTCTGCAGGAACTCGAGCAGCACGGCGTCCGGATCCGCCGCCGTGCGGACGAGCTCGTAGGGCAGGACGAACTCCGACAGCTCGTCATCCCACGCCGCGCCCGCCGGTGCGACGGGCGCCCCACGGAAGCCCGGGGGTTCCGGGTAGGCGTAGGAGTACAGGACGCCCTCGGCGCCGGGCGGGCCGGGCCAGTAGCCGCAGCTGCTCACCTCGTGCGAGTAGGCCTCGCGCATGACGTGGGGACCGCAGTTCGGTGCGCTGCCCGGGTGCGGTGGCGCCGTCCGGCCGGAGAAGCGGGTCGACGCCAGGTCGAGGGCGCCCCAGAACAGGTGCACCGGGCTCGCCTTGCCGACGAACCGGGTCCGGAACACCTTGATGACCCGCTCGATCTCGACCAACGCGAGCCAGAACCGCCGCACGGCATCGGGGTCGTAGCTGGCGTGGACCCGGTCGTCGGGGAACGGGATCGCGCCGGGTATCTCGACCGGCATCGGCCAGATCTCGGTCGCGACCCCCAGCTCGTCGAGCAGGCCCATGACGAGGCCGTAGAAGTCCGCCACGGCCCGCGGCTCCAGCGCCAGCGACCGGCTGCGTCCGGCGACCGTGGCGATGTCCAGGCGGTGAGCGAGGAAGTCGAAGTCGATCTGGAACGCCGGCCCGGACGGGTGGGGCATGAGCGAGGTGGTCAGCCCGCGGGCCGTGAGGTAGAGCGGCACGTTCCACCAGTGGTTCGTGACCGGCTCGTTGGCCAGGCGCACCTTGCCGACCACCTGGGTGTACAGGTGCAGGGTGTCCCGGGTGTCCTGCCAGCCGGCGACCGGGATCGGCGGCCAGCGTTCCGCGCCAGCTGTGCTCATCGTCGCTCCTCTCACCTCAATGCCGGTGGGGCACGAGCAGCTCGGCCTGGCCCGGGCCGGGACGCCCGGACGCCAGCCACGCCCGCGTCGCCTCGTGCGATCGCTCGATGAGCTGCGCCGTCTGCGAGAAGTCGGCCGGCGAGACCGGGACCGGGCACAGCGGCGGCACCACGCGCAGGTCGACCACGCCCTCGTAGCGCGCCACGTCGACCGCCAGCCGCTGGTTGATCGTCAGGGTCAGCGCGTGCAGCGCCATCGCCAGCGCTCCCCTCGGCGACTCGGGGAGCGCGCACGAGTACCCGGTGGGCAACACCCAGACGAGGTCCGCACCGAGGGCGACCGCGTGCGACAGCGGCGTGTTGTTGACCACCCCGCCGTCCATCAGGTCCCGGCCGCCGATGCGGACCGGCGGGAACACCGCCGGGATGGCGGCGCTCGCCATGATCGCGTCGACGGCGTCACCCGAGGACAGCAGGACGTCCTGGCCGGAGAGCACGTCGGTGGCGACGACGTGGAGTGGGATCGGGGCGTCCTCCAGGCGGGTGAACTGGATGTTGCGGGCGAGCAGGCGGCGGAGACCGGTGCTCGGCACGAGGTTCGGCCGCCGGCCGAGGAAGCCGAGGAGCCCGGTGATGGGACGGGTCGGGAACACGTCGCTGCGGGACAGCGACCGCCACACGTCGGCCAGCGCCGTGATCCCCGCGACGTCGTGGCGGGACGCCACCCAGCCCCCGTTCACCGCGCCCACCGACGTGCCGACGATCACGTCGGGCGCGACGCCGGCTTCGGCCAGGCCGAGGAGCATCCCGACCTGGATCGAGCCCAGGCTGGCTCCCCCGGAGAGCACGAACGCCGTGGTCATGCGCCGTCGGGGACGAGGTTGCGCAGCTCGCTCAGGGCCACGGTCAGGGTGGTGACGTCGACGGACCCGCCTCGCTCGATGTCCGCGACCAGACGCTCGTACCGTGCGACGGCCGCCGGGTTGGCTCCCGCCCAGGCGTGCACCCTGTCCTCGGGGGCACGTCCCGGAGGAGCCGAGCGCAGCACGGCCGCCGTGAGCGCTCGACGATGGTCGAACAGCTCGTCCCGCACCCCGAGCCTGGACAGCGTCTCCCACCGGGTGGCGAAGGCCAGTCCATCCATCTGCTCGCGCAGCCAGTCGAGCCGCAGCCGATCGCACAGCGCCGCCTGCACCGCGGCCACGCTCTCGGCGGTCTCGCCTGCCGCCACCGCCACCTCGATCACGTCTGGTGCGGTCATGACCACACCGAGCCACGCGACCTCGTCGGCGAGCCCGGCCGGGACGCCCTCGCCCACGAACTGCGCGGCGCGCAGCTCGCACGCCTCGCGACCGGCCGGCCCGAGCAGCCTGCGCAGGGCGGGCGCCAGCGACGCGACCTGGTCGCCGAAGCGGCTCACCTCGGCATCGACGTCGATCGGCGGGCGGCGGTGGCGCAGCAGCCAGCGCATGAGCGACGTCAGCACCCGACCGATGTCGTCCACCATCTCGGTCTGGACGGCCATGGGCACGCGACCGTCCAGGGCCTCGACGTCGGCCCACAGCCGCCGCAGCCCCAGGATCTCGCGCACGACCGTGAAGGCCCGGGCGATCTCCGCGAGCGTCGCACCCATGTGGTCGGCGACCGTGAACGTGGCGGTGAAGTCGAGGCGGTTGACGACCTCGTTGGCCACCGAGCTGGCGATGATCTCGCGCCGCAACGGGTGCGCCTGCATGCGACGGGCGAAGCGCTCTCGCAGCGGCGTCGGGAAGTAGCGCCGGAGTTCGTGCGCCAGGTACGGGTCCTCCGGCACGTCCGAGTCGAGCAGCGCGTCGTACACCATGATCTTCGTGTGGGCGAACAGGAAGGCCAGCTCGGGGACCGTGAGCATCTCGCCGGCCGGGGCGCGTCGGTTCGAGGGCTCGCGGTCGGGATCGAGACCCCGCTCGACCCTGCCCGCCTGCTCCACCGTTCGGAGCAGACCCAGGTAGCGCGGGCCGCGCTGCCGGGTCGACGCCACGGTGCGGGCGAGGGCCTGCGCCTGGAGGTAGTTGTCCCGCAGGACGAGGTCGGCGACCTCGTCGGTCATCTCGGCGAGGAGCGCATCGCGCTGCTTGCGGGTCAGGTCGCCATCGGCGACCTCGCCATCGAGCAGGATCTTGATGTTCACCTCGCGGTCGGAGCAGTCCACGCCACCCGAGTTGTCGATGAAGTCGGTGTTGACCAGCCCGCCGGCCCTGGCGAACTCGATGCGCGCCCCCTGGGTGAAGCCGAGGTTGCCGCCCTCGGCCACGACGCGGCACCGCAGCTCGCCCGCGTCGACCCTCACCGCGTCGTTCACCTTGTCGCCGACCTCGAGATGGGTCTCCTGGCTCGACTTCACGAAGGTGCCGATCGCCCCGTTCCACAGCAGGTCGACCCGTGCCCGGAGCAGAGCCCGGATGACCTGCTGCGGCGTCGCCGTCTCGTCCTCGATCCCCAGCAGCGCCCTGGCCTCGGCGGACAGCGGGATGGCCTTGGCGCTGCGGGGGAAGACACCGCCCCCGGGCGAGAGGATGGTGTCGTCGTAGTCGCCCCAGGTCGAGCCCGCCAGCCGGAAGAGCCGTGCTCGCTCGCGCGCGGCGGCCTCCGGGTCGGGGTCGGGGTCGAGGAAGACGTGGCGGTGGTCGAACGCGCCGACCAGCTTCAGGTGGGGGAAGAGCAGCATGCCGTTGCCGAACACGTCGCCCGACATGTCGCCGATGCCCACGGCGGTGATCTCGGTCGTCTCCACGTTGACGCCGAGCTGGCGGAAGTGCCGCTTCACCGATTCGAACGCGCCGCGGGCGGTGATGCCCATGCGCTTGTGGTCGTAGCCGGACGAGCCGCCCGACGCGAAGGCGTCGCCGAGCCAGAAGCCGTACGCCGCGCTGAGCTGGTTGGCGATGTCGGAGAACGCCGCCGTCCCCTTGTCGGCCGCGACGACGAGGTACGGGTCGTCGCCGTCGTGCCGCACGACGTCGGGGGGCGGGACGACCTCGCCGCTCACCAGGTTGTCGGTGAGGTCGAGGAGGCCGCTGACGAACGTGCGGTAGCACGCGACCGCCTCCTCGGCGAGCGCGGCCCGGTCGACCGGCGGCCGCTTCACCACGAACCCGCCCTTGGCGCCGACGGGGACGATCACGGCGTTCTTCACCATCTGGGCCGTCATCAACCCGAGGACCTCGCGGCGGAAGTCCTCGCGACGATCGGACCAGCGCAGGCCACCCCGTGCGACCCTGCCGCCCCGCAGGTGCACGCCTTCGGTGCGGGGTGAGTAGACGAAGATCTCGAACATCGGGCGGGGGGCCGGGAGGTCGTCGATCGCCGCCGGGTCGAGCTTGAACGCCAGGTGGGCCTTGGGCTGGCCGCCGTCCCCCGCCTGGAAGGCGTTGGTGCGCACCGTGGCGAGCACGAGGCCGAGGAAGCTGCGAAGGATCCGGTCCTCGTCGAGGCTCGCCACCGCGTCGATGGCGGCGAGCACCTGGTGCGTGAGCTCGTCGGCGGGCGCATCGGCCCCACCGGCGGGCGGCGCGGCAGGATCGAACCGGGCCCGGAACAGGTCGAGGAGCAGCCGGGCGATGTGCGGGTGGGCGGCGAGCGTGCGCTCCATGTAGTCCTGGCTGAAGGTCGAGCCCGTCTGGCGCAGGTACTTGCTGTAGGCCCGCAGGACGGTCACGTCGCGCCACGGCAGTCCGCCGGCCAGCACCAGCCGGTTGAAGCCGTCGTTCTCGGCCTCGCCCCGCCAGACCCGGGCGAACGCCTCCTCGGCCAGCGCGCGCCGCGGCTCGCTGATCTGCTCGTCGCTCACGTGCGCGGTCGACAGGCCGAAGTCGTAGATCCAGACCGGCTCGGCACCCTCCGGGCGGATCTCGTACGGCCGCTCGTCGACGACCGTGACGCCCATGTTCTCGAACAGGGGCAGGACGTCGGAGATGGTGATCGGCTGCCCCGAGTGGAACAGCTTGAGCCGCAGGAAGTCGGGCGGGGCCTCGAGCGGGTGGTGCGCGTGCATCGCCAGGTCGCGGTCGAGTGCCTCCTCGATGCGGCGGATGTCGACCGCACCCATGCGAGCCGGGAAGTCGGCGCGGTAGCCGGCCGGGAAGGCCTCGCGGTAGCGGTGGAAGAGCTCGACGCCCCGGTGCTCGCCGAACTCCTCGACGAGCGCGTCGGCCAGGTCGTCGGTCCAGGACCGGATCGCCTGGGCGAGACGGTGCTCGATCGCCGCCGTGTCGTAGTCGCCGGCGTCACCGGGCTCGATCCGCACGATGAAGTGGATCCGGGCGAGCACCGACTCGGACAGCCGCGACTGGTACTCGATGCTGACGCCACCGAGGGCGTCGAGCAGGATGCGCTGGATCGCGACCCGGTTGTCGGTGTTGAGGCGGTCGCGGGGCAGGAACACGAGGCACGAGAAGTACCGACCGAAGCGCTCGCGGCGGATGAAGGCGCGCAGGCGCTGGCGCTCCTGGAGCCCCAGGATGCCCATGGCCGTGCGGTACAGCTCGTCCTCGTCGATCTGCAGCAGCTCGTCGCGCGGGTGGTTCTCCAGGATCGTGAGCAGGTCCTTGGCGTCGTGGCTCGCCTCCTCGAAGCCGGCCCGCTGCATCACGGCCTCGACCTTGCGCCGCAGCACCGGCACCTGGGTGACGCTGGTGCTGTAGAGCGTCGAGGTCCACAGGCCGAGGAACCGCCACTCGCCGAACGGCTCGCCCGCCTCGTCGAAGCGCTTGACGCCGACGTAGTCGAGGCGGGCCGGGCGGTGCACCGTGGCCATCGAGTTCGCCTTGGTGATGGTGAGCAGGTTGGGTTCGCGAGCCAGCCGGCGCACCTCGGGCGGCACCTTGGCGAAGCTCGTCGAGCGGAGCGCCGCGCCGCGCAGGATGCCGAGGCCGGTGTCCGGAACGCCCCGCAGCTCGTCCTCGCCGTCGACCGTGACGAGCTCGTACTCGCGGAAGCCGAGGAACGTGAAGTGGTCGCCGGCCAGCCACGCCAGGAAGGCCTTGGCCTCCTCGATCTCGGAGGGGGGCACCGGAGGCGGGTGCTCGACGAGCTGCCGGGTCACGTGGTCGACGGCCCCGAGCATCTTCGGCCAGTCGTCGACCGCGGCGCGCACGTCGGCGAGCACCCGGGCGACGTCGCGCTCGATCTCGACCAGGATCCCCGGGTCGCCCTGGCGATCGACCTCGACGTGGATGAACGACTCGGCGCTGGCGCTGCCGCGCTCCGCTCCGGCCTCGAGGACCTCGACCACGTCGCCCTCGTCGTCGCGCCGGACCCTGATGACCGGGTGGATCACCCGGTGGATCTCGAGCCCGTGGCGCACCAGCTCCATCACCACCGAGTCGACGAGGAACGGCGAGTCGTCGACGTGCGTCTGCACCACCGTGTGCGTCGTCTCCCAGCCGTGCTCGTCGAACCGGGGGTTGTACACCCGCACCCTGGCGGTGCCGGCCGGCGGCTCCTGCGCCAGGGTCCAGTGGCTGAACGCGGCGCCGTACACGTCGACGGCGTCGAGGTGGGCGAGGTCCTCCGGCGGCACCCGCGCGTAGTACTGCCGCACGAAGGCCTCGACGCGCCGGGCCTGCGGCTCGGGCAGCCGGTCGCGGATCAGGTCGGCGACCCGCTCCACGACTGCCTGCGTGACATCCTGCGAGGACATCGCCGTCCCCCCGATCGCGCTGCTCAGCCATGAGCTTACGGGCTGCGTCGCGGCGACATCGGTGTCAGAGTTGTCGCAGGAGGAGGTCGGGGCGATGGTGCGAGACCCGCGGGTCCGGGAAGAGGTGCTGGACCGCGACGAGTGCCTGCGGCTGCTCGCGACCCGCCAGCTCGGCAGGGTGGCCGTCGCCGTCGAGGGGTGGAGCCCGCTCGTCCGGCCGGTCAACTACCGGTTCGATCCGTCGTCCCAGTCGGTGATCTTCCGCAGCGGCACCGGCACGAAGCTGACCGGCCTCCTGCGAGCTCATGCCGTGACCTTCGAGGCGGACGAGATCGACGAGGCAGGCCACACCGGATGGAGCGTCATCGTCAGCGGGCGTGCTGAAGAGGTCGTCAGGCCGGACGATCTCGCACGCGTCGAGGCCCTCGGGCTCGAACCGTGGGTCCCGGGCGACCTGCCCCACTGGTTCCGGGTGCGCACCGAGATGGTGTCGGGTCGGCGGATCGCCCCCGTCGACGTGTGACCGGCGCAGGCGGCGGCACCGGCACCACCCTCCCGGTCAGGCGGAGGTTCGTCCGGCGTCCGCGCCCGCCGGTGCCAGCCCCACCGCCCGGCCCAGGGCCACCTCCCAGCCGCCGGGGTCGAGGCCCAGCTCGTCGAACCGGGTCGCCGCCGATGCCCGCTGGGTCGCGGCACCGCCGCCGCCGGCCGCGTCGCGCGCCAGTGCCCACCCGAGCCGGACGACCGCCTGGGCGACGCGGTCGTCGGTCTCGCCCGCCCGCGCCAGCAGCTCGGGGAAGGCCCCCTCGACCGTGACCCGGTCGCCGCGACGGGCGGCGACCGACGCCGAGGCCAGCCCGGCCCACAGCCTGTCGAGGTAGCTCGACCGCGGGTCGGCCTCGACCGCCCCCGCCGCGGCGACGGCGTCGTCGCCCCGGCCGGCCGCCGCGAGCGCGAGGGCGGTCACGGCACCGGGGTACCCGACCTCGCCGCGCTCGCCCATCGCTCGACGGACCTCGCGCAGCAGGTCCAGGGCGGCATCGGGGCACCCGCGCTGCACCTCGAGCAGCGCCTGGGAGACGAGGTGCTCGCCGGCACCGGCGGTCGCGAGGTCGTCGGAGGAGAACGGGCTGGCCGGCAGCACCGACAGCGCGGCCGCCGCCCGCTCGCGGTCGCCGACCTGCACGGCCGCGCCGAGCAGCCCGGTGGCGGAGAACGCGACGAACCCCGGCGATCGGCTGGGGAGCACCGCGTCGGCGGCCTGCTCGAGCACCTGGAAGCCCTCGGCGACGTGCCCCGACGTCACGAGGGCCCGCCCGAGCGGCACCCGGGCCTGGACCCGGCCGTAGTCGTCGTCGATCGCCTCGAACGTGTCGAGCGCCTCCCGCGCCCGCTCGACCGCCGACTCGGCGCGCCCGGTCCACAGGCGCGTGCTCGCGGTGAGGACGAGCCCCATGCCCGCCGCCCACCGGTGCCCGCCCTCCTCCGCGCCCCTGAAGACCTGCTCGGCCATCGCCTCGGCCTCCTCCGGGTAGCCGGAGTGGAAGCGTGTGAACGCCAGCAGGCCCAGGGCCCACCCCAGCCCGCCCCGATCGCCGAGGTCGGAGAAGAGCGCGGCCGAGTCGTGGAGGAGCGCCTCGGCGTCGTCCATGCGACCGCCGATGAAGTGCGCCCAGGACAGGTTCTGCAGTACCCAGGCGCGACCCCGCCGGTCACCCGACGCGCCGTACAGCTCGAGGGCCGGCTCGAGGGACGCCACCGCCGCTTCCGGGTCGTTGCGCAGCAGCGCGGCGAACCCCCGGACCCGAAGCGCCATGGCGCGGCCGAGATCGTCACCGATCACCCCAGCGCGGGCCAGCGCGTCGTCGACGAGGGCGTCGACCTCGTCGGGCGCGCCGCCCCGCGCCGCGGCATCGGCGAGGGCGACGGTCGCTCGCACGACGGCGCGCTCGTCGCCGGCGGCTGCCGCCACCGCACGAGCGGCCGCGGCGTCGTCCCGTGACCGCGCCACGTCGCCGAGCTCGCCGTACGCCTTCGACCGGGCCAGCAGGAGCGGCACGCGCTCGTCGCCGCCGCCCACGGCGTCGAGCAGGGCGAGCGCCTCGGAGAGGAGCGAGGCCGACCGCTGGGGCGTGTCGACGTGTGCGGCCCGCTCCCCCGCGCGGCGCAGCCAGGCCACGGCGCGCGCCACCAGGTCGGCGGGCATCCCGGCCGAACCACCCACGTCGGTGGCGAGCGCCGCCGCCCGTCCGAGGTGGTGGGCGATGCGTTCGACCACGGCGTCGTGCAGTTGGTCCTCGCGCTCGAGCCACTCCGCGATGCCGAGGTGCACCTTCGCCCGCCGGTCCTTGGTCATGGTGTCGTAGGTGACCTCGCGCACGACCTCCGAGCGGAACTCCCACCGTTCGCCCTCCACGTCGAGCAGGTCCTTGGCGTGCAGCCCGGCCACCGCCCCCGCGACCGGCTCGTCCCCGCCCCGCCCCTTGCGGTGCATGGTCGCCAGCCACTCGACCCGACCCCGCGGGCCCAGCACCGCCGCGTCCTCCAGCACCCGCCGCTCCGACCTGCTGAGGCCGTCGATCCGGGCGGCCACCAGGCCCCGGAGGGTGTCGGGCAGGGCGGCGGAGCGAGGCTCCTCGAGCCAGGAGACCAGCTCCTCCAGGAAGAACGGGTTCCCCCCGGCCCGGTCGAGCAGGTCGGCGGCCACCCGCTCGTCGAGCGCGCCCGTCCGCTCGCCGACGAGCCCCTGGAGCAGCTGCGCGGCCGCGTCGCGCTCGAGCGGATCGATGTGCACCACGGCGGTGTGGTGGCCGCCCTCCGGCGGCGACCACCGCTCGGCCAGTGCCGGCCGGGCGGTCGCGAGCATCACGAAGGGCCGACGGGCGTTGCGCTCGAGCAGGGCGCGGACGACGTCGAGCACCGCAGCGTCGGCCCAGTGGAGGTCGGAGAGCACGATCACCAGCGGCCGGCGGCAGGCCACGGCGCCGGCGAAGGTCACCAGGGCGCCGGTCGCCTCGTCGCGGGCGCGCGCCGTGTCGACGGCATCGAGCACCTGGAACCCCAGCAGGTGCAGCAGACCGTCGGTCACCCGGTCGACCTCGCCGTCGCGCACCGGCGCCCCCGGCAGGGCCGCGTCGACGGGCCCGGCCTCGTCCAGGGCCGCCGCCACCACGGATCGCACCTTGGCGGTGACGTCGTGCTGGCCGTCGCCCGCCTCGACGTCGCAGGCGCCCCGCACCGCCTCGGCCAGCGGCCACCACACGTTGGCCTCGCCGTAGGGCACGCAGCGGCCCTGCAGCACGAGGGCGCCGTGGCAGCCCCGGGCCATCTCGGCGACGTCCTCGACCAGGCGGGACTTGCCCACGCCGGCGTCGCCGACGAGCAGCAGCAGCGCCGCCCGCCTCCGCGAGACCGCCAGGTCGAGCGTGTGCGACAGCAGTGCGACCTCGTCGCCACGGCCCACCAGCGCGGCGCGGGGGCGGTCGGGGCGGTAGCCGGGCGGCAGCCGCACCCCCTCGGCCACCCAGGCGGGCACCGGCGCATCGCGGCCCTTGGCGGTGATCTCGCCGACCGACCGGTAGGTGACGACCCTGCGGGTGGCGCGGTGGGTGGTGTGCCCCACCAGCACCTGGCCGGGCTGGGCGGCCGCCTGCAGCCGCTGCGCGGTGTTGACCACGTCGCCCATCGCCGTGTAGTCGCCGCCGGCCCGCAGTGATCCCACGAGGACCTCCCCCGTGTTCACGCCGACGCGGAGGCGCACGTCGAAGCCCAGCTCGGCCTCGGCTGCGCACAGCGTCTCGTGGAGCTGGAGGGCGGCCCGCACCGCTCGCTCGGCGTCGTCCTCATGGGCGACGGGAGCGCCGAACAGGGCCAGGACCGCGTCGCCGATGATCTTGTCGACCCGCCCGCCGAAGGCCTCGATGTCGGCGACCAGTCGCTCGAAGCACGTGTCCACCAGGCGCTTGACCTGCTCGGGGTCACGGCGCTCCGACAGCGCGGTGAAGCCCACCAGGTCGGCGAACAGCACCGTGACCACCCGTCGCTCGTCGCCGCGCATGTGCAGGTCGGCACCGCACGCCGGGCAGAACCGCGCGTCGCCGGGCACCTCTGCGCCGCACGAAGAGCAGGTCACGGTGTGAGTGTACGGACCCACCTCATTCCCCCCGATTGCGGGGTTGTCGGCGGCCGGGTCCTGGCCGACCATGGAGGGCGATGCCGGCAGCCAGCGCTCAGCTCCGCCGACACCGCGACGACCTCGTCCAGCAGGTCGTCCGCAGCATCGATGCAGCCGACGTGTTCCGACGCGCGTCGGCAGGCCTGCGCCGCTTCGTGCCCTTCGACGCCGCCGCCTGGCTCGGCACCGACCCGGGAACGGGCCTGCCGACCTCGCCGGTGCGGATCGACGACCTCGACGGCATCACCCAGGCCATGTGCGCCGAGCACTGGCAGCGCGAGCTGCTCGTCGAGGACGTGAACCTGTTCCGTCACCTGGCGCGGGCCGAGGCGCCTGCCGCGGCGCTGCGCCGCTCGCTCGCCGAGCCTGCGGCGAGCGGCCGGTACCGGCGCTTCCTGCGGCCGCTCGGGTTCGGCGACGAGATGCGCACCGTGCTGCGCGTGGGCGGCGCGCCCTGGGGCACCGTCACCCTGTGGCGCCGCGAGGGACGCCCGCCCTTCACCGCCCGCGAGACGGCGCTGCTCGCCGGCCTGTCGGCTCCGCTGGGTGAGGCGCTGCGCCGCCACGCCCGGCCGTCGGAGCCGCTGGGTGAGCCGGCGGCCCACGACAGGCCCGGCCTGCTGCTCTTCGACGACGAGGGCGCCCTGGTGGCGGTGAACGACGAGGCGCGGGCCTGGCTCGCGGAGCTGCCGCCCGAGCCGGGGGTGCCCACCGACCTCGGCGTCGAGATCCCGGTGTGGATGCTGATCACGATGTTCCGCGCCAGCGCAGTGCGCCACGGGGCCGGCGACGGCACGGCGCGGACGCGCGTCCGTACGCGGCGCGGTCGCTGGCTGGTGTGCCACGCCTCGTGCCTGCGCGACGCCGCTCACGGCGTCGGCGACACCGCGCTGGTGGTCGAGCCCGCGCAGCCGGCCGCCGTCGCGCCGATCGTCGTCGAGGCCTACGACCTCTCGGATCGCGAGCAGCAGATCATCCACCTCATCGCCCGGGGCGCCGGCACGGCCGAGATCGCCGACGAGCTGCTCGTGTCGCGCCACACCGTGCGCGACCACGTGAAGGCCATCTTCGCCAAGGTCGGCGTGTCCAGCCGGGGTGAGCTGGTCGCCAAGCTGTTCGCCGAGTTCTACGAGCCCGTGCACGCGGCCGACGTGACCCGCGCCCACGCCGGCTGACCGCGCAGTGCCCTCACCGAGCTCGGGTTCATGGCCGGTGCCGGCTCACCGGCGGAGCTCCTCCACGTAGCCCCTGGTCATGTCGGACATCCGGTCGGCCTGCTCGAGCGCGGGGCGGATCAGGCGCTGCATCCGCTCGGTCAGCTGCCGGTGCTGCCTCGCCAACGTGGCCATCTCGTCGGCGAGTCGCTGGTTCCGCTCGGCCCACTCGGCCATGAGGGCTGCGGCCCGCTGCTGCTCGGTCAGCAGCTGCTCGAGCGGTCCCGTGAGCTTCTCGGTCAGGCCGGTGACGGCTTCGAGGTAGTCGGCCAGCGGCCCGCCGACGACGCCCGGCGTGCGGCGCGCCGAGGCCGTGAGCACCGCCCGGGAGGTCTCGGCGACGCGGTCGAGCAGCTCGCGCAGCAGCCGCACCGGATCGGCCGAGGCGGACGGGTCGTTCTCGTCGCCCATGGCACGCGCACCTCCTCGTCGCCCTCGTCGGCGCCATGTCGACGCTACCGTCAGGTGACCAGCTTGGCGGCGGTCTCGCCGAGCAGCTCGACGTTGTCGGGATCGTGGCCGTTGGCGGGCAGGTTGCAGGTGAGCCCGTCGACGCCCAGGTCGAGCACCGCAGCCAGCTTCTCGCCGACCTCGTCGGGATCGCCGAGCGTGATCCTCGCCTCGATCATCCGGCGGGTCGCGTCATCGGCGGTGGCGAGGTCGATGCCGCGCTCGCCGAGGAACCGGGTGACGGCCGCTTCGGCCTGCTCGTGGGTGGGCGCGATGCACACGGTGCGCTGCACGCTCACGGTGATCTCGGCGCGGTCGCGTCCCAGCCGCTCGCAGTGGGCGGCCAGCGCGTCGAGCTTGCGAGGGATCTCGGCCGGCTCGCAGATGAGGTTGGACTCGTCGGCGTACTGCGCCACGAGCCGCAGGGTCTTCCGCTCCCCGGCGCCGCCGATCATCACCGGGATGCGGCTGATCGGGGGCGGCTGGTTGACCGCGTCCCGCACCCTGTAGTGCCTGCCGGCGAGCGTGGGCCGTTCGTCTCGCAGCATGGGGATGATGATCTGCAGCGCCTCCTCGAGCTTCTCGAAGCGGTCGGTGAACGTGCCGAACTCGAAGCCGAGGGCCTCGTGCTCGACGTCGAACCACCCTGCGCCGATGCCGAGCTGGGCGCGCCCGGACGACACGATGTCGAGCGCCGTGACGGTCTTGGCCAGCAGCGCGGGGTTGCGGTAGGTGTTGCCGGTGACCAGCGCCCCCAGGCGGACCGTGGCGGTGCGCTGGGCGAGCGCTGCGAGCAGCGTGTAGCACTCGACCATGTAGTTCTCGGGCGGGCCGAGCATGGGCAGTTGATAGAAGTGGTCCATCACCAGCACGGTGTCGAAGCCCGAGCGGTCGGCGGCCTCGGCCTGGCGTGCCACCGCCTCGAACAGTCCGTCTGGCCCGATGCCGGGATAGGTGAAGTTGGGGATCTGGTAGCCGAGCTTGGTCACGAGCATGTCTCCTGTGCGATCGCGCCTCGTCCCGGACGGTACGGGTTCGAGCGCGCTCCAGGTCAAGCCCGTGTGACGGTGATCAGGGCCGGCGGACGTCGTGGCCCGATCGTGCGAGCTCGCGCTCGAGCGCTTCGCGGTCGCCCCGGGTGAACCGTCGGTGGAGCCGTGACGGCGGGTCGGGCACGGCGAGGCCGCGCTCGCGTGCGGTCTCCGCCAGCACCGCGTCGTAGGCGTCGATCAGGTCGTCCCACGCCGTGTGCCGTGACTCGGCGTCGACGCCGTAGTTGTCGAGCCGGTGGCGGAGGGCTCGAAGCCTGGTGTCTCGATCCTCGGAGTGCTCCACGTCGCGTGCCTCGGTCGGAAGGTGACGGCCGGTGGGTCCATGGTGGCAAACGGCGCCCGGCCGCACGTGGTGCTGCGACCGGGCACGAGATTGACCGACATGTCGCGCTCACGTGCGTTGCATCGGTCGTCGTCCTGGTGTCACTCGCCATGATCACCGCTTTCCCGCCGTCCCCGGCGCGAAACGCCGTCGGGACCTGCTCGCCCCGTCACGGGTGCCACGGGCCGGCGTCATCCGTCGCCCTCGGGGAACCGCGCCACGAGTTCGCGGAAGCGGTCGACGTCGCTCGGCTCGCCGGCGAGGTCGATGCCGGGTGGATCGCCGGGGCGCTCGTGTGGGGGCGTGATCAGGAAGCGGGTCCAGGCGTCGGTGCTCGTGGTGACCGTGACGTCGGGCGACGAGCCGTCGTCGATGCGCGGGCGCAGGATCCAGCCGTCGCCGTCGTACGCGAGGGTGTAGGCACCATCGTCGGCGAAGCGCAGCTGCCACACGAGGCGGTGGTCGGGGGGCGTCGTCTGGTCGAGTACCGTGCGCAAGGCGGCGAGCAGGTGCTCGGCGTGGACCGCCTCGCCGGGCTGGGGCGGGCGGCGGGCGTGGCGGAGGCCCCACCGGAACAGCGCCTGGATGGCGGGGGCGAGCTCTTCGCCGGCGGGTGTCAGCCGGTACCACACCTCCCGGCGTCCCGGCTGCCGATCGACCTCGACGATGCCGGCGTCCTCGAGCTCGCGCAGGCGCTGGCTGAGCGTCTTGGGCGTGATGCCTCCCAGCAGGTCCATCAGATCGGTGAAGCGCCGTGGCCCGCGGAGCAGGTCGCGCACGACGAGCAGCGTCCACCGGTTGCCCACCTGCTCCAGGGCGCGGGCCAGCATGCAGAAGTGGTCGTAGGTCCGGGTCGCGCGCGGCATCAGGTCCATAATAGGAGTTGCAAGCTACTAGTTGGAAGATACTAGTGTATAAATATGCAACTAGCAGCGGCAGTGGTCGTCGAGGACCTGCACAAGACCTACCCCGGTGGCATCGACGCGGTGCGCGGCCTGTGGTTCGACGTCGGGCCCGGCGAGATCTTCGGTCTCCTCGGCCCGAACGGCGCCGGCAAGTCGACCACGCTCGGCGTGCTGACCACCGTCGTGCACCCCACCCGAGGACGGGCCCACGTCGCCGGGCACGACGTGCGGCGGGACCCGCTGGCCGCCCGCCGGTCGAGCGGCGTCGTGTTCCAGGACAGCGTGCTCGACAACGAGTTCACGGGCCGCGAGAACCTCCGCCTCCACGCGCGCCTGTGGGGTGTCTCCCGCCGCGCCACCGCCGAGCGCATCGCCGACCTGGCATCGGTGATGGGCCTCGAGGACCGCATCGACGACAACGTGCGCACCTACAGCGGTGGCATGCGGCGCCGCCTGGAGATCGCCCGGGCGGTGCTGGCCCGGCCCCGCGTGGTCTTCCTCGACGAGCCGACCACCGGCCTCGACCCCGCGATCAGGGACGCCATCTGGCGCCTCGTCGGACAGCTGCGCCAAGACCACGGCGTCACCGTCGTGCTGTCGACCCACTACCTCGAGGAAGCCGAGAGCGTGTGCGATCGGGTCGCGATCATCGATCGGGGCCGACTCGTCGCGAACGGGCGCCCCCGTGACCTGGTGGACGAGCTGGGGCCCGACCTGGTCGAGCTGCGCGTCGACGGCGATGCCGAGCGGGCCGCGTCCGCGCTGGGCGGCCTCCGCCTGGGCGCCCGGCCGCCGCTGCGCCGCGGCGATCTCGTCGCGCTGCCGGTGCGCGCCGATCGGGATCGCCTCACCGCTGCGGTCGCCGGGCTCTCCCGGGACGGCCTCGGGGTGCGGGCCAGCACGATCCGCCGCTCGACGCTCGCCGACGTGTTCGCCCACCTCACCGCCACCGGCGCCAGCAGCAGCGAGGAGACCGCGGCATGACCACCACCGCCGGCGCGCTGGCGGGCATCGGGCCGCTCTACCGTCGCCGCCTCGCCGTCACCACCCGGACTCTCAGCGGGATCGTCGGGCAGATCGCCACCCCCATCCTGTGGGTGCTCATCGTCGCCCCGGCCCTCGACGCCGCTCTGGGAGGCTTCGACCCCGCCATCGACTACTACACCTTCGTCGCGGTCGGGCAGGTCGCGTTCCTCGTGCCGTTCACCGCGATGTTCAACGGGCTCAACGTGATCGTCGACAAGGACTTCGGCATCACCCGCGAGCTGGTCGTGGCGCCCATCCCCCGCCGCGCCGTCACGTTGGCCAACGCGCTCGGCGTGCTCACCATCGCACTCGTCCAGGTGATGCTCATCGTCGTGCTCGCCGTGGCCCGCGGCGCGCGGTTCCACACGTCCGTCTCGGGCCTGGTGTGGTTCGTCGCCGCCGCCGCCCTGCTCACCCTCACCATCTACGGCGTCGCCGAGATCCTCGCGCTGCGCATCCGCCGGCAGGAGGCCTACGGCCCCCTCATCCCCGCCGTCGGCGTCACTCCGTGGTTCCTGTCCGGGGCGCTGGTCCCCATCAGCGTGCTGCCGTCCGGGATCGAGCAGCTCACCCTGCTCAGCCCCTGGACACACGCGGTGGCGGTTCTCCGCCACGGCCTGATGCAGGGCAGCGACCCGGGACTGGCCGCCATCTGGCACCTCGACTCCGAGCCGGTCATGGCGGCGCTCAGCACGCTCGTCCTCGCGCTCTTCGCCGCCACGACGTTGACGCTCGCCGTCCGGGCCTTCCGCCGGGCGGCGACCGCATGAGGTGCTCCGTCGGCCACGTGGCCGCCTACCGGAGCGACGTGTCGTGGACGGCGTCCACCAGCCCCCACGCCAGAGCGGTGCGGGCGTCGATGCGCTCGCCCGTGAGGGCGAGGCGGGCCGTGCGGTGGCGGCCGATGCGGCGGGGCAGGCTGACGGTGCCGCCGGCACCCGGGACGAGACCGAGCGACACCTCGGGCAGCCCGACGACCGTGGACTCGTCGGCGACGA
Organism: Acidimicrobiales bacterium; assembly: GCA_035708905.1. GTDB lineage: Bacteria > Actinomycetota > Acidimicrobiia > Acidimicrobiales > VFJN01 > ZC4RG19. The sequence goes on along the minus strand of DASTFE010000447.1, from coordinate 4,074 downwards.
CCGTGCCCGCGAACGCGGGCAGCTCGATGCCCGAGCCGATGCAGGCGCCGTGCAGGTGAGCGGTCACGCTCTCGGCCACCGCGGCCATGGCCCGGCCGACGCTCTGCTGGAGGCGCACGAGGTGGGCCGTCGCCGGGTCGGGGAACGTACCGAACTCGTCGAGGTCGCCACCGGCGCAGAAGTCGGGGCCGTCGCCCCGCAGGTGGACCTCCGTGATCGAGCCGTCGACCGCGGCCAGCGCGAAGGCGTCCACCAGGCGGTCGCGCATCGCGGTGTCGAGGGCGTTGCGCACGTGCGGCCGGGTCAGCGTCACGTGCAGTCGCTCGCCGTCACGTGCCAGCGCCACCGGCTCGCGCTCGGGCGCCCGGCGCCGGCGAGGGCGGGCCGCCCGCCACCGGGCGAACTCCGGGCCGGCCTGCAGTGCCGAGTAGACCGCCGACTCGGCGGTGAGGCCCGCGTCGAGCGAGCCGGGCGGCGAGCCCCGCAGCAGGATGGCGAGCGCGCAGGCGGCGAGGGGGGTCGAGGCGACGGTCGCGGCGACTGCGTCCAGCGCCGGGTCGCCGGCAGTCACGACGACGTCGCAGATCGGGGCGGCCTGGTGGGCCTCGGGTGGGCCGCTCGCCGTCCGACCGACGACAACGGCGCGCACGCCGCCGTGCGCGACGGGCACCGGTTCCGGAACGTGCCCGGTGTCGAGGTCCACCACCAGCACGCCCGGCTGCGGCCACGCCGCCCATGGCGCGGCGGCGGCCGGGCCGCGGACCGCGGTCACCAGCTCGTCGAGGGTGAGTTCCCGGATCGGCATGGCAGCCGCGATCATGACCGCGGTGACCACCCCGTGCGAGCACCGCCCCGCGACGGCGCCCGATCCCGCCGGCGAGCTGGCCGCCTGGGCCGCGAGCGGCGCCATGTGGCTGACGGGCCGGCCCGGCTCGCCGGCGCTCGGCCCACCGGCGGGTCTGGTCGCCAAGCTGCGGATGGTCGCCGACGCCGTCGACCGGCACACGGCGGCGATGGGCACCCGGGTGGAGATCGATCCCTTGGCCCTGCTGGGCGAGCGCGCCGCCATCGCGGGCCTCCGCCGGCAGGGCACGACGAGCTGCGGGGGCGCGACACGGCTGGTGCGCACGGCCGACCGGTGGCTGGCGGTGACGCTCGCCCGGAGCGACGACGTCGATCTGGTGCCGGCCTGGCTCGAGATCGACCATCCGGGCGACGACGTCTGGCGTGCGGTGGCGTCCGTGGCGGCGACGGCCACGGCCGATCGGCTCCTCGATCGGGCGCTGCTGCTGGGCCTGCCCGCCGCCGTGCTGCCGGTGGCCCCACGCCGGCCGACCGGCGCGTCCGCCGGCAGGACGCCGCCGCTCCCGGCCGAGGCCCTGCCGGGGCGCGCCGTGCGGGTGCCCGGACCCCCCGTGGCGCCGGCAGCGAGCCTCGCCGGCCTGCGGGTCGTCGACCTGAGCGCCCTGTGGGCCGGACCGCTGTGCGGGGCGCTGCTCGCGGACGCGGGCGCCGACGTCGTCAAGGTCGAGTCGACCGGCCGGCCCGACGGCGCCCGCCGCGGCCCCGGCGCGTTCTTCGACCTGCTGAACGCCGGCAAGCGCAGCGTCGCCCTCGACCTGGGCTCGGCGGAGGGCCGGGGTCGGCTGCACGACCTGCTGGCCCGGGCCGACGTCGTCATCGAGGCCTCGCGCCCCCGCGCGCTCGCCGACCTGGGCGTCGACGCCGAGTCGCTCGTCGCCCGAGGCGGACCCCGGGTGTGGGTGTCGATCACCGGGCACGGCCGCCACGGTCCCGGGCGCCACCGGGTGGGCTTCGGCGACGACGCCGCGGTCGCCGGGGGCCTCGTCAGCCGGGACGAGCAGGGCCCCTGCTTCTGCGCCGACGCCGTGGCCGACCCCACCACCGGCCTGGTCGCGGCCGCCGCCGCGCTCGACGCCCTCGCCGCCGGGGGGCGCTGGCTGCTCGACGTGGCTCTTGCTGCCGTGGCCGCGCACCTCGCCGGACCGACCCTGCCGGTCCCCCACCCGGCCCCGACCCCGGCCCGACCGCGCGCCCGGCGGCGGCGGGGGCGCGCCCCGCGGCTGGGCGAGCACACCGCCGCGGTGCTGTCGATCAGGTCGTGACGACGGGCAGGCGCTCCCACCCGCGCACCGTCGACGTCCGGGCCTGCACCGCGTTGTCGGTGTCGATCTCCCACGACGGGAACCGCGTCAGCACCTCGTCGAGCGCCACCCGCCCCTCGAGCCGGGCCAGCGCGGCGCCCAGGCAGAAGTGGATGCCGTAGCCGAACGACAGGTGGTGGTCGATCCGGCGGTGCACGTCGAAGCGATCGGCGTCGGGGTACTTGCGCTCGTCGCGGTTCCCCGACGCGTTCAGCAGCAGCAGCGCGCTGCCCTCGGGGACGACCTGGCCGTGGTGCTCGACGTCCTCGGTGACGTACCGGGCCTGGACGGGCGACGGCGGCTCGAAGCGCAGCAGCTCCTCGATGGCGTTGGGGATCAGGCTGCGGTCCTCGACCAGGTCCCGGCGCTGGTCGGGATGCTCGGCCAGCACCTTGCCGGTCCACCCGATGAGCCGCGTCGTGGTCTCGTTGCCCGCGGCCGCGAGCAGGTTGACGTAGCCGAGGACCTCGTCGCGGGTGAGGCGGCGCCGGTTCCCGTCGACGTCGGTGTACTCGGCCTGCAGCAGCTCGGTCATCAGGTCGTCGGACGGGTGGTCGGCGCGCCAGTCGATGTACTCCTCGAACACCTGGGACTGGCTGCGGGCGTGCTCGAGATCGATGTCGGGCATCGTGCCCTCCTCGAGCCGCAGCCCCTCGTCGATGCGGTCGCGGAGCGCCTCCTGGTCCTGCTCGGGGATGCCGAGCAGCATGCCGATCGTGCGCATGGGCATCTGCGCGCCGAGGTCGCGGATGAAGTCGAACCCGCCGGCGCCGACCAGCGGGTCGAGCGTCTGGGCGCAGAACTCGCGCACCTTGGGCTCGATGGCGTTCATCTTGCGGGGCGTGAACACGCGCGAGAGCAGCCCGCGGTGCAGGTCGTGGTTCGGGGGATCCTCGAAGATGATCGACCCGGGCGGGATCTCGATGTCGCTCTTGATGAGCTCGAGGAGCGTGCCCCGGGCCGAGCTGTACCGCCGCCAGTCGACCAGGCACCTCTCGACGTCTTCGAAGCGGCTCAGGGCGAAGAAGTCGTAGCGCTGGTTGTAGTAGAGGGGCTGCTCGTCGCGGAGGCGGCGCCAGATCGGGTACGGGTCGGCGTCGATCTCGAAGTCGAACGGGTCGTAGTAGACGTCGGCGTCGGTCGCGGTCATCGCGGTGTCCCCTTCCCCGGGCTGCCTCCTCGCGGGTGCTGAGACTAACGTTACACTCAGACAAGAAGGTTGTTCTCGACCTGCGGGGCCGGCGCCGGGGCCGGGTCCGGGACCGTCGACGGAGAGGGGCGCGCCATGCGCATCGGGGTGATGATCGGCCCGGAGCGGGGCCGCTACGCGTCCAAGGTCGACCGGTTGCGCGGCGACGCCCGGTGGGCCGAGGAGGCCGGCCTCGCCACGGTGTGGATCCCCCAGATCCCCGACGAGTTCGACGCGCTGACCGCCGCCACGATCGTCGGCGCCGAGACCACCCGCGTCGAGGTCGGCACCGCGGTGGTCCCGGTGCAGCCCCGGCACCCGATCGCGCTGGCCCAGCAAGCCCTGTCGGTGCAGGCCGTGTGCGGTGGCCGCCTGTCGCTGGGCCTCGGCGTGTCGCACCACTGGGTCGTCGACGAGATGCTGGGGTTGCCCTACGAGCACCCCGCCGCCACCATGCGCGCCCACCTCGACGTGCTCGACCAGGCGCTGCGGGGGCCCGGCCCCGTCGACGTCGAGAACGAGGCGTTCCGGGTGCACAACCCGCTCGACATCACCGACGTCACGCCCACGCCGGTGCTGCTGGCCGCGCTCGGCCCGGTGATGCTGCGGCTGGCGGGCGAGCGCACCGACGGCACCGTCCTGTGGCTGGCCGACGAGCGGGCGATCGCCTCGCACGTCGCGCCCCGCATCACCCGGGCGGCCGAGGCCGCCGGCCGGCCG
>DASTFE010000446.1:0-22415 GCA_035708905.1 Acidimicrobiales bacterium | reverse complement strand
CATCGCTGGCACCCGCTGCCATGGCGCGGCCCTGCCGGCCGCGCCGAGGATGTCCACGACGTGATCTCGTCGTCCACCATGTCCCGCCTTCCGGACTTGCCATGACCCACCGGGTCGCCAATCCGGCGGATGACGGGGCGTCACATGCTCCCCACGCCCCGTCACGTAGTGGTACCGCTCGGCTGTTACCGATGCAATAGCGAGCGCGAGCGGGTGACAGGGCTGCCATACGTCCGGGGTGACACGGACCTGCGGCTGCGCTGAGCGACCGCCGCCCCCGGCGACGGGTCATCGGCCGGTGCGGCGGGGCAGGTCACGGGCCGGGCGTCGTCCGGCCACTCGCCCGGCACCGCTCCATCGCCGCCACGAAGGCGCTGGCCCGCTCGCGGTAGTCGCGGTAGCGGTCGAAGCTGGGGGCCGCCGGCGACAGCAGCACGACGCCGTCGGGACGCCCCCAGCCGAGCGCGGTCGCGACGGCGTCGTCGAGGTCCGTGCACTCGGCCAGCTGGGGGCCGCCCGCGCGGGATCCGTGGCCGGCGAAGGCGGCGCGGATGCGGGGGGCGACCTCGGAGTCGGTGATCGCCACCAGGGTGGGGGCGTCGCGGCCGGCGAGACCGGCGGCCAGCGGGCCGTAGTCGATGCCGCGGTCCTGGCCGCCGACGATGACGGCCACCCGGCGCCCGGGGAAGGCGTCGACCGCGGCCAGGGTCGGCAGCACGTTGGTCGACAGGCTGTCGTCGACGAACAGCACGCCGTCGACCGTGCCCACCGGCCGCAGCCGGCTCTCGAGGTGCTCGAAGCCCTCGGCGGCGGCGGCGAGGGCCGCGTCGTCGCCGGCGCCGGGCACCCCGAGCGCGACCAGGCAGGCCCGGGCGATGAGGGCGTTGCGGTGGTTGTGGGTGCCGAGCAGCCCGAGGCCGGCGGTCCAGCCGCCGTCAGGCGGCGTGTCCGCGGTGACCCACTCGACCCGGGGGCCGAGCAGCGCCCGGCGTTCGCGCAGCAGCGGGCTGTCGCCGTTGGCCACGGTGAGGTCGGCACCCGGCCGGGTGCACAGCGACAGCTTGTCGGCGTAGTAGGTCTCGGCGTCGTCGCGGTGCCAGGTGAGGTGGTCGGGGTGCAGCGACGTCACCGCCACCACGGGGGGCGACACGGCCACGTCGGTGGCCTGGTAGCTCGACACTTCGATCACCCAGTAGTCGGCGTCGGCCGGCGCCTCCGGGTCGTAGGGCGGCAGGCCCAGGTTGCCGCCGACCACCACGCGGTGGCCCAGCCGAGCGAGCAGGTGCCCGGCGATCGCCGTGGTGGTGCTCTTGCCCTTGGTGCCGGTGATGCACACGACCCGCGACCGGTCGGCCTCGCACAGCCACAGGCCGAGCCCGCCGACCAGCGCGACGCCGGCGTCGACCAGGCGGGCGACCTCGGGCCGGTAGCGGCTCATGCCCGGCGTCTTGACCACGACGTCGCACCCGGCCAGCGCGTCGAGCCCGCCCTCGGCGGTGGCCAGCACGGCGCGTCCGTCGACACCACCGGCCGGGGGCCGGTCGTCGACCAGCACGGGGGTCACGCCGAGCGCGGCCAGCCGGCGGATCGTCGCCCGCCCCTCGACGCCCAGGCCCCACACCCCGACCCGCCGGCCGGGCAGGTCAGACCAGCAGATCGGCGGTGGCGTAGGCATCGGGCACGAAGTGCTCGCCGCGGGGTCGCCGCAGGGCGTCGACGGCGGCCGGCCCGGGCAGGCGGTCGCCGAGCTGGTCGGCCAGCGCCCGCAGCACAGGCGTGGCCGCCCGGTCGGGGCGCCGGCCGGCCAGGGCGACGGCGGCCCGGCACTCGTCGACCTCGCCGACGCACTCCCACGGCTTGAGCGCCCCCGACGTGTCGACCAGCGCCTGGAACCGGGGCAGCAGGTCGAGGTCGTCGAGCGGCTCGCGCCCGCCGAAGATCTCGGCCAGCCGGGCGGCGTCGAGGAAGGGCGACAGGATCAGGTCGATGAAGCAGCACTTGTCGCACTGCCCGCACCAGCGGTCGAGCCGCATGTCGGGATCGATGTGGAAGCCCCGGTTGCAGCTCTGGAAGGCGAGGTGGTACTCGCCGTGCCGGGCGAAGCGCTCGGCGATCAGCAACTCGCTGTAGGGCCGCAGGCGCGAGAAGTAGTCCACGCCGCTGCCCACCGAGCCGGCGAGCACCGAGCGGAATCCGGCCTCGAAGGCCAGGCTCTTCGACCACTGGTGGTTGACGACGCGGCCGCCGACCTCGAGGTTGCCGACCGACGACGACCACTCGTTGGACATCACCACGGCGTCGCGCCCCTCGAGCACCGCGGCCACCACGGCGATGGCGGAGATGATGCCCGTCACCGGCACATGGCCGTTGAGGAACCCGAGCTCCCGCGACCGCAGCACCTGCGGATCGATCTCGCGCTCGGCCCTGACGACCGGCAGCCCCGACACCGCCGCAGGTCGTTCGATGGCTGCGAACCGGTCGCCGGGCCGGTCGACGACGAACAGGGTTGCGTCGGCCAGGGGGCGCACCAGCTCGACCGTCACGATCGAGTCGATGCCGCCGCCGAACGGCACCAGTGGCCGCTTGCCCCCGGGCTCGGACGCCGCCGGGCCGGTGTCGTCGCCGAGCGCCGGGGCGTCGATGCGCAGGCCGGCGAGGTCGAGGCCGTTGCGGTAGGCGAACTCGCCGAGCCCGTCGAGGTAGATCGCGCGCAGGAGATCGCGCTCGCCGGGGCGCAGCGGCGTGCCGGGCAGCTCGACCACCGGCGGGGCGGCGGTCTTGTAGTACGACACGCCGGCCAGCAGGAACACCCAGCGCGCCGCCTCGGTCAGGGCCGGGTCGTCCCACCGACCGCCGCCCGGGAAGGTGACCCGCTCGGCGAAGGCGCGGCCGTCGAGCGAGTAGCGGCACGTCAGCCGGTTGGCGGCGGGCTCGACGTCGTAGCCCTCGTACCGGAAGGCGCGCCCGCGCCGGGGGGCGGCGGGCTGGGGGGTGGAGGCCGTCATGCGACCGCTCAGGCTACCGGTGGTGCAGGCGCGCCACGGCCGCGAACCGGCCGCACGGCCGCTGGGCACGGTCGCTGAAGAACGGCGTGCCGGGGCCGGTGCCGACAGAGCCGACCTCGATGTTGCCCGGGAGGACCCCGGCCTCGACGAGGATGCGGCGGTTGGCGGCCCAGCCGTCGAACGTCCACCGGCCGGTGCCGTCGGGGCGCAGGATGCCGTCGACATCGCCGCCGAAGCAGTCCCGGGCGGCGTCGGCCACCTCGTCGCCGACCTGGTAGCGGTCGGCGACGATGGCGGGGCCGATGCCGGCGAGGACGCCTGCCGGGTCGGCGCCCAGGGCGATCATGGCCTCGACCGCGGCGGCGGCGACCCGGACGACGGTGCCCCGCCAGCCGGCGTGGACGGCGGCGACCACGTGGCCGGCGGGGTGGTAGAGCACCAGCGGCACGCAGTCGGCCACCATCACCGCGAGGCCGAGACCGGGCGTGGCGGTCACGACCGCATCGCCCGGCACGGCATCGTCGAGCGAGACGGTGCCCCGGCCCCGGTCGGCCTCGCCGACCACCGTGACGTCGCGGCCGTGGGTCTGGCGGCAGAACACCATGTCGTCGAGCGCCAGCCCCAGCGCGGCGGCCGCTCTCCGCCGGTTCTCGATCACCAGGTCGGGGTCGTCGCCGACGTGCAGCGCGAGGTTGAGGCTGGCATAGGGCCCGGTCGACACCCCGCCGTCGCGGCCGGTCACGAACGCGTCGAGCGGGCGGCCGTCGAAGATCGACCACTTCAGGGCGGCGACCCGGGGCGCCGCCTCGGTCACCGGCCGGCGGCCGGCGGAGGCGGGCGGCGTCACCCGAGGGCGCCGATCAGGGCCCGCATCCACGGTCCGAGGTCGGCGGGGGTGCGGGCGCTGATGAGGTTGCCGTCGACCACCGTGGGCTCGTCCACCCAGTCGACGCCGGCGTTGACCATGTCGTCGCGGATCGCACCGACGCTCGTCGCGCGGCGGCCCTTGACGATCCCGGCCGAGATCGGCACCCAGCCGGCGTGGCAGATGAAGGCGATCGGCTTCGCGTCCCGGTCGAAGCTGCGGACGAGATCGAGCACGTGGGCGTCGCGCCGCAGCTTGTCGGGGGCGTAGCCGCCGGGGATGACCAGCGCGTCGAAGGCGTCGGCCTCGACGTCGTCGGTGGCGGTGTCGGGCGCGATCGGGCCGTGCCCCTTCTTCCCGGTGATCTCGCGCCCGCCCAGGGTGGCGAGGGTGACGGACGCACCCTCCTCGCGCAGGCGGTGGAGCGGGTACAGCAACTCGACGTCCTCGACGTCGTCGGCGCCGAGGACGAGCACACGCGCGTCGGCGATCGTGGGCATGGGGTCGTCTCCCTGGTCGTCGTTCTCGTGTGGTCGCGTCAGTCTCGCCCGACCGCGGCCCGATGCCCACGTGGGACCGCCAGGGCCACGAGCGCGGCGACCGCCAGTGCCATGAACGGCACGAGCGGCAGGTGGAACCGGGGGTTGCCCCACAGCAGCAGCGGTATGACCAGCAGCGGCACCACGATGCTGAGCAGCAGGCGGCGCTGCGGGCGGGGCGAGCGGGCCACCAGCAGCGGCAGCCCGACGACGGACGCGGCCAGCACCACGCGGAAGTACCAGTCGCCCGTGCTCGACCAGAGCTCGCGGGTGGTGTCCGAGAAGATGGGGCCGCTGCCCAGGCCCTCGGTGGCGACGATGGCGTCGTGGTCGTCGCGGAACATGTTGCGGGCGCGCCGTCCGATCTGCAGCAGCTCGCGGTCGGGGTTGTCGATGACCCACTGCACGGCCATGCGCGTGCTCTCGCGGTTGCGCTCGACCTCGCCGAGTTCGGGATCGGCGCAGCCGTCGTGGTAGCTCCACCGGAACCCGCCCGTGGCGTCGTCGTTGCGGTCGATGCACAGCGTGTCGCCCATGTTGGTGGAGGACGGCACGAACGCACCCAGCTGCACGGCGTTGCGGATGGTCCAGGGCGTGAACGCCACGACGAGCACGACGAGGGGGATGGCCGTTGCCGCCAGGGCCCGCCGCCACCCGGCACCGACGGCCAGCACAGCCAGGCCGACCCCGAGCAGCAGCGGGGCGGAGAACGGCCGGGCGAGCGCCGAGAGCGACAGCACCGCCCCGAAGGCCAGCAGGCGGTTGCGGGTCGGGGGACCCGACGACCAGTCGTGGTCGACGACGATGGCCAGTGCAGCCATGGTCAGGAAGATGAACGTGGTCTCCACCTGGATGGTGGTGACCTGGTAGACGAGGTTGGGGAACAGGGCCAGCACGCCGGCGGCCACCAGCCCGGCCCGCGGGCCGATCAGCCGCCGCCCGACCACGAACGTCAGCCACACGGTGGCCACCGAGACGGCGACCTGGAACACGCCGGTGAGCAACATCAGGTCGACGTCGACCAGCGGCACGTGGTTGCCGAGCCAGTAGAGCGCGCCCAGGATGGCGGGGAACCCGATGGGGTAGTACGCGGTCGCCTCGCCGTCGAGGTAGCTGACGTAGCCGCGACCCTCGGCGATCTCGTTGCCGTAGTACCAGTACGAGAACGAGTCGCCCGACGGGATGTACCACTCGGGCGGCTCGACGTTGGCGTACGCCAGCCACGCGACGCGCACCACGGCCGCCACGGCCACGATGGCGAGCAGTCCCCGCCGCTGCGCCGGCGTGAGGGGTGCCCGCTGCGGGGCGGCGGGCGTCGGCGACGAGCCCGCGGCCGCGGCGTCGCGCGCCGTGTCGCCGGGCTGTGCCGCGGCCCCACCGGGCGCGGGTGCCGCGGGCCGGTCGTCGTCGGCGACGGTCGTGACCGCTGCCCCGTCTCGCTCGTGCATCCATCCCCCATGGCCGCATCTCGGACCAGGAGAGGCTACTCGTAGCGCGGCCGGGCCACCGCCGCCTGCGGCGGCCAGGTCACCGGCGCCTGCGGCCGCCGGGGGCCCAGGGTCAGGCGGTCGCCTGGTCGGCCAGCTTGCTCAGGTCGGCGCCGGTGTGGGTGATCTCGAACCGGCCCCTGTCGTACGAGCGCACCGACACGTCCCAGTCGCCCGCCTCGGCCCGCAGGGCGCCGACAGTGCACCGCTCGCGAGGTCGGTGGGCGAACGGGTCGAACGAGTACCAGCGCATGGCGTTCTCGTGGGTGATCTTGGCCACCTCGGCGTCGGGCACGTCGGCGGCGGCGAGCACGGCGGCGAGCTCCTCGGGCGCGGCGGGCCACGACGAGTCGGAGTGGGGGTAGTCGCACTCCCAGGCGATGTTGTCGACCCCGATCATGTGCCGCAGCTGCACGCCCACCGGGTCGGCGATGAAGCAGGTCAGGAAGTGGCGGCGGAACACGTCGCTGGGGCGGCGGGCGCCGAAGTCCTGGCCCGTCCACAGGTGGTGCATGTCGTAGGTGCGGTCGAGCCGGTCGAGGAAGTAGGGGATCCAGCCCGTGCCACCCTCGGACAGGGCGATCCGGAGGTCGGGGAAGTGCTTGGGGATGCGCGACCACAGCAGGTCGGCCGCGGCCTGGCAGATGTTCATGGGCTGCAGGGTGATCATCACGTCGATGGGCGCGTCGGGCGCCGTGACCGCCAGCTGCCCGGACGACCCCAGGTGGATGGACAGGACCACGCCCTCGTCCGAGCACGCCGCCCACAGCGGGTCCCACGACGCCTTGTGGAAGCTGTCGTAGCCGAGGGTCGCCGGGTTCTCGGTGAAGGTGATCGAGTGGACGCCCTTGCCGGCGAGCCGGCGCACCTCGTCGGCGGCCAGGGCGGGGTCCCACAGCGGCACGAGGCCCATGGGGATGAAGCGGCCCGGGTAGGCGCCGCACCACTCGTCGACGTGCCAGTCGTTGTAGGCCCGCAGCACCGCAAGCGCGAAGTCCTTGTCGTCGACGTCGGAGAACACCCGGCCCGAGAAGCCGGGGAAGGAGGGGAAGCACATCGAGGCCAGCACCCCGCCCGCGTCCATGTCCTTGATGCGGTCGTGCACGTTCCAGCAGCCGGTGCGCATCTCGTCGAACGCGGTGGGCTCGATGCCGTACTCGTCCTTGGGACGCCCGGCCACGGCGTTGAGCCCCACGTTGGGGATCTTCTGCCCGTTGAACATCCACACGTCCGACCCGTCGCGCCGGCGGTGGACCCGGGGCGCCTCGTCCCGCTCGGCGTAGCGGGCGGGGAGGTGGCGCTCGAAGAGGTCGGGCGGCTCGACCAGGTGGTCGTCGACGCTGATCATGATCATGTCGGCCGCGTCCATGGCAACCCTCCTGGAACCCGCCTCTTGAGGAGTGAACTATAGTTCGAACCACTGAACCGCGCACTGGAGGGGGATGCGGGATGTCGGGGGACCACGGCGAGCACCAGTACGCGGCGCGGATGTTCCCCGCTCCGGTCGACCTCGGCATCGCCCGTCCCGACCGGGCCGTGTGCTCGGTCACGCACGGCACCGAGGCGTACCTCACCGGCCGGGGCGGCGACGGCACGGCGTGGTACCAGGGCGGCGGCGCCGCCAGCGACCGGGCGGTGCAGGGCATCACGATCTACCCGCCCACCGGCGGCGTCCAGACCCAGGGCGACCCGTTCGAGCCGGTGAAGATCGGCGTGCTCATAGACATGGACCTCAACCAGCTGCTCGCCGACTGGATCGACCCGACGATCCTGGCCATCGAGGACGCGCTCAACGAGGGCGTGTGGGCGCGCGGCCCCGTCCAGCTCGTCGTGGCCGACGCCCGCGGCCTGCCCCGCGAGAACTACCGCAAGGTCATCGACGGCTACCGGTGGCTGGTCGACCAGGGCTGCGTGGTGGTGCTGGGGCCCATGATCTCCGACAACTCGCTCGTGCTGCAGGACACCGCCAACGAGCTGGGCGTGCCCTGCATCGGCTGGACCGGCGCCCACGCCTTCGCCTCCGAGTACTGCTTCACGGTGGCCAACGGCGACATCCCCACCGAGGGTGTCATGTGCGCCCAGTGGCTCGCGGCGCGGGGCATCGACAAGGTCGGCTCGTTCTGGGAGCAGGGCTCGTCGGGCCGCGACTACGCCGACTACTTCCGCGACGCCGCCGGCGGCCTGGGCCTGACCGTCGTGCGCGAGGTCAAGCTCGAGCCCAACCCCCGCGGGCTGCGCGACGACCTGGCCATGATGCGCGACCTGGGGGTCGAGGGCCTGTACTACGGCGGCTACGGGTACGCCACGTTCCACTTCGCCGAGGCGCTGCAGGCGCTCGACTGGGACCCGCCCCGGGTGATGGGCACCGCCTTCATGTTCTACTCCAACTCGAACCGGTGGGCCGAGGGGCTCGAGGGCTGGCACGGCTGCGACCAGCTCGGCGAGGACGGTGCCAACCCCAACTACGAGGCGATGATCGAGCGCTTCACCCAGCGGTTCGGCCGCTCGACCCGCAACGTCGTCGTGGCGCTGGCCTACGACACCGCCCGGGTGGCGATCCACGGCATCGGCAACGCCGCCATCCCCACGCCCCGGCACGTGAAGGAGGGCATGGAGCGCATCCGCTGGATGCCCGCCACCAACGGTGGCCCCGGCACCTACATCCAGTTCGGCCCGTGGGACCGCAAGGGCTACAAGGGCGACTTCCTCACCATCCGCGAGCTGCGGGGCGGCGAGCTGCGCTTCGACGGCTACCACCGGCCCGAGTGGCCCTCGAACGCCCGCGGCCGGGCGGGCACCCCGTGAACGACAAGGTCTACATCCACGAGCTGATCGACATCATCGGGCACAACCGGGCCCGCTACATGCACCACATGACCGCCAACTGGGTGCCGGTCGCCATCGAGCAGCGCAACCAGCGTTGCTTCGGCGTGTGGGGCACCGTCGGGTCGACCGGGCGCTGGCCCGAGGTGGTCAACATCTGGGAGCTCGACGGCTGGGACGGGCTCGTCCACAACTTCCGCCACGAGCTGGGGCACGCCTCGCTGCAGGACCCGGCCCTGGCCGAGTGGTGGGCGGTGGCCGCCGACCTGCGCCGGGGCGGTACCGACCGCATCGTCGTGCCCGAGCCGTGGACCCGCCCCATCGACGGGCTGATCGCGGACGGGGTCCGGGGCGAGCTGTACAGCCACGAGCTCGTCACGCTGCCCACCGGCGCGGCGCCCGACTTCCTGGTCGCGTTCCGCGAGCAGGCGGTACCCGCCCTCGACGCCTTCGACCTCGACCTGGTGGGCGCCTTCCGGGTGGCGATGGTCAACGACTCCGAGGTGGTCGTCATCTGGGCGATCCCCGACTGGCCCACCTGGGCCCGGGTCGAGCAGGCCTGGCTGGGCCAGGGTGACGACGCCCACCTGCTGGCCGGCTGGCGGGCCACGGCGCTGGGGCTCGGCGCCGACTGGCGGCGCACGCTGCTGGTCGACGCGCCCCTCGCGCCGCTGCGCATCGGCCGCCAGCCCGAGGTCGGCGACCGTCGCCCCCTCGACGAGATCTGAGCCCCGCCGATCCGCGCCGGTTGGGGTGGTGGAGCGGCCCCCAACAGGCCACTCCACCACGCGAACAGGACGTCAGCCGAGCAGGTGGTCGACGATGCGGCCGAGCACGTCGGCCTGCTCGGCGGGCGTGGCCAGCTGCTCGATGCCGTAGCCGAGCAGGACCGAGTCCTCGGTCGTCACCGACGCGGCCACCTCGACCAGCACGGTCGAGATCACGAAGTCGCCCTGGTTGCCGGGGCTGCCCGCCGGTGCGCCCTCGACCGTCCACAGGCTGGTGGCACCCTCGAAGCCGTCGGCGTCGAGCTCGCCGCCCGCCGTCGTCACCCGGGTGTCGTCGACGAACACGCCGATGCCTCCGGCCGCCGGGTCGGTCACGTAGCTGATCTTCAGGTCGACCGACTGGCCGGCGTAGGCCGACAGGTCGAACGACACGGGCTGCCACCCGCCCGAGTCGCCGGTGAGCGCGTGCCACGACCCGGTCGTGCCGGTCGCGGCGCACGGGGCGCCCCCGGTCAGGTAGTGGGTGAGGAACGGGTGCATGGCGAGCAGGAAGCCGGCCTCGCACTCGGTCGGCGGCTCGGTGCTCGTCGCCCCACCGCTCTCGGGCAGCGTGGTCCACTGGTCGGTGCCCGAGGGCGCCGCCTCGACGATGAGGTTGTCGTAGCCCAGCTCGGTGCTGAACGAGACCTGGAACTCGAGCGCGGGCGCGTCGCCCGCGCCCACCGACGACAGGTCGACGGTGCGGGCGAGCCGCATGTACGAGCCGTCGGCGTGCACGGCTCCGGCGTAGCGCTCGCCCTCGACGGGCCCGAACGGGTTGACGCCGTCGGTGGTCACGTACGTGCTCGAGGCCGTCCCGGCGAACAGCGGGAACTCGTCGGGGGGCAGCAGGTCGCTCGTCAGGGCGAACGCCCCCGCCTCGTCGAGCGGGTTGTCGGCCACGGCGGGGCCGCCGAAGTCGGCCACCGCGCCCTCGAGCGGCGGGCCCGTGCCGGCGATGCCCCCCGGCTCGCTGAACGTCGTGCGGGCGAACGCGCCCAGGTAGTACTGGGAGAAGTCGTCGGCCAGCAGCAGGCAGTCGCTGAAGAAGTCCTGGCTGACGACGCAGTCCTCTTCCGGCGCGCCGTCGAGGCCGTAGTAGATGCCGCCGACCGACCCGCCCAGCAGCCCGTAGTACTGCGCGGTCTCGCCGGTGTGCGCCAGCTTGCCGCCCTCGTTCAGGTAGTCGCGCACCGCCAGCGTGAGGTACTGCTGGCGCTCGGCCACGGCGATGTCGGGCACGTTGCCGAACAGGTAGGTGCTGGTGAGGAAGTCCTCGGGGTCCTGGGTCAGGCGGTTGTCGCCCAGCTCCCACACGACCGCGTCGAAGTGACCCAGCACGCCGAGCGGGTGGGGCACGCCCTGGGCGTCGACGTCGAAGGTGGCGTGGCTGACCCCGTTGGCGTCGAGGGCCGCCGCGTACACGTCCGCGTACTTGGGGCCGGAGGTACCGCCGGGGTACGTGGGGTTGACGCCGGTGTAGTCCTCGTTGGCGAGGATGAGGGCGTCGGCCCCGGTATCGGAGTGCAGCGTGTAGGTGAACCGCTCGCTCTCGACCGGCCCGCGGCCGGGCGCGACGGCGGTGAACCACACCTCGACGGTGTCGCCCGGCTCGGCGCCCTTGACCGTGCCGCGGTACTCGGCGTAGTAGACGTCGGCCTCGCCGCCGTAACGCTCGCCGCCCTGCCACTCGGCCACCGGCACCCGCCGTGTGCGACCGCCGTTGATCGAGTAGTTCATCCTGCGGACCGCCTGGTCGCGCCGGGCGGTGACGGCGACCGGCTGGGGGTCGCCGTAGGAGACGTCGAAGCTGTCGACGACGAAGTCGGGCGCGGTGCGGCCGACGACCGAGACGGGCTCGTCGGGGTTGCGGGCCGACCGGGCCGTGGCGAGGGCGAACGGCAGGTTCTTCTCGAACTCGGCCTGGATCAGACCTTCGTCGTCCGGGAAGTGGAAGACGCTGCCGCAGTCGGCCGGCTCCCACTCGTCGTCGGGATCGGCGGCGCTGACCGTCTGGCAGGTCGACATCTCGGGCGTGAAGGCGAGCGTGCCGTAGGCGCTGTGGGCGTGCTCGGTGGTCTCGCCGTTGGTCGTGTAGAGCTCGGCCGAGATGTCGGGGTCGTAGCCCGGGACGGCCGGCTCGGCGTCGTCGCCCGCCATGGCCTCGTAGATGGCGTCGTCGGGCGTGGGCGTCGCCACCTGCCAGCCCGTGCCGTACAGCAGCAGCTCGGCGGCCGAGTGGTAGTTGATCAGGAACTCGAAGTCGACCCGGTCCATCAGGCCGTCGAGGGCCTGGGTCTCCGGCTCGGACGCCGGGGCCGTGCCCCTGTAGGTCTCGCTGCCGCCCTCGGGCGACGAGCCCTCGTTGTCGTAGCCCCACTTGGTCGTGAAGTTGCGGTTGGGGTCGACGCCGTCGCCCGGCGTGATCTGGCCGTCGCCGTTGTTGTCGGCCAGGTTCTTGCGCCACATCCGCTGGCCGGGCTCGAACGTCCAGTCGTAGCCGTCGGGGTTGGCGACGGGCACGAACCACAGCTCGGTCTTGTCGACCAGGTCGGTCAGCGCGGTGTCGCTGCCGTAGCCGTCGACGACGTGGTGGGCGAGGCGCCGCACCATCTCGGGCGTGATCCACTCGCGGGCGTGCTGGGCGCCGACGTACAGCGTGGCCGGGCGGCGGCCGTCACGGGTCTGCTTGGCCTTGCGGGTGACCTTGAGGGCGACGATGTCCTGCCCCTGGACCGTCTGGCCGATCGTGACCAGCTTGGTGATGCTCGGGTTGTCGGCGGCGATCTGCTCGAACTCCTCCTTCAGGCCGCCGGCGCCGCCGTAGGTGCGGAAGACGGCGTGCCCCTCCTGCGCGAGGCGGGTCGACAGGGCGGCGACCGACTCGCCGTCGATCTCCTTGAGCTCGAGCTCGACGCCCTGGTCGGCGAGCTCCTCGGCCTGGTCGCCGCTGACGACCACCTCGACGTCGGCCTCGCCGCCCACCACGGGCGAGACGGACATCTCGTGGGGGTCGATGCCGGCGGCGCGCAGCGTGCCCAGCTCGCGCAGGTCGAGCCGGCCGGTGTACACGTCGTACTGGTCGTCGCCCTCGGCCTGCCGGGGTGCGGCCTGCCCGTCGGGTGCGGCCCCCGCGCTGCTCACCCCCAGACCGCCGACCAGCGCGCCGACAGCCAGGACACCCACGACCTTGCGCATCACACCGGACCCCCCCGTGGCTCGCACCGCCCGGGGTGAAGGATGGCCCTCAGCGCGCAGCGTGTCAACGGCCACACGTAGCGGGAGAGCGCGCCCCGGGGGGCCGCCGGGGCGGGCGGTCGGCGTACGCTCGCCGCCATGCCGGGGCCACGACATCGCCACCACGCCGGAGCCCTCGCCGCGGTGGTCGCCGCCGCCCTCGCCGCCCTGTCGTCGTGCGGCGACGGGTCCGGCGGCGACGCCTCGCCGGACGGCGGTGCCGGCGCCGGCGGAGGCCGTGGCGCCGAGCTGTATGCCGAGGCCTGCGCCTCGTGCCACGGCAGCGACCTGCGGGGAACCGACCGGGGGCCGTCGCACCTGTCGCAGGTGTACGAGCCCGGTCACCACCCCGACGAGGCCTTCCGGGCGGCCGTGGCCCAGGGCTCGCCGCAGCACCACTGGGACTTCGGCGACATGCCGCCGGTGCCGGGGCTCGACGACGACGAGGTCGACGCCATCATCGCCTACGTGCGCCAGGTGCAGCAGCGCGAGGGATTCGAGCCGTACCCCGGCTGACGCCTACGGGCGACGCGCCGGGCGCAACCTGCAGCGACCCAGGGTCTCGCTGGAGGTTGTGCCGCAACTACGACGATCCGTCGGCCTCCAGGCCCTGCGGCACCCAGGCGGGGGCGCGGCGCTCCTTGAACGCCCGCACGCCCTCGGCCATCTCCGGGCCGGCCAGGCTCTGGTCCATCGCCATGCGGTCGTAGTGGCCGTAGTACTCGTGGAGCGTGCGCTTGACCGCCCGGCGGGCGTCGGGCGCGGTGCGGCAGCACCGGCGCAGCACGTCGTCGGCCGCCGCCATCAGCTGGTCGTGGGGCACCACGTAGGCGACCAGGCCCCAGTCGAGCGCCTCGGCCGCGGTGACCGTCCGGCCGGTCATCAGCATGTCGCGGGCGCGGGCCGGCCCGATCTGGCGGGGCAGCACCTGCGCGTAGTTGGTGTCGGCGATGCCCCGCAGCAGCTCGGGGGCGCGGAACGTGGCCCGGTCGCTGGCCACCGCCACGTCGGCCAGCATGGCGATCATCAGCCCGCCACCCTGGGCGATGCCGTTGACCGCGCAGACGACGGGCTTGGGCGACCGGCGCACGGCGTCGAAGGGCGTGGTGTCCATGGCGAGCAGCCGGGGCAGGTCGGCCCAGCCGTCGACGTTGTCGCCGCCGAGGTCGCCGCCGGGGATGAACACGTCGCCCACGCCGGTGACCAGCAGGCCGGCCAGCCCGGGGTCGGCGTTGACGTGGTCGACCGCGTAGCGGATGCCGAAGTACATGGCGGGCGTCAGCGCGTTGCGCCTCTCCGGCCGGTCGACGACCACGTGGGCCAGCGGTCCGTGGCGCTCGAAGCGGAGGTAGGGAGTGCCCAGCCAGTCGCCCTCGGGCGGTCGCGGCGCGATCTGTTCCGACAAGGCCCCTCCACCGGTTTGAACCCAGGTTCACCGTAGCGCAGGCCGCGTGTGATACTGCGTCCGTGACCGGCCGGGGGGACGCCACCATCACCGACGAGGCGGTCGACCGCCTGCGGGTCCGCATCGGGGTGCCCGAGCCGCATCCCCGCCCGCCGCACTACACCGTGCTGACCACCGACGTGTTCCGCCACGTGGCCGAGGCCTACGGCGACGACAACCCGCTGTGGTGCGATCCCGACCACGGCGCCACGACCGTGTGGGGCGGGCCGATCGCCCCGCCACCGCTGGTCGGTGGCGACACGCTGGTGGGCGAGGACGAGGTCACCGAGGTAGCCGCCGACCGGCGCGAGGTGATGCGGGGCGACCCGCTGCGCGGCGTGCACGCCTTCTACGCGGCCAGCGCCCGCGAGTGGTGGGCGCCGCTGCAGCCCGGCGCCCGCGTCCGCCGGCGCAACGCCCTGGTGGGGGTGCTGGACAAGCCCAGCGAGTTCGCCGAGCGGGCCGTCCACGAGTGGACGGGCCAGGTGTTCCGGGCCGAGGACGGGCCGCTCCTGTCGGCCCAGTACCGCCTGATGATCCGCACCGAGCGCGGCAGGGCCCGCGCGCGCGGCAGGTACGACGACGTCGAGCTGGCGCCCTACAGCGACGACCAGATCGCCGAGATCGAGGCCCAGTACGCGCGCGAGCGGCCGCGCGGCAGCGAGACCCGCTGGTGGGAGGACGTCGCCGAGGGCGACGCCGTCGGGCCCCTGGTCAAGGGCCCACTGACCGTCACCGACATCGTGTGCTGGCACGTGGGCATGGGCATGGGCCTCTACGGCGTGGGCGCGCTGCGCCTGGCGGCCGCCAACCGGCGGCGCATCCCCCGCTTCTTCCACCGCGACCCCCAGAACGTGCCCGACGTGATGCAGCGGGTGCACTGGGACCCCGAGTTCGCCCGCCGGTCCGGCAACCCCACGACCTTCGACTACGGCCGCATGCGCGAGACATGGCTGATCCACCTGTGCACCGACTGGATGGGCGACGACGCCTGGCTGTGGCGGCTCGACTGCGAGTTCCGCCGCTTCAACTACGTCGGCGACACCCAGTGGCTGCGGGGCACGGTGACGCGCCGCTACCTGGCGGACGGCGGCCGGCCGGCCGTCGACCTCGACCTCGTGGCCGAGAACCAGCGGGGCGAGGTCACCACGCCGGGCCACGCCACCATCCTGCTGCCCAGCCGCGAGCACGGGCCCGTGCGCTTGCCCGACCCGCCGGGCGGCGCCCGCGACCTGCGCCAGGCGCTGGGCGCCATCGCCGGCGCCTTCGCCGACGGGACCGCCTGGAGCGCCCGGTGACCGCGGCCGCCTACTCGCCGGTCGGGGGGTTGGGGGTGGCGCTGGACGGCGCCGTCCTGCGACTGACCCTCGACCGGCCGGCCAAGCGCAACGCGCTCGACGACGTCATGGTCGCCGGCCTGGTCGACGCGCTCGATCAGGCCGGCCGCGACGAGGCGGTGCGGGCCGTGGTGCTGGCGGGTGCGGGCGACCACTTCTGCGGCGGCGCCGACATCGTGGCCCGCAACGCCGGCGGGCGCGACGCCCCCCGGCCCCGGGTCGGGTCGATCCAGCGGCGGGTGCCCTCGCTGGCCCACCGGCTGGTGCCGCTCGTGCTGTCGGTGCAGGTGCCGGTCGTGTGCCGGGTGCAGGGCTGGGCGGCCGGCATCGGGTTCCACCTGGCGCTGGCCGCCGACTTCACGGTGGCGGCCGACGACGCCCGGTTCTGGGAGCCCTTCGCCCGGCGGGGCTTCACCCCCGACAGCGGGGGCAGCTGGCTGCTGCCCCGCCTGGCCGGGATGGTGCGGGCCCGCGAGCTGCTGATGCTCGGGCGCGAGCTGGGCGGGGCCGAGGCGGTCGACTGGGGGCTGATCCACGCCGCGGTGCCGGCGGCCGACCTCGACGCCGAGGTCGAGGCGCTGGCCGGGCGGCTGGCGTCGGGGCCGACCGTGGCGCTGGGGCTGACCAAGTGGCTGCTGCGCAGTGGCCAGTCGGCGACCCTCGACGCCCACCTCCAGGACGAGGCGCTGGCGCTCGAGCTGTCGTCGCGGAGCGAGGACTTCCGCGAGGGCTTGGCGGCCTTCGCCGAGAAGCGGGACCCCCGCTTCGGGGGTCGGTGAGCCGCATGGCCCGCTCTCACGGTTCTCGCCGCGGGAACCGGGGCGATGGCCCCGGATCCCGCGGCAAGATCGCGATCACGGCCGCCACCCCGCCCGGCGAGGCGGCCGCGGTCACCCGCGCCTGGGTGGACGAGCACGTGCCCGCCGCCTGGCGCGCCGCCGCCCGGCGGGGTGGCCCCGCCGCCATCCGCGAGGTGCGCAGCCGGGCCGAGTACGCCGCCTGGTACCCGGTGTTCGGCCGCTCCGGCCTGGTGGCCCCGACGTGGCCGGTGGCCTACGGGGGCCTGGACGTCGAGCCGGCCGTGGCCCGGGCGATCGACGCCGAGCTGCGGCCCTACAACCTGGGCCGGCTCAACCCGCTGGGGCTCAACCTGGCCGCACCCGCGCTGTTCGCCCACGGCAGCGAGGCGCAGCGCCGCCGGTTCCTGCCGCCGATCGTGCGCAACGACGAGGTGTGGTGCCAGCTCTTCAGCGAGCCGGGCGCCGGGTCCGACCTGGCCTCGCTCGCCACCCGGGCCGAGCGCGACGGCGACGAGTGGGTGCTCACCGGGCAGAAGGTGTGGACCACGTGGGCCCACGTGGCCGACTTCGGGGTGTGCCTGGCCCGTACAGACCCGGGTGTGCCCAAGCGGCGGGGCATCACCTACTTCCTCGTCGACATGCGGGCCGCCGGCGTCGCGGTGCGGCCTCTGCGCCACATGGGCGGCGAGGTCGACTTCAACGAGGTGTACCTCGACGGCGTGCGGGTGCCCGACGCCCACCGGGTGGGGGCCGTCGGCGAGGGGTGGGCGGTGGCGGGCGCCACGCTGTCGGGCGAGCGGCAGATGGTGGCGGGCGCAGGATCGGGCGGCGTCGACCGCATCGGGGGCAGCGGCACCCGGCGCCTGCTGTCGGTCGCGTCCGTCGCGGAGGCGGCCGGCTCGCCGGTCGGGCCGGTGATGCGCCAGCGCATCGCGGCGGCCTACAGCGAGGAGCGCATCCGCGAGTGGACCAACCAGCGGGTGCGCGCCGGCCTGCGGGCCGGGCGGGCGCCGGGGCCCGAGAGCTCGATCGGCAAGGTGCACCAGGGCGCCCTGAACCAGCGCATCCAGCAGATCGCCGTCGACCTGCTCGGCCCGGGCGCGACGGCCTGGGCGGCCGACACGACCGCCGGGTACGCAGGGTCGCTGCCCTTCGAGATCGCCGGCATGCTGCGCAGCCGGGCCAACACCATCGAGGGCGGCACCACCGAGGTGAACCGGAACATCGTGGGCGAGCGGGTGCTCGGCCTGCCCCGCGAGCCCGACCCCTACCGCGACGCCCCATGGCGCGAGGTGCCGCGCAGTTGAGCCCCGACCACCGCTACCCGGGCTACACGGCGCTCGTGGTCGAGCGCCGGGGCGCCGTCGGCTGGCTGGTCTTCGACCGCCCCGACAAGGGCAACGCCATGGACGCCACGATGCTCGCCGAGCTCGAGCGGGCCTGGGCCGACCTCGACGGCGACCCGGCCGTCCGCGTGATCGTCACGACGGGCAACGGGCCCGCCTTCCAGACGGGGCTCGACGTGGTCCAGCTCGGCCGCGACCCCGAGGCGCTGCGCGAGCAGTCGCGCCGCACGCGCCGGGCCGAGCTCAGGCTGACGGCGTGGCACAACGGCGTGTGGAAGCCGGTGATCGCCGCGGTCAACGGCACGTGTGCGGGCGGCGGGCTGCACTTCGTGGCCGACGCCGACATCGTGATCGCCGCGTCGGACGCCACCTTCCTCGACCCCCACGTGTCGGTCGGGCAGGTGGCGGCCTTCGAGGCCATCGCCCTCGTGCGCAAGTCGCCGATGGAGCCGATCGTGCGCATGGCCCTCGCCGGCCGCCACGAGCGGATCACCGCCCGGCGGGCCCGCCAGCTCGGCATCCTCAGCCAGGTGGTCGACCCGCCCGGCGATCTGCGGGAGGCGGCGCAGGCGCTGGCCGCCACGGTGGCCCGCAACTCGCCCGCCGCCATGGCCGCCACCAAGCGGGCCCTGTGGGGGGCGCTGGAGGCGGGCCTGACCGACGCCTGCCGGGCCGGGGCCCGCGCCCTGGTGGACATGTGGGGCCACCCCGACCAGATCGAGGGCCCCCGGGCCTTCGCCGAGAAGCGGGAGCCGAACTGGGCATGACGTTCGCCTACTCGACCTACGAGACCCTCGCCGTCGATCGCCGGGGGCCGGTCGGCTGGCTGGTCAACAACCGGCCCGACCAGCTCAACGCCATGAACAGCCTGATGCGCGACGAGCTGGCCGTTGCCTGGACCGAGCTGGACGCCGACCCCGGCGTGCGGGTGATCGTCCACACCGGCGAGGGCCGGGCCTTCCAGACCGGCGTCGACGTGGCCGAGATCGCCGGCGACGGCGTCGGCATGGAGCGCTACCGCCGCTCGATGGAGGACTTCGACCTGCACTTCACCGCCTGGCACCAGGGCGTCACCAAGCCGGTGATCACCGCCGTCAACGGCATCTGCGCCGGGGGCGGGTTCCACTGGGTGGCCGACGCCGACATCGTCATCGCCGCGGCGGACGCCGAGTTCTTCGATCCCCACGTCTCGATCGGCCAGGTGGTGTCGCTCGAGGCGATCGGCCTGATGCGCAAGATGCCGGTCGAGGCGGTCATGCGCATGGCCTTCGTCGGCCGCCACGAGCGCATGCCCGCCCAGCGCGCCTACGAGCTGGGCATGGTCAGCGAGGTGGTCGACCCGCCCGAGCGGTTGCGCGACGCGGCCCAGGCGCTGGCCGAGACGATCGCCCGCAACAGCCCGGCGGCGATGGCCGCGACCAAGCGGGCCCTGTGGCGGGCGCTCGAGCTGGGCCTGACCGACGCCTGCCGGGCCGGTGCCGCGGACCTGGTGTCGCTGTGGGGTCACCCCGACCAGGCCGAGGGCCCGCGGGCGTTCGCCGAGAAGCGCGCGCCGCGCTGGCAGGTCGGGCCGGCGGAGGGCTGACCGTTGCGGCTGGACGACCTGCTGTTCGCGCCCGAGCCGCCGGTCGACGGCTCGGCGCCCCTCGTCCACGCCGGCGGGGTGGCGCGCTCGTGGGACGACGTGCGGGACCGGGCGGTCGGCATCGCCGCCGCCCTGGACGGGGAGGGGGTCGGGGCCGGCCGGCCGGTGGCCGTGATGCTGCCGAACGGCGCCGACCTGGTGGCCGCGCTGTTCGCCGTGTGGCGGGCCGGGGGCGTGTACGTACCACTCAACCCGCGGCTCACCGACGGCGAGGTCGACCGGGTGCTGGCGGCCCTCGACCCGGCGGTGGTCGTCACCGTCGACGACCACCGGCACCGCGCCGGCGGCCGGACGACCCTGGTGCTGACCGGCGAGGGCATCAGCCGTGCGGGCGGCGCCTCGGGCGCCCGGCGGTTCGACGCGGACGTGGCCCTGGTGCAGTTCACGTCGGGCACCACCGGTCGCCCCAAGCCCGTGCTGCTCACCCACGCGGGCGTGGTGGCGCTGCTCGACAACGTCGTGGCCAAGCTGCGGGGCGGGACGGGGCCGGGGTCGGGCGACCGCCGGCCGGCCCGGCCGCCGATGCCCAACCTCATCCCGGTGTCGCTGTCGCTGTGGGCCGGCATCTACAACGTGCTGTTCGCCCTGCGGGTGGGCGCGCCGGTCGTGGTGATGGACGGGTTCGACCCGCGGGAGATGGCGGCCCTGGTCAAGCGGTTCGGCATCCGCTCGACCGTGCTGCCGCCGGCGGCCATGGCCAGCCTGGTCGACGACGAGGGGGTGACCGACCTCGAGCCGCTGCGGTTCGTGCGCAGCATCACGGCGCCGCTGTCGCCCCTGCAGGCCCGCCGGTTCCGCGACCGCTTCGGCATCTCGGTGCTGAACAGCTACGGCCAGACCGAGATCGGCGGCGAGATCGTGGGCTGGACCGCGGCCGACTCCCGCGCCCACGGCGACGACAAGCTGGGGTCGGTGGGCCGGCCCCACCCCGGCGTCGAGGTGCGCATCGACGACCCGGCGCCCGACGGATCGGGCGAGCTGCAGGTGCGCACCCCGGCGCTGAGCGCGGGGTACGCGGACGGCACCGACCTGTCCGACCGGTTGACCGACGACGGCTGGTTCCGCACCGGCGACGTCGCCCGCATCGACGGCGACGGCTTCGTGTGGATCGACGGCCGGCTGTCGGACATGATCAACCGGGGCGGGCTCAAGGTCCACCCGGCCGAGGTCGAGGAGGTGCTGCGCACGTCACCCGAGGTCACGGACGCCGCGGTGGTGGGGGTGCCGGACGACCGCCTGGGCGAGGTGCCGGTGGCCTTCGTGGTCGCCGCCGCCGGTGTTGCCCCGACATCTGACGGTCTGTCAGATTACTGCCGGGCGCACCTGGCGCCGTACAAGGTGCCGGTGCGCTTCGAGGTGGTCGACGCGCTGCCCCGCAACGAGGTGGGGAAGGTGCTCAAGGCGGTGCTGAAGGGGGACCGGGCGTGAGGCTGAGGGAGACACCCGACGAGCAGGCCTTCCGCCGCGAGCTGCGCGACTGGCTCGACGAGGTGCTGCCCACGCTGCCGCCCGAGCCGCCCTTCGAGGACTGGCCGGCCAAGCGGGCCTACGACACCGGCTGGCAGCGCCGCCTGCACGACGCCGGCTACGCCGGCATCTCGTGGCCGAAGGAGTACGGCGGGCGGGGGGCCACGCCGTCGGAGGAACTGATCTTCCTCGAGGAGACCGAGCGGGCCGGCGCCCCCTACGTCGGATGCAACTTCGTGTCGACGCTGCACGCCGGCCCCACCATCGCCGCCGAGGGCACCCCGGAGCAGCGGGCCCGCCACCTGCCGCCCATCCTGCGGGGCGACCACGTGTGGTGCCAGGGGTTCTCCGAGCCCGAAGCCGGCTCGGACCTGGCGTCGCTGCGCACCCGGGCCGTGCGCGACGGCGACCACTACGTCGTCACCGGCCAGAAGATCTGGACGTCGCACGCCCAGGTGGCCGACTACTGCGAGCTGCTGGTGCGCACCGACCCCGACGCCCCGAAGCACCGCGGCATCACCTGGCTGATCATGCCCATGGACTCGCCGGGCATCACGGTCCGGCCCATGCGCACGCTCACCGGTGAGAGCGAGTTCAGCGAGATGTTCCTCGACGAGGTGCACATCCCGGTCGAGAACGTGGTCGGCGCCGAGAACGACGGCTGGCGGGTCGCGATGGTGACGTTCAGCTTCGAGCGCGGCACCGCCTTCGTCAGCGAGCTGCTCGGCTCGATGCGACTGCTCACCGACCTGGTCGAGATCGCCAGGAAGACGCCGGCGGGCCGGGGGGCGACCGCCTGGGACGACGCCGCCATACGCGGCGAGCTGGCCGTGATCGCCGCCGAGCTCGACGCCCAGTGGGCGCTCACGAAGCGCAACGTGTCGCGGGCCGCCCGCCACGGCACCCCCGGCGTCGGCGGCTCGGTGTTCAAGCTCGCCTACCACGAGACCCGCGAGCGCATGGGCGATGTGGCCCTGCGGGTGCTCGGGCGGGCCCGCCTGGCGCTCGACGACCCCACCGGGCGATCGGCCCGTCACCTCGACCACGTGCACCAGCGGCTCTACGCGCTGTCGCTGTCGATCGCCGCGGGCACCGCCCAGATCCAGCGCAACATCGTGGGCGAGCGGCTGCTCGGTCTGCCCAGGGAACGCTGAGCGGAGCGGAGGGGACACATGGACTTCGAGCCGACCGGCGACCAGCAGGCGCTGCAGGCCGAGCTGCGCCGCTTCCTCGCCGACCGCGTCACCGGCGACGCCCGGCGGGCCATCGGCGAGCTGCCGGGCGCCGTCGACCGCGACCTGTGGCGCGAGCTCGGCGGGATGGGGGTGTTCGCCCTGACCCTGCCCGCGTCCGGCGGCGGGGTCGGCCTCGGGCTGGCCGACGCCACCCTCGTCTTCGAGGAGCTGGGGCGGGCGGCCGTGCCCGGGCCGCTCCTCGGCACCTTCCTCGCCGCCGGGCTCAGGGTCGACGTCTCGACCGCGGCGGCCGCCGGCGAGGCGGTGGTCGGCATCGTGCCGGCCGGTGATCCCGCCTTCGTCGAGCACCTGGCCGCCCTCGACGCGCTCGTGGTGGTGGGCGACGGCGGGGTCGGGCTGGCCGACCCGCCGGGGGGCGGCCGCCGCGTCGAACGGCCGCTCGACCCGCTCACTCCCG
>DASTFE010000445.1:0-19244 GCA_035708905.1 Acidimicrobiales bacterium | reverse complement strand
GGAGCGACCGGACGAGGGGGTGCCGGTCGACTCGGCGGGTGCACGCCCCGGGCCTACGACATCCGGCACGAGCCCGTCGGGGTCGTCGCCGGGTCCGGCGCCCGCACCGGCCGATCGGCCGACGGGACGGCGCCGGCTGATCGTCGCCGGCGTACTGGTGGTGGCGGCCGCCGGCCTCGCCGCGATCGTGGTGGCGCCGCGCGCCGACCAGGGGTCGGCGGACGACCGCTCGGCCGAGGGTCCCTCCGAGCCGGCGCCGGAGTCCACCGCGCCGCCGCTTTCCGCCTCGACGAGCGTCGAGCCTGCCGAGCCCCCGGCCACCGAGACCGTGTCGTCGCCGGGCGGCGAGTTCACGCTCGATCTGCCCGAGTTCTGGCTCGTGGGGTTTCCCGGCACCGGCACATCGCTGGCGGAGCAGATGGTGACGCCCGATGCCTACGGCCCCGACGGCAGGATCGAGATGCTCGAGGACACGCTCGTCACGCCCGTGACGCGGATGGTCGCGATCGACCGCGAGACGTGGCTGCACATCACCCCGTCGGACATCCTGCTGGTCGAGGGCATGGACGGTCTCGACACCACGGGGCGTGACCTGGACGAGCTGGTCGAGCTGGCGCTGCCCGAGGGCCACGGCGTCGTCGTGCGAGGCCGGGGCCGGATGGCGGGCGCCGCGGGCGAGATGGCGTGGTACGAGGTTGCCATCGACGGCAGCGAGCAGAGCGGCCTCACGTTCATCGTGCGCGGGACGGCGTCGGTGTGGCATCTGACGTTCTGGAGCGACGACCTGGACGTGGCGCGACCGGAGGCCGAGGCCATCGCCGCCAGCTTCGTCCCCGGCTGAGCCGGTCAACCCGCCAGCAGGTCGCGCGCCACCGCCTGCCACAGCTCGGTCGACAGTCGCAGCGACTCGACGTCGACGCGCTCGTCGTCGCCGTGGAACATGCGGCCGAACTGCTCGAACGTCAGCTTCCGGCTGAACAGCCCGAACCCGTAGGCGGTGGTGCCGAGGCGCCGGAAGAAGCGGGCGTCGGTGGCGCCCACGCTCAGCATGGGCACCAGGTGGCTGCCGGCGTAGAACGCCTGCGTGGTGCGCCGCAGCGAGTCCCACAGCGGGGTCTCGACCGGCGACTGCGTCGACGGGTCGTCGTGCGCCTCGACCATCTCGACCCGGTCGGCCAGGTCGCCGAGGGCGTCGTCGAGGACGGCCTGCACGTCGGGCAGCGTCTGGCCGGGCAGCGTGCGGATGTCGAGCTGCAGGTCGACCTGGTCGGGGATGACGTTGGTCTTGGTGCCGCCGTGCGCCACCGTCGGGGCGATGGTGGTGTGGGTGCAGGCGTGGAACTGGCGGGCCATGCCGACCGGCAGGTCGGCCAGCGTCTCCACCAGCCGCGCGGGGTCGAGCAGCGCCCCCGCCACCTCGTCGGGCAGGGCCATGCCGGCCACGAACCGGCGCCACGTGTCGTGGATGCGGGTCTCGGGGCGGTGCTCGGCCAGCCGCTGCACCACCCGGGCGGCCGTGACCAGGGCGTTGTCGGTGGCGAACGGCAGGGACGCGTGGCCGGGCGTGCCGGTGACCCGCAGGGTGCACCAGCACGAGCCCTTCTCGCCCACCAGCACGGGCAGCCGCAGGTCGCCGTCGCCGCCGGCCACGGGGATCCCGCCCGACTCGGTGATCACGTAGTCGGCGCCGACGGCGTCGGGCTCGTGCCGGGTCAGGTGCTCGGCGCCCCAGGTGCCGAGGGCCTCCTCGTCGGCCACCGCCAGGTAGATCAGCGTGCCCTCGGGCCGGAAGCCGGCCGTGGCCAGCCGCCGGGTGGCCACCGCCATCGACGCGGTGAGGTTCAGCATGTCGATGGCGCCGCGGCCCCACACCTCGCCGTCGACCAGCTCGCCCCCGAAGGGATCGTGGCGCCAGCGCGCCGCGTTGGCCGGCACGACGTCGGTGTGGCCCATCAGCAGCAGGGTGGGCGCGTCGGCCCGCCGACCCTCGAGGCGGGCGACCAGGCTGGTGCGTCCCGGCGCCGGCTCGTAGCGCTCGACGTCGAGACCGGAGCCCTCGAGGTAGCCGGCCAGCAGCTCGGCGCTGCGGGTCTCGCCGCCCGACGCGCGCGTGCCGTCGTTGACGCACGCGTTGCGGACGAGGTGCTGGAGGAGGTCGGTGACCTCGGCGGACGGATCGCTCATCGCCGCCGCACGCTACCCGGGGCGTCCGCCGCATTCCGCCGCCCGTTTGGTTGAATGCAGGCGTCATGTCGGTCAAACACGTCATCGTCGATGGTTCGAACATCGCCACCGAGGGTCGGGACACCCCAAGCCTGGCCCAGCTCGACGAGGCGGTGACGGCGTTCATCGAGGAGTACTCGCCGAAGTACGTGACCGTGGTGGTCGACGCCACCTTCCCCAACCGCATCGACCGCAAGGAGCGCAAGAAGTACGAGGATGCGGTCAACGCCAACGAGCTGGTCACGCCGCCGGCGGGCGCCATCGGCCGGGGTGACGCCTTCATCCTGCAGATCGCCCGCCGAGCCGACGCCTCGATCCTGTCGAACGACTCGTTCCAGGAGTTCCACGGCGAGTACCCCTGGCTCTTCGACAAGGGGCGGCTCATCGGCGGCAAGCCGGTACCCCACGTGGGCTGGGTGTTCATGGACCGGGCGCCGGTCCGGGGGCCGACGAGCCGCCGGGCCGTGAGCGAGGCCCGCAAGGTCGCCAAGGTCGCCGGGAAGGCCGCCGACAAGGCGGTCGCCGCCGCCGAGCAGGCGACGGCAGCCGGCCGTGCGGCGGCCGAGGTCGCAGCTGCCGCAACCGGCGAGCCGCCGGCCAAGGCGTCGCCCAAGCGGCGCACCCGCAAGGCCGCAGCTGCGACCGCGGCACCGCCCGAAGCCGCCGCTGTGGACGAGGCGCCGGCCAAGGCGCCGGCCAGGCGGCGCACCCGCAAGGCGGCGGCCGCGCCCCCGACCGAGGTGCCCGCCACACCCGACGGCGCCGAGCCGCCGGCGGCCGCCGCGCCCGACGGGGATGAGGTGCCCGCGGCCGAGCCGTCGGGCGATGCCGGCCGAGCGAAGGGCGTCGAGCCCTACAACGAGGCGCTGCCGTTCATCGAGTTCGTCGGCCGCCACCCCGTGGGCAGCGAGGTCGACGCGGTCGTCGAGCGCTTCAGCTCGCACGGCGCCTACGTGCTGGTGGGCGCGGCTCGGGCCTACCTACCGCTGCGCAACCTCGCGCACCCGGCTCCCCGCAGCGCCAAGGAGATGCTGCGGGTGGGCGAGGAGCGCCGGTTCGTGGTCGTCGCCATCGACCCGCCCCGCCGGGGGATCGACCTCGCCGTCCCCGGTGTCGTCGATGTGGCCGCACCGGCCATCGCGCCGGCTGCGCCCGACGCACCGGCGGCCGGTGATGCGCTCCCCGACAATGCGGTCGGGAAGAAGGCCGCGGGCAGGAAGGCGACGGCCGGGAAGGCAGCTGCGACGGAGGGAGCGGAGGCGGCGGAGGCGGCGCCGCCCGCGAAGCGGGTTGCGGCGAGAAAGGCCCCGGCGAAGGCGGCCGCGAAGCGGACGGCCGCGAAGAAGGCGGCGGCGAAGCAGGGTTCGGCGAAGAAGGGCGCGGCGAAGCAGTCGGCGGCCGGCGGGGCTCCGGCGAAGAAGGCGGCGGCCGGACGGGCCGCGGCGAAGCAGGCCCCGACGAAGAAGGCGGCGGCCGGCGAGGCCCCGGCGAAGAAGGCGGCGACGAAGAGGGCGACGGCCGGCAAGGCCCCGACGAAGAAGGCCGCGGCGAAGAAGGCCGCGGCGAAGAAGGCGGCAGCTGGAAAGGCCGCAGCGAACGAGGTCGCCGCCACGGGACCACCGCCGGACGACGCCGACACGAGGGTGGTGACCCTGCCGGGCGAGACGGCCGGTGGCCGCGCCGTCGCCGACCCCGCGCCCGCGGAGGCGGCCAGCGGCTGACCCGGTCGGCCTCGGACGGCGCGGCCGGTAGGTTGCGCTGCCGTGCGCATCGCCACCTGGAACGTGAACGCTCTCACGGGCGAGCGGATCGATCGGGTGCTCGGCTGGCTCGATGTCGCCGAGCCGGACGTGCTGTGCCTGCAGGAGACCAAGCTCACCGACAGCGCGTTCCCGGCGCTCGAGTTCCACGCCCGGGGCTACGACAGTGTCCACCACGGCGAGGGGCGCTGGAACGGCGTCGCCGTCCTCAGCCGCGTCGGGCTCGACGACCCGGTGCCGGGCTTCGCCGACGGCGAGCCCGCCGACGACGAGGCCCGCCTGGTCACCGCCACGTGCGGCGGTGTGCGGGTGTCGTCGGTCTACGTGCCCAACGGGCGGGCCGTGGGCAGCGACCACTTCCAGTACAAGCTCCGCTGGCTGGCCCGGCTGCGCGCCCACCTGGTGGCCGACGGGTTGCCGGGCGGGCCACCGCGGCCCCGGGCAGTGTGCGGCGACTTCAACGTGGCGCCCGACGACATCGACCTGTGGAGCCCCAAGGCGTTCGAGGGGTCGACCCACGTGACGCCCGAGGAGCGCGCCGCCGTGGCCGAGCTCGAGGCGCTCGGGCTGCGCGACGCGTTCCGCGAGCAGTACCCGGGTGTCGAGGGCCTGTTCAGCTGGTGGGACTACCGCGCCGGCGCGTTCCACAAGCACCGGGGCATGCGCATCGACCTGCTGCTGCTGTCGCCCGGCCTCGCCGACCGGGTGACCTGGGCCCTGGTCGACCGCAACGCCCGCAAGGGGCAGAAGCCGAGCGACCACGCGCCGGTGTTCGTCGACGTCGACCTCGACGCCGGCGCCGGGGGCGAGGGCCCGATGTCGCATCCCGGCGCCCGCTGAGCTAGGACGACGGTATGCCCGAGCGACCTGCCGACCTGCCCGACGGCGTCGATCCCGACCGCATCGCCGCGCCCGGCTCGGCGTCGTGGCCCGAACACCTCCGCGCGTTCGCCGCGGCCCAGCCGTCGCCCCGGCGCGCCGAGCTGCACCGCACCGGCGACGCCCTGCGGCGGATCGTCCACCGGTTGCACGGCAGCCCCGCCCCCGACGGCGAGCTCGCCGAGGTGGCCGACGAGCTCGAGCGCCTGGCCGTCCGCCTCGACGCCTTCCCCGGCGGGTCGTTGTACGAGGGCTTCGGCGAGTCGCCGCTGGCGGGGTCCGACCCGCACGCGTTCTTCGATCACAGCCCGATGCTCGGTCGGGCCAACCCGCTGGCGCCGCCCGTCGAGCTGTGGGCCGACGGCGAGGTCATGCGGGGGCGGGCCACGTTCGGCTCGGCCTACGAGGGCCCACCGGGGTGCGTGCACGGCGGGTACATCGCCGCGGCGTTCGACGAGGTGCTGGGCTCGACCCAGTCGCTGGCCGGCAGCCCGGGCATGACCGGGCGGTTGACCATCCACTACCGCAGCCCGACGCCGCTGCACGAGGAGCTGCTGTTCGCGGCGCGCGTCGTCGAGGTGTCGGGCCGCAAGACCTTCACCCACGGCACCCTGCACGCCGGCGACCGGTTGTGCGCCGAGGGCGAGGGGTTGTTCATCGCCATCGACTTCTCCCGGGTGGCCGACATGCAGCGCCGCCGCGACGAGGCCTTCGGCCCGCACGAGGGGACGTAGCGCCGGCCGGCCCGGCGCCGCACCGCACGGGGGCGTCAGCGGGTGGCGTCGGCCAGGTAGCGGTCGACCACCCCGACCTCGTCGGCCAGGTGCTCGCTCAGGCCCGACACGATCGCCCGCTCGACGGCGCCCCCGACGACCAGCGCCCGGACCTTGAGGCGGCCGGTGACGGTGCGGCGGCTGCCGGGGCCGTGGGGCTCGACCGTGCTCGACCCCGACGACCGGAGCCGATCCGCGTAGTGGTCGGGCACCAGGTGGTAGCGGACGGTGCGGGTGACGAGGTCGTGGGTGCTGTGCTCGATCCAGGTGAGGCGGCGGGGGTCGACCACGGCCGTGACCGCCGCCGCGAGGTCGCCGACGAAGCGGTACCGCACCTGCAGGTGCACGACGTCGTCGGCGACGCGGTGGTCGAGCACCTCCGGGGTGCCCAGCTTGGGCAGCCCGACCATGTGGCCGTACAGGTCGGGCGACGCGTAGGCGCGGGCCACCCGGTCGGGGTCGGCGACGAACGACTGCGTGACGGTGAAGTCCACGGGTGCTCAGGCGGGGTCGCCGGCAGGCGTGCGGAGGGCGTCGAGCAGGCCGTCGCCGACGCGGGCGGCGAGCAGCGGGCCCATGCCCGGGACGGCGACCAGCTCGTCACGGGTGGTGGGCCGCATCTCGGCGATCGCCTCGAGCAGCCGGTCGTCGACCAGCGCGGCCGGTTCGACCCGGGCGGCGCGGGCGTGCTCGTCGCGCCAGGCGTGCAGCGCGGCCAGGGTGGGGGGCAGCGGGCCGGCGGCACCGGCGAGCCGGGCGCGCTGCTCGGCGAGGCGGGCGCGCCAGTCGGCCGGGGGACCGGTGGGCTCGGCGGTGCGGTCGCGCTGGCCCTCGGCCAGGCCGGCGAGCCACGGGGTGAGCCGGCGCTCGACCGGCCTGCCGGCGAAGGTGCGCTGGCCGGCCCACGTGCAGTGCAGCTCGTCCTCGGCCCGGGTCATGGCCACGTACAGCAACCGCCCCTCCTCGGTGCGCTGGGCGGGGGTGCGAGCGTGGGCGATCGGCACCAGGCCGTCCTCGAGCCCGGCGAGGTGGACGACCGGCCACTCGAGCCCCTTGGCGGCGTGGAAGGTCGCGATGCTGACGGCGTCGCGGCGCCCGTCGCCGCCCTCGGACTCCCACGTGGCGACGAGCCACGACAGGAAGCCCGCCGCGGTGGCTGCGGGGTCGAGCCGCAGGTGGTCGCCGGCGAGCTGGACGACCAGCGCCACGTTGGCCGCCGCGGTGCCACCGGACGCTTCCCCGGCCGCGTCGGCGGGCTCGGCCCGCTCGGCCACCTCGCCCTCGGCCAGCTCGGCGGCCAGGGCGTCGAGGTCGGGCAGGCACGCGGCGAGCGGGCCGGGGGAGCGGCGCAGCAGGTCCATCGCGTCGCGCACCTCGCGCCGGCCGAGCAGCGCGTCGCCGCCCCGCATCCGGTGGGGGATGCCGGCGGCCCGCAGGGCGTCGGTGATGAGGCCGACCTGGGCGTGCGTGCGCACCAGCACCGCCTGCGCCGACCACGGCGCCCGCGGTCGGCGGCGATCGCGGACCGCGCGGGCCACGGCGACCGCCTCGTCGCGGTCGGTCGGGTGGCGGTCGAGGCGGACGGGCGGGCCGTCGTGGCGGGTGGCCCGCACCGGGCGGTCGTCGACGCCGGCCCGGCGCAGCACGTCGGCGGCCGCGTCGAGCACCTGGGGGGTCGAGCGGTAGTTGCCGTCGAGGGCGATCACCTCGGCCGGGGGGTAGAGCCGCCGGAACTCGCGCAGGAACCCGGCGTCGGCCCCGTTCCACCCGTAGATCGCCTGGTGGGGGTCGCCGACGACGCAGAGGTCGTAGCTGGTGCCCCGCCATGCGTCGAGCAGGCGGAGCTGCAGCGGGTTGACGTCCTGGAACTCGTCGACGAACAGGTGCCGGAACCGCCACCGCTGGGCGGCGGCGAAGGCCCGGTCGGTCTCGAGCAGGTGGGCGCAGAGTCGCAGCAGGTCGTCGAAGTCGACCATGCGGGCACGCCGCTTCTCCTCCTCGTAGGCCCGGTACAGCTCGGCGACGCGGTCGGCGGCCGCCGGGGGCCGGCGCCGGGCCGCCGCCGCGGCCTCGGCGTAGCCGTCCGGGCCCACCAGACGGGCCTTGGCCCACTCGATCTCGCCGGCGAGCTGGGCGACGGTGACCGGGGCGCCCGACACCACGCCGCCGAGCAGCCGGGACTTGCGGGCCAGCAGCGCCGGTGGGGTGTGCCCCTCGTCGGCCCACCGCGACCGCAACTGCGCGAAGGCGACGCCGTGGAAGGTGCCCGCCGCCACCCCGCCGCGCAAGCCGAGAGCGCGGACCCGGTCGCGCAGCTCGCCCGCGGCCTTGCGGGTGAAGGTGAGGGCCAGCACGTGGCTCTCGTCGGCGTCGCCCGACGCCACCCGCCAGGCGATGCGGCGGGTCAGCACCCGCGTCTTGCCCGACCCGGCGGGCGCGAGGATGGCCAGCGGGCGCGCCGGCGACGTGACGGCCTGGCGCTGGGCGTCGTCGAGGTCGTGGAGCAGGTCGTCGGCCGCCACCGCAGCAGACGTTAGGCGGGCGCCTAGCATGCGCGGGTGATCGACGTGGATCCCGACCGGTTCGACGGCCTGGTGGGCGACGCGCTCGACCGCATCCCCGACGGTCTCGCCCGGCTCATGGACAACGTCGCGGTCGTCGTCGAGGACGGGGCGCCGCGCGGCGGGCTGCTCGGCCGCTACGAGGGCGTGCCGCTGACCGAGCGGGGCGCCTGGTACGGCACCGGCAACCTGACCCTGCCCGACCGGATCACGGTCTTCCGGCGGCCCATCCTCGCCATCTGCGACAGCGAGGACGAGGTCGTCGAGCAGGTGACGGTCACGGTCGTGCACGAGGTCGCCCACCACTTCGGCATCGACGACCGGCGGCTGACCGAGCTGGGCTGGGACTGATCCCGCCGCACCCTCACGGGCAGGGATACGCTTCGCCCCGTGGCGTTCCCTAAGAAGCTGTTGCGAGAGAACGAGGGGGTCGCCCTCGACCTGCATCCCCACTGGTGGTTCTTCGCGCCACCGCTGTTCGCCCTCGTCGGTGCGATCGTGGTGGGCGCACTCGTGTGGGCGGGCACCGAGATCTCCTGGCTGCAGGTGCCCGTCGGCGTCCTCATCCTGGTGTGCCTGCTGTGGTTCGGTGTGCGGTACGCCAGGTGGGCAACCACAAACTTCGTGGTGACGACCGACCGGCTGATCTACCGCAGCGGCGTGCTGTCCAAGAGCGGCATCGAGATCCCGCTCGAGCGGGTCAACACGGTGCACTTCAGCCAGTCGATCTTCGAGCGCATCGTCGGTTCCGGCGACCTCGTCATCGAGTCCGCCAGCGAGCAGGGGCGGCAGGCGTTCTCCAACGTCAACCACCCCGACGCGGTCCAGAACGAGATCCACCGCCAGATGGAGGAGAACGAGAACCGCAAGTTCGACCGCGTGAGCGCGTCGCTCTCCGGGGCCGACGACGGTCGCGAGGCGTCGATCCCGGCCCAGATCCGCGAGCTCGACGAGCTCCGCAAGCAGGGCCTGCTCAGCGAGGCAGAGTTCGCGGCCAAGAAGCAGCAGCTCCTCGACCGCATGTGACGGCGCGACGGGTGCCCCGGGTCGTCAGCCTCGTCCCCTCGGTGACCGAGACGCTGCTGGCCTGGGGCGTCACCCCGGTCGCGTGCACGCGGTTCTGCGAGCAGCCCGACCTGCCGCACGTCGGCGGCACCAAGGACCCCGACGTGGCCCGCATCGCCGGGCTGGCCCCCGACCTGGTGGTCATGTGCGTCGAGGAGAACCGGCGCGAGGACGCCGAGGCGCTGGCCGACGCCGGCGTCGCCACCGCCTCGCTGTCGATCGACGCGGTGGCCGACGTCGGGCCCGCGCTGCGCATGCTGGCGGCACTGGTGGGCGTGCCCGCCGACGCGGCCGAGCTCGGCGCCGTCGACGAGCTCTCCGCGGCGCCACCCGCGCCGGCGCGGCTGCGGGCCTTCGTGCCCATCTGGAAGCGCCCGTGGATGACCCTGTCCGGTGGCACCTACGGCTCGTCGTTGCTGGCCGCGCTCGGCGTCGCCAACGTCTTCGCCGACGCCGCCGACCGCTACCCGACGGTGACCCTCGACGAGGCGCGCGAGCGCCGCCCCGACGTGGTGCTGGCCCCGAGCGAGCCCTACCCGTTCGCCGAGCGCCACGTCCCGCTGCTCGCCGAGGTCGCCCCTGTCGTGCTCGTCGACGGCCAGGACCTGTTCTGGTGGGGTGCCCGCACCCCGGGCGCCGCGGCGCGCCTCCGCGAGCGGCTCGCCGGGCTGGCGCCCGCGGGCTGAGGCCGGGCCGAGGCTGGCTGAGCCCGGCCGACGTTGGGCTGGCCCCGGCGTCCCGCCGGTGGCGCGTCAGGTCGACGACAGGTGGGCGCCGGGCGCCGGCCGCCCCCGCCACACGACGGGGCCGTGGATGCGGGTCTTGGGCTTGCACAGCACGACCACGCAGCCGCCGAAGCCGGCGCCGGTCACCCGCGCCCCGTACACGCCGGGCACGCCCCGCACGGCCCCCACCAGGTCGTCGAGCACCGGCGTCGAGACCTCGAAGTCGTCGCGCATGCTGGCGTGGCTGGCCACCAGCAGCTCGCCGGCGTAGGTGAGCTGGTCCTTGGCCAGCGCGGCGGCGAGGGCGTCGACCCGTTCGTTCTCGGTGGTCACATGGCGGGCGCGCCGCCGCAGCACCGGGTCGTCGATGCGCTCGGCGTCGGCCGGCGTGGCGTCGCGCAGGCGACCGATCTGCTGCTCGGCCGCCTCGCACTCGGCGCGCCGCCGGGCGTAGGCCGAGCCGCTCAGCTCGCGGTGCTGGCCCGAGTGGATGACCACGACCTCGGCGTCGTCCGGGAAGGGGACGTGCTCGATGGCCAGGGTGTCGCAGTCGATGCGCAGGACCATGCCCTCGACGGCGGCAAGCGACACGAGCTGGTCCATGATCCCGCAGGGCACGCCCACCGCCCGCTCCTCGGCCCGCTGGCAGGCCTGCGCGGCGGCGACCGGGTTGACCCGGTCGGCCCCGAGGGCGGTGGCCACCGCCACCTCGAGCGCGGCCGACGACGCCAGGCCGCTACCCGCCGGCAGCGTCGAGTGCACCATGCCCACGAGGCCGTCGTCGGGGCGCACCTCGTCGACGACCGCGGCCACGTAGCGGGCCCAGGGCGGCTCGACGGACGCCGGGTCGGGCACGCCGGTGATGGGGATCTCGGCCACGCCCTCGAACCCGTCGGAGCCGAGCATGACCCAGTTGCCGCCCCGGTCGCCCGTGATCTCGGTGCCGAGGCCGATGGCCATGGGCAGGACGAGCCCGCCCATGTAGTCGGTGTGGTCGCCGATCAGGTTCACCCGACCGGGCGCCCAGGCTCGCAGTCCCATTCACGCTCCTCGCAGTGCGGCCGCGGCGTCCTCGGGGACGACGGGGTTGACGAACGCGCCGCTGCCCAGCTCGGCGGCGGCGACGTAGCGCTGGACGCCGGGCGACCGCATCGGCGAGACGACGTGCAGGTGCACGTGGGCCTCGGGCCACAGCGCGCCGTCGGTGGGTCGCTGGTGGATCCAGAGCATGTAGGGGAGCGGGACCTCGAACAGGCGGTCGAGGCGGGCGAGCACGTCGACGAGCAGGGCGGACAGGTCGTCGCGCTGGGGCCCGTCGAGCGAGGGCAGGTCGGGCCGGTGGACGTCGGGGGCGAGCAGCAGGGCGTAGGGGTACGCGCTGGCGGCGGGCACCCACGCCCGCCATCCGCCGGTGGCGGCGACCGCCAGCGCCTCGTCGACCGGCTCGCACGAGGGGCACTCACCCCGGGCCGCCCGCCGCAGCTCGGTGAGCGGCACGTCGGGCACCTCGTCGTAGGCGTAGATCTGGCCGTGCGGGTGCGAGACGGTGGCGCCCACCTCCTCGCCGCGGTTCTCGAACACGAGCACGTAGGCGACGTCGGGCCGGGCGCCGAGGGCGGCGGTGCGCTCGGCCCACAGGTCGACGACGCGGCGGGCGCCGTCGACGCCGAGGTCGGGGAAGGTCAGGTCGTGCTCGGGCGTGTACAGCACCACCTCGCACCGCCCGTCGGGGAACGACGGCCAGCGGTTGGGGAAGGCCTTGACGTCGTAGGGCTCGGGGGCCTCGACGCCCCCGACGCAGAACGGGCACGACCCGGTCACCGGGCGGTTGGGGCGGTGCTGGCGGCTGCCGACCATCACCACGGTGGCGCCGGACAGCTCGTCGATGCGGACGTCGGACATGGGCGTCGGTGGGTCGGCTCTCGGGTCTCGCAGGATCGTCGGCGGCACTCAGCGCAGGGTGGCGACCGCCGCGGCGGCCCGCTCGAGCGCGCCCGGGTTCCACGGTGCGCGCAGCGCGACGTTCACGGTGTCGGCGCCTGCCGCAACGTAGCGGCTCAGCGCCTCGGCGGTGTGCTCGACGCTCGTGCCGACGATGGCGCCGGGGCGCACCGCGTCGGCCCGCGGGCCGAACTGGGCCCGCAGCGTGTCCTCGTCGTCGCAGACCACCACGTTGACCCCGATCCGGACCGCGGCGGGGTCGCGCCCGGTGGCCGCGCAGTGCCGGCCGAGCGCGGCGCGCTTGGCGGTCACGGCCTCGGGCGGCACGAATGGCAGGTTCCAGCCGTCGCCGTGCTCGGCGACGATGCGCGCGGTGCGGCGCTCGCCGGCGCCACCGATCCAGATCGGCAGGTCGCGCTGCACCGGGCGGGGCTCGTTGCGGGCGCCGGCCAGGCGCACGTGCGCGCCGTCGACCGTGCTGACCTCGTCGCGCAGCAGGCTGCGGACCGCGGCCGCGGTCTCGGCGAGCTGGTCGAGCCGCTCACCGTCGGAGGGGAAGGGGAAGCCGAAGGCCTCGTACTCGGCCCGGGCCCAGCCGGCACCGAGCCCGACCTCGGCCCGGCCACCCGACAGGTGGTCGATGGTGGTGACCGCCTTGGCGAGCACGGCGGGGTGCCGGTAGCCGGCGCAGTAGACGAGGCAGCCGCAGCGCACGCGGGTGGTGGCACACGCCAGCGCGGCGTGGATGGACACGGCCTCGAGGCACTCGTAGGTGGCGAGGTCGGACGAGTAGAGGTGGTCCCACACGGACACGGCGTCGAACCCCAGCTCCTCGGCCCCCGCCCACAGGTCGCGCAGCTCGGCCACGGTCGTGTTCTGCACACCGGTGTGCACACCGAAGGTCGTCACGCCCCCGCACGCTACGGGACGGCACCCGCGGGGCGACTTGACCGGGCGGTCAAGAGCGAACACGATGGCCGCCATGCCGGTCGCCAAGGCCAACGGGATCGACATCTGCTACGAGACCTTCGGCGCCGCCGGCGACCCGACGGTGCTGCTCGTGGCGGGGCTCGGCAGCCAGATGATCAGCTTCGCGTCCGAGCTGTGCGGCGGCATCGCCGAGCGGGGCTTCCACGTCGTGCGCTTCGACAACCGCGACACGGGCCGGTCGTCGCGCATCGACGAGCCGGTCGACGTGCTCGCAGCCATGCGGGCCACCGGAGCCGGCGAGGCGCCGCAGGTGCCGTACCTGCTGTCCGACATGGCGGCCGACGCCGCCGGCCTGCTCGACCACCTGGACGTCGACCGCGCCCACCTGGTCGGCGTGTCGATGGGCGGCATGATCGTGCAGACCATGGCCGTCGAGCACGCGCACCGGGTGCGCACCCTCACGTCGATCATGTCGACCACCGGCGACACCGACGTCGGCGGCTCGTCCCGCGAGGCGCGGGCCGCGCTGTTCGGCCCCGCGGCCCGCACCCGCGACGAGTACCAGGACGCCGCCGTGCGCAACGCCGGTATCTGGGGCAGCCCGGGCCTCTACGACGAGCAGCGCGTGCGGCAGGTCGCCGGCGAGGCGTGGGACCGCGGCTACGACCCCCGCGGCACCGCCCGCCAGATGGCGGCCGTGCTCGCCTCGGGCAGCCGGTCCGCCGCGTTGGCACGCGTCGACGTCCCCACGCTGGTCATCCACGGCACCGCCGACACGCTCGTGCAACCGTCGGGCGGCGAGCGCACGGCCGAGGTCGTCCCCGGGGCGCGCCTGCTGGTCCTCGAGGGCATGGGGCACGACCTCGCCCCGCCGCTGTGGCCCCGGCTGATCGACGCGGTGACCGAGCACGCCGCCCGGCACTGACCTCTCCCCGAACCCCCAGATCGACAGGAGCGCCATGGGCCCCCTCGCCGGAATCACGGTCATCGAGATCGCGGGCATCGGCCCAGGTCCGTACTGCGGCATGATGCTGGCCGACATGGGGGCGGACGTCATCCGCGTCGACCGCGCCCAGGCGGTGCAGGGCGGCGACCCCGAGCGCCCGCCCGCCGACCTGCTGGCCCGCGGCCGCCGCTCGATCGGCGTCGACCTCAAGAACCCCGACGGCGTCGAGGTGGTGCTCACGCTGGTCGAGCGGGCGGACGCGCTGATCGAGGGCTTCCGCCCCGGCGTGACCGAGCGCCTCGGCATCGGCCCCGACGACTGCCTGGCCCGCAACCCACGACTGGTCTACGGCCGCATGACGGGCTGGGGCCAGGAGGGCCCGTACGCGCCGGCGGCCGGCCACGACATCAACTACATCGCCCTGGCCGGTGCGCTCGAGCCCATCGGGCGCCGGGGGCAGGCGCCCGTGCCGCCCCTCAACCTGGTGGGCGACTTCGGCGGCGGCGGCCTGATGCTGGCCTTCGGCGTCGTCGCCGCCCTGCTCGAGGCCCAGCGCTCGGGCCAGGGCCAGGTGATCGACGCGGCCATGGTCGACGGCGC
Organism: Acidimicrobiales bacterium; assembly: GCA_035708905.1. Taxonomy (GTDB): domain Bacteria; phylum Actinomycetota; class Acidimicrobiia; order Acidimicrobiales; family VFJN01; genus ZC4RG19. Next base: position 4,841 of record DASTFE010000445.1, on the reverse strand, counting down.
CGCGTCGCTGATGACGATGACGCACTCGTTCCGGGCGATGGGCATCTGGAACGACGAGCGGGGCACCAACATGCTCGACACCGGGGCCCACTACTACGACGTCTACGAGACGGCCGACGGCACGTACGTGTCGATCGGCTCGATCGAGCCCCAGTTCTACGCCGAGCTGCTGCGGCTCACCGGCCTCGAGGGCGAGGACCTGCCCTGGCAGAACGACCGGTCGCAGTGGCCGGCGCTGAAGGAGCGGCTCGCGGCGATCTTCCGCTCGAAGACCCGTGACGAGTGGTGCGAGCTGATGGAGGGCAGCGACGTGTGCTTCGCGCCGGTGCTCGCCATCCCCGAGGCGATCGAGCATCCCCACAACGTCGAGCGGGGCACCTTCGTCGAGGTGGCCGGCATCACCCAGCCCGGCCCGGCTCCCCGGTTCAGCCGCACGCCCGGCGCGATCCGCCGCCCGCCGGCACACGCGGGCCAGCACACCGACGAGGTGCTCACCGAGGCGGGCTTCGACGCCGACCGCCTGGCCAAGCTGCGCGCCGCCGGCGCGGTGGCGTAGCGAGGGCCGGGCGCGTGCGGCTCGAGGGGCGGACCGCCGTCGTCACCGGCGCGGGCTCGGGCATCGGCCGGGCCGCGGTCCGCCTGTTCGCCGCAGAGGGCGCGACGGTGGTGGCCGTCGACCGGGACGGGCCGGCCGCGGCGGCCGCGGCGACCGAGGTCGGTGGCGTGGCGGTCGCCGGCGACGTCGCCGACCCGGCCCTGTGGGACCGGGTGCTGGCGGCCGTCGATCCCGGCGGCCTCGACGTCGCGCACCTCAACGCCGGCGTGTACGGCCACACGGGCCCGATCGACGAGCTGCCCCTCGACGTCTACCGGCGCACGATCGACGCCAACATCACGGGCGTCGTGCTGGGCACGCGGGCGGTCGTGCCCGCCCTGCGGGCCGCCGGGGGCGGGGCCATCGTGGTCACCGCATCGGCCGCCGCCATCGTGGCCTTCGAGCCCAACCCCCTCTACACGCTCACCAAGCAGGCGGTGGGCGGCTTCGTCCGGGCGGTGGCGCCCAGCCTGGCCGGTGACGGCATCTCCATCGACGCCGTGTGCCCGGGCGTGGTCGACACACCCATGACGGTCGAGGCGCTCGGTGGTGCCGACCCCCGCAGCGCCGGCATCCCGCTGCTCGACCCGTCCACCATCGCCGCCGAGGTGCTGGACCTGGTCACCAGCGACGGCACGGGGCGGTGCCGGGCCGTGCGCGAGCTGAAGGGACCGGTCGACTGGCGCTTCCCCACCTGGAGCGACCTGGCCAAGAGCCCGAGCGAACAGGGCGTTCACCACAGCCCCGAGAGCTCGCGACGTGGCGGTGACCACCAGCACCGCAGTGAGGGCTCCCGACGACACTGACCACCGTGGCGCCTGAGGACGCGCCTCTCCGCGCTGGTCCTACGGCCCGCGGCTGAGATCGGACGGCAAACCGGTCGGGATCCGGCCGCGTCGCGTGGTAGGACCGTGGGCGATGCCCACCCTGGTCGCCTTCCACGCCCATCCCGACGACGAGTGCATCACCACCGGTGGCACCCTGGCCAAGGCCGTCGACGACGGCCACCGCGTGGTGGTCGTGTACGCCACCCGCGGCGAGCTGGGCGAGTCGCCCGACGGCCTGCTGGCGCCGGGCGAGCCGCTGGTCGAACGCCGGCACCGCGAGGTGATGCGCTCGACCGCGGCACTGGGGGTGCACCGCGTCGAGTTCCTCGGCTACCGCGACTCGGGCATGATGGGCACGCCCGACAACGAGCACCCGGGCTCGTTCTGGCAGGCCGACCTCGCCGAGGCGACGCACCGGCTGGCGGCGATCCTGCGCGACGAGGCGGCCGACGTGCTGCTGACCTACGACGAGAACGGCAACTACGGGCACCCCGACCACCTCCAGGTCCACCGGGTCGGGGTACGGGCCGCGGCCGTGGCCGGCACCCCGCAGGTGCTCGAGGCGACGATCAGCCGCGACAGCATCCGCAACTTCATCGAGCGCGCGGTGGCCGCCGGCGACATGACGTGGGACGACGTGCCCGACCTCGACGACCCCGACCAGGTGTTCGGCATGCCCGACGAGCTGATCACAACCCGTGTCGACGTGCGCCCCTGGGCCGAGCGCAAGCTCGCGGCCATGCGGGCCCACGAGACCCAGGTCGGCGACCTCGCTCCCTTCCTGGCGATGCCGTTCCCCGAGTTCCGCGACTCGATGGGTACCGAGTACTTCATCCGGCGGGGTGTGTCGCCCGGCCACCGCGACGACGACGTGTTCGCCGGCCTCGAGGTCGCCGACCGCTGACCGCGGTGGCCGTGGCGGGGGAACCGATCGAGGGCACCGAGCTCGCCGACCGCCTCGCGGCCGAGCTGGCCGCCCGGGCCGATCCCGGTCGCGCCGGCCCGATGGCCCGGTACATGCGTGACCGGTTCGCCTTCCTCGGCGTGCCGGCGGCGCAGCAGCGCGACGCCTGGCGGGCGGCGACGGCAGGCTTGCCCCGGTGGCTGCCCGAGGCCGTCGTCGTCGAGGCCGCGCACGCGCTGTGGCGGCGGCCCGAGCGCGAGCACCAGCACGTGGCCTGCACGTTGGTCAACCGGCACGCGGGCTCGCCGCCACGGCGCCCGGCGGCGACCGTCGGGTTCGTCGACACCGTCGAGGCGCTGCTGACGGCGAAGGCCTGGTGGGACACGGTCGATTCGCTCGCCACCCATGCCGTCGGTGACCTGGTGCGCCACCATCCGGAGCTGCGGGCCCGCATGGACGGCTGGCTCGCGGGCGACGACCTGTGGCTGATCCGCGCCGCGCTGCTCCACATGAACCGGTGGAAGGCCCAGCGCGACGCCGACTGGCTGTTCGCTGCCTGCCTGGCCCGGGCCGACCACCCCGACTTCTTCGTCCGCAAGGCGATCGGCTGGGCGCTGCGCGAGCACACGAAGGTCGACGAGGCCGCGGTGGTGACCTTCGTCGCGGCCCATGAGCGCGAGCTCAGCGGGCTCAGCCGGCGCGAGGCGCTGATGTGGCTCGAACGCCGGCACCGTCGCCTCGGCGGCTGACCGGCGGGGTGGGCCCGGGGTGCCGGGTGCCGGTGGCGGTCCGGCCGTCGCCACCTGACCGAGCGGTCGGAACGCCCGTCCGGGCGGTCACCCGGCCGGCCAGCCGAGTCGCCGGTGGCTCGTAGCCGCGGTCGCGGGATGCCAGCCCTGCCCGAAGCCCTCGTCGGCGAAGCGGCGGGCCTGCAGCGCATCACCGACCGACCCGAAGATCGCCAGGCATCGGGTGACGTGCCACCGTTGCAGAAGTGCCCGGGCGGTCGGACGAGGGCAGACCACACAGCACTGGTCGGGCTCGTGGCTGGCGCCGAGGACCCACCCGGCCAGGCCCATGACCGGCACGGCCGACACCAGCGTGATCTGGCTCAGGTCGACGATCACCGGCCGGCGCGCCGACGCCTCGACCTGGTCGACCAGCGTCGCAGGCAACGGGTCACGCAGCGTCCCGAGCGGTGTCACGATCATCACGCCGTCACGCTCCATGACTCCGGCCCGTGGCGCTCCGGCCCAGAGGCGATCCTGCGCCCGGTGCACCCCGGCGCTCGCCGCCGTGCCCGATCGTCGCCGATCGCCGGATCTGCGGTCGTGCTTCGGCCGTCGGGCGACGGGCGCTCGGGGCGGTGCCCCTCGGTACGGCTCGCCGGCGGCACCGGAGAGCTCGAGCGGGGACGTCATGACCGGCCCGCCGAAGCATCGTCGGGGCTCGCTCGTGCCGCTTCGTCGAGATGGCGGTGCAGCGGTCGCATCGAAGGACACCTCCCCGTCGGTGTCCCGTCCGCCGTACATCCGTACCCGGCGACGGCGCAGCCGAAACGACGGTCGTGGGCGCGCGTGGCGGCTGGCCGGCGCGCTTGCGATGGCTGCGTCGACCCGACGATGGCTAGCGTCGCCGTGGCAACCATCACGAGGAGTGTGGGCAGATTCCTACGGTCATCAAGATCAACGCCATCACCGTGCCCGAGGGGTCGGGCGACGAGCTCGGCAAGCGCTTCGCCGCCCGCGCCGGCGCGGTCGACGACCAGGAGGGCTTCGAGGGCTTCGAGCTGCTCAAGCCCACCGACGGCCGCACGACCTGGTTGGTGGTCACGCGGTGGCGTGACGAAGAGGCGTTCCAGGCCTGGGTCAGCAGCCCGGCCTTCGGCCACGGTCACCAGGGCACCGACCGGCCCCACCCCCAGGGCGGCCCCGTCTCCGTGTCGAGCGAGCTGTGGTCGTACGAGGTCTCGACCAGCTCGCCGGGCGGCGCCTGACTCCCGCACCGCGGGGTGGACCTCCATGACGCCCACGTCTCGCTGGCGTGGGTCGTCGTCATCTCGAACGCGGCCGCCGGCCTGTGGGCGCTGGGGGCCCACTGGCTGCCCGCCTGGCGCCACCGGGCGCTGTGGTGGTTCACCGCGGCGGCCGAGCTGACCATCGTGGGCCAGGTGATCCTGGGCGTGCTGCTGGTGACCCGGCAGGACCGCGAGGCGCCGCAGTTCCACATGTTCTACGGCTTCGTGGCCCTGGCCGCCGTGGGCATCATCTACAGCTACCGGCAGCAGCTCGAGGCCCACCGGTACCTGCTCTACGGGCTGGGTGGCCTGTTCCTGATGGGGCTGGCGATCCGCGCCATGGTGATCGGCCCGACCCGCTGACCGCCGGCGGCCGCCCTCCTAGAGGTGGACGACCGGGCAGGTGAGCGTGCGGGTGATGCCCTCGATCATCTGGACCCGGCTGACGACCATCTTGCCGAGCTCGTCGACCGTGTTGGACTCGGCGCGGGCGATGAC
>DASTFE010000444.1:0-5164 GCA_035708905.1 Acidimicrobiales bacterium | reverse complement strand
GGCGTCGGCGACCTGCCGCCCATGGTCGAGCTGGCCGCCTACCGCATCGCCCAGGAGGCCGTCACGAACGTCATCCGCCACGCGCAGGCCCGCCGGGCCCGCGTGTCGCTGCGCCGGGCCGGCGGTGCGCTGGTGGTCGAGGTCGCCGACGACGGGCGCGGCCCCACGGGGGATGGGCGCGGCTTCGGGCTGATCGGGATGCAGGAGCGGGCGGCGGCCGTGGGCGGTCGGGTCGAGCACGGCCGCGGACCCGCCGGCGGGTTCCGGGTGCTGGCGGTGCTTCCGGTCGACCCCGACGGCGCTGTCGCGACGCACGACGCGGTGGAGGCGTTGGAGGCCGTCGGACAGGGCGCCGTCGAGGTCGTCGAGCCGGTCGACGGGACGGCGTGAGCGGCCGGCGGGCCCTGCGGGTCGTCGTCGCCGACGACCAGCCCGTCGTGCGGGCCGGCTTCCGGTCCCTGCTCGACCTGGCCGACGACATCGAGGTCGTGGGGGAAGCGGCCGACGGCGACGAGGCCGTGGCCGTCGCCCGGGCCCGGCGGCCCGACGTGGTGCTGATGGACATCCGCATGCCGGCGGTCGACGGGCTGGAGGCCACCCGGCGCATCGTCGGCGACCAGCACCTCGACGGCGTCCGGGTGCTCGTCCTCACCACCTTCGAGCTGGACGAGTACGTGTTCGAGTCGCTGCGCGCCGGGGCCAGCGGCTTCCTGCTCAAGGACGTCGAGCCCGACGACCTGCGGTCGGCGGTGCGGACCGTGGCGGCCGGGCACAGCCTGCTGGCGCCGGCCGTCACCCGGCGGGTGATCGAGGAGGCGACCGCCCGACGGGGGCCGGCGCCGGTGGCGCCCGAGCGCCTCGGACTGCTCACCGAGCGCGAGCGCGAGGTCGTGACGCTGGTGGCGCGGGGCCTGTCGAACGAGGAGATCGGCGCGGCGCTGCTCATGAGCCCGCTCACCGCCAAGACGCACGTGAGCCGGGCCATGACCAAGCTGTCGCTGCGCGACCGGGCGCAGCTCGTCGTCTTCGCCTACGAGACGGGCCTCCGCCCGTAGTACCTCGCGCCTCCAACGGGCGGATTCCGCCGAGCCGTGCCGGCCGTACGGTCGCCGGCATGATCGAGGTGACCGACCTGTCCAAGCGCTACGGCGACACGCTCGCCGTCGACCGCCTGACCTTCCGGGTGCGACCGGGCCGCGTGACCGGCTTCCTCGGACCCAACGGCGCCGGCAAGTCGACGACGATGCGGCTGGCGCTCGGGCTCGACACCCCCACGGCCGGCTCCGTGACGATCGGGGGCCGCCGCTACCGGGCGCTGCGGGCGCCGCTGCGCGAGGTCGGCTCGCTGCTCGACGCCGGCGCGGTGCATCCCGGGCGCCGGGCCCGTGACCACCTCCGATGGCTGGCGGTCTCCAACGGCATCGACGGTGGGCGGGTGGACGAGGTGCTCGAGACGGTGGGGTTGGCCGCCGCGGGCCACCGCCGGGTGGGCGGCTTCTCGCTCGGCATGCGCCAGCGGCTCGGCATCGCTGCCGCCCTGCTCGGCGATCCGCCCGTGCTGATGCTGGACGAGCCGGTCAACGGCCTCGACACCGAGGGGATCCGTTGGGTCCGGGGTCTGCTGCGGCAGCACGCCGCCGAGGGGCGCACGGTGCTGCTGTCCAGCCACCTGATGAGCGAGATGCAGCTCACGGCCGACCACCTGGTGGTGATCGGCCGCGGCCGGCTCGTGGCCGACACGCCGATCGACGACCTGATCGAGCGCAACTCGCGCCCGCTCACCCGGGTGCGCACGCCGGACGGCGACGCGCTCGGCCCGGTGCTGGCCCGAGCCGGCGCCACCGTCGAGGCCAGCGGTGACACATGGGAGGTGGCGGGGCTCAGCGCCGAGGACGTCGGCACCCTGGCCGCCCGCCACGGGGTGGTGCTGCACGAGCTGACCCCTCGGCGGTCGTCGCTCGAGGACGTCTACACGGCCCTGACCGGCACCAGCGTCGAGTTCCGGGGCGAGCGCCGTGCGTCGTGAGCGGCTCGGCGTCCTGCGGCGGGCCGTCGCGGCCGAGGCGGTCAAGGCCACCACCGCTCGCTCGCTGGCCTGGACGTTCGTCGCCTTCGCCGCCGTGACGCCCGTGATGGCGGTGTTCGTCGGCCTGACCGGCAGCCTGCAGCCGGACGACACGGTGCTCGGCGGCAGCCTCACCGCGGCCCCGGCGGCCCAGCTCGTGGCGGCCGCCTTCGGGGCCGTCGTGGTGACGGGCGAGTACAGCACGGGCACGGCCCGCACCACGTTCGCCGCCCTCCCCCGCCGGGAGACCGTGCTCGCTGCCAAGGCGCTCGTGGTCGGCGCCTCGGTGTTCGTGGCGGGGCTGGCGTCGGCCGGGGCGGCCCTGGCGATCGGGTCGGTGCTGCTGGCCGGCGACGGCTACGCACCGGGCGACCCCTTCCCCGCCCTGATCGGGGTGGCGGCCGGCCTCGCCGCGCTGGCGGTGCTCGGGGTGGCCGTCGGCGCCGTGCTGCGCCACTCGGCCGGTGCGATCGCCGCCGTCGTCGGCGTGGCGCTGGTGCCGCCCCTGGTCGCGCCGGTGCTGGGCGACGCCCAGCGGTGGGTCGCGGGCGCGTCCCCCACCTCGGCGTTGGAGAAGATGACCCAGACCTCGGACGCCGCGCCCGAGGTGGTCGGCAGCCTGGGCGCGTGGCCGTCGCTGGCCGTGGTGGCCGGCTACACGGCGCTGTGCGTCGCCGCGGCCGGCGCTCTGCTGCAGGCCCGTGACGTGTGAGGGTCGGAGCAGCTCGACGACCAGCGCCGAAGTCGCTGAATGCCGGTTCAAGCCATCGGTACCACGTAGGATCGCCGGGATGGCACGGGCTGCGAGCGCGCCGACGAGTGGCGGGACGAGCCGGCGCGAGCAGCGGCGGCTGCAGCACCAGGGCCTCAGCCGCACCCAGCTGCTCGACGCCGCCGAGGAGGTGTTCGGGCGGAAGGGCTTCCACCAGGCCACGCTCAAGGAGGTGGCCGAGCTGGCCGAGTTCTCGGTCGGGTCGGTCTACTCGTTCTTCGAGAACAAGGACGACCTGTTCCGCCAGATCTTCGTGCGCCGCGGCGACGAGTTCATGCCCGGCCTGCGGGCCGCCCTGCGCGACGAGGGCACGCCCACCCAGCAGCTCCACCGCCTCGTCGACTTCGAGATCGGCTTCTTCCGCCAGCACCCCCGCTTCGGTCGCCTCTACCTGCGCTACTCCAGCGCCACGATGATGTCCGACGACCGCGAGATCGACGCGGTCATGTCGGCCAACTACGACGAGTCGATGCGGCTGCAGGCCGACCTGTTCCGGCGCGGGCAGGCGACCCGCGAGTTCCGCCCCGGCGACCCCGAGGTGCTCGCCCGCCTGTTCTCGGGGCTGATGTCGTCGTACCAGGCCCTCGACCCCGCCGTGGTCGCCGACACCCCCGGGACGGACGAGCGCCTGCCGCTCGTCGAGCTGCACGCGCTGGTCGAGCGGGCCTTCGTTCAGTAGCCTGAACGCGACTTCACGGCACCGGGACGCCCGGCTGCCGGCGGCCGACGGGGGAGGGCAGCGTGGGCGCCGACGACACTCCGGTCGAGGCCGCGCTGCGGGCCGAGGTCCGGGCCTGGATGGCCGAGCACGCCGCCCGCTTCGGCCCCGCCCGCCGCCACGTCCGCATGGTCGACACCGCCGAGCAGGCCACCGCCGCCCGGGCGTGGCAGCGCGAGCTCGACCTCGGCGGCTGGAGCGTGCCCACCTGGCCCGAGGCCCACGGCGGCCGGGGCCTGCCGGCGGCCATGGCGCGGGTCGTCCACGAGGAGGAGGCGCGCTACGCCACCCCCACGGGGCTGTTCCAGGTGGCGACGCTGATGGTGGGGCCGACGCTCATGGCCCACGGCACACCCGAGCAGCAGCGGCGGTTCCTGCCCGCCATCCGCCGCGGCGACGAGATCTGGTGCCAGCTCTTCTCCGAGCCCGACGCCGGCTCCGACCTGGCCAGCCTGCGCACCCGGGCCGTGCGCGACGGCGACGCGTGGGTGGTCACCGGCCAGAAGGTGTGGACCAGCGGGGCCGTCGCCGCCGACCGGGCCATCCTGCTGGCCCGCACCGAGCCGGGGTCCCGCCGCCACCACGGCATCACCTACCTGCTGTGCGACATGGCCGCGTCGGGGGTCGAGGTGCGGCCGCTCGTGCAGATCAACCGGGCAGCGCACTTCAACGAGGTGCACCTCGACGCCGTGCGCATCCCCGACGACTGCGTCGTCGGCGGGGTGGGCGACGGGTGGACGGTCGCCCGCACCACCCTCGGTGCCGAGCGCATGATGATCGGGTCGATGAACGTCGCCGATCACGTCGCCGAGGTCGTCGCCGCGGCGCGCCGGTCGGGCCGGGCGGGCGACCCCGCGGTCCGCCAGCACCTCGCCGACCTGCACGTGCGGGGCACCGTGCTGCGGTACCTGGGTGACCGGGTCGCCGCGGCCGTGCGGTCCGGGGCGCCCGTCGGTCCCGAGGCCAGCACGGTCAAGCTGGGCGCGTCGCTCTTCATGGCCCGCCTCGGCGACGTCGCCATCCGGGCGCTCGGCGGTGACGGCCTGCTCGAGGGCGGCGAGCCCGGCGCCGCCGGCCACGACGGCTACGGCCGCCTGCAGGACATGTTCCTCGGCCAGTGGTCGTCACGGATCGGCGGGGGCACCGAGCAGATCCAGCGCAACCTCATCGGCGAGCGGGCCCTGGGCCTGCCCCGCGATTCCCGGCCGACGTGACCGTGGCCGGGCCGCGGATGACGGTCGGGCGCCTGGTCGCCCGCACCCTGCGGGCGGCCGGGGTCGACGCCGTGTACGGGCGACCGCTGCCCGGCGTGCGCGTCGTGCCCGTGCCGGCGGACGACGTGGCCGCGCTCATGGCGGCCGCCCACGCCCGCGTCCACGGGCGACCCGCCGCCGTCCACCGGGCGGACGGTACCCTCGTCGTGGGCGCCGACCGGGTCGGCGGCGGGTCGGCCGGCGCGGTCCGCGCCGATCGGGTCGCGGCTGCGGGACCCGACGCCGTCGCCGGCGACGAGCCGGCCGCTGCCCGCCCGATCGCTGCGGTCACCGCCAGCTCGCTCGACGACCTGCTCGCCGCTGCCCCGGCGCTGCACGACGCGGCCCACTGGCAC
>DASTFE010000443.1:0-2293 GCA_035708905.1 Acidimicrobiales bacterium | reverse complement strand
CCGAGCGCGCCCGGGTCAGCGCCGGGGCGACGGCGACCGCCGCGCCGCCGCGGGCGGAACGGGAGGCACCGGACGACGGGAGGGCCCGGGCCCGCCGGGCGGGGCCGGCGCAGCGGGCGGCGGCGCGGTCCGGCCACCCGGCACCGGCCCGGCCGGACCGCTCGGCGCCGGCGGTGCGGCCTCGCCGTCGGCGGCGAGGACGGCAGCCGCCGGCAGGGGCTCGGCCCGGCGGGCCGCCCAGCCGGGGGCGAACAGCGTGTAGAGCAGCAGCCCGAGCGCGGCGACCGCCAGGGGCACCACGCCGAGGCCGTTGCCGGTGTACACCGGCACGAGCACCGCGGCCGACAGCAGCGCCGTCCACGTCCACAGGATCAGCACCGCCCGGCGCTGCCCGTGCCCCAGCCGCATCAGCCGGTGGTGCAGGTGGTTCTTGTCGGCCATGGTGAGCCCGGCCCGCCCCTTGGCCCGCCGCAGCAGCGCCCACACCGTGTCGACGATCGGCACCCCGAGGATGACGAGCGGCAGGAACAGCGGGGCGAAGAAGAAGAACGTCTGGCCCCGCACCTCGGCGTCGGTGTTGCCGCCGATGGCGATGGTCGACGCCGCCATCAGCAGGCCGAGCGTCAGCGCCCCGGCGTCGCCCATGAAGATCTTGGCCGGGTGGAAGTTGAACGGCAGGTAGCCGAGGCACGCGCCCACCACGCAGGCGGCGATCAGCGCGCCGATGTTGTCGTCGCTGATGATCGAGTCCGCGTTGTCGAGGTGCTCGGCGAACAGCAGGATGGCGCCTGCGCCGATGGCGACCACGCCGGCCGCCAGGCCGTCGAGCCCGTCGATGAGGTTGATCGCCTGCGCCATGCCCACCACCCACAGCACCGTGATGAGCGGCACCAGGTCGGGCGGCAGGGCGACCAGCCCCACGAACGGCACCCGGAAGAACAGGATCGCCACGCCCGAGATGGCCAGCACGCTGCCGGCCAGCACCGACCCGGCCGTCTTGGCCGGCGCGGACACCTCGCGCAGGTCGTCGAGCTGGCCGACCGCGTACATCGTGAGGGTGGCCAGCACCACGCCGAGGGGCGGGGCGATGGTGCGGAACACCGGCTTGAACTCGCCGGTGAGCCACCCCACCCCGAACCCGACCAGCACCCCGGCCACGATGCCGGCGCCGCCGAGGAGGGGCGTGGGCCGGGTGTGGACCCGCCGGGCGTCGGGGTGCACCACGGCGCCGACCCGGAACGACAGCGACCGCAGCAGCGGCATCGACCCCAGACTGACGACGAAGGCCGAGGCGATGACCGCGATGTAGCCGATCACCGCGCCGGCCCCCGGTTGGGCGTCACGCCGGGTAGGGCGCGTACTTCGAGCAGAGCGCGACGACCTCGTCGCGCGCCGCGGCCATCTCGGCGTCGTCGCCGCGGCCGACCAGCACCCGGTGGATCAGCTCGGCCACCTGCGCCATCTCGGGCTCGCGCATGCCCTGGGTGGTGACGGCGGGCGTGCCGATGCGCAGGCCGCTGGTGATGTACGGCGGCCGGGGGTCGTCGGGCACGGTGTTCTCGTTGAGGCTGATGCCGGACCGGTCGAGCGCCAGCCGGGCCTTCTTGCCCGACAGCTCGGGATCGAAGCTGCGCAGGTCGACGAGCATGAGGTGGTTGTCGGTGCCGCCCGACACGAGCCGCAGGCCGTGACCGGCCAGGCCCTCGGCCAGCGCGGCGGCGTTGGCCACGATCTGGCGGGCGTAGTCGGTGAACTCGGGCGTGGCGGCCTCGTGGAAGGCGACGGCCTTGGCGGCGATGACGTGGTCGAGCGGGCCGCCCTGCAGCCCGGGGAACACCGACTTGTCGATCTGGGCACCGATCTCGGACCGGGCGAGGATGCAGCCGCCCCGCGGCCCGCGCAGGGTCTTGTGGGTGGTCAAGGTGACGACGTCGGCGTGGGGCACCGGGTTGGGGTGCGCGCCGCCCGCGATGAGGCCGGCGATGTGGGCGGCGTCGAACATGAACAGCGCCCCCACCTCGTCGGCGATGGCACGGAACGGCGCCGCGTCGATGATGCGGGGATAGGCCGTGGCGCCGGTGACGATCAGCTTGGGCCGGTGCTCGCGGGCCAGGTCGCGCACCTGGTCGAGGTCGATGCGCTCGTCGCTGGGGGTCACCCCGTACGACACGAAGTGGTACAGCTTGCCGCTGGCGTTGACCGGCGACCCGTGGGTGAGGTGGCCGCCCTGGTCGAGCCGCAGCCCGAGCACGGTGTCACCCGGCTCGAGCAGGGCGAAGTACACGGCCAGGTT
>DASTFE010000442.1:0-5883 GCA_035708905.1 Acidimicrobiales bacterium | reverse complement strand
GACCGCCCCGCGCTGTTCGTGAAGATCGACAACGTCGAGGAGGCCCGGCCCCCGGCCGGCCTCGACCGGGCCGACATCGTGATCGAGGAGCAGGTCGAGGGCAACCTCAGCCGCCTCGCCACCGTCTTCCACTCGACCGACGCCGACCCCGTCGGGCCCGTGCGGTCGACGCGCACCACCGACATCGAGCTCGCCTCGCTGTTCGGCCGCCCCCTGTTCGCCTCCTCCGGTGGCAACGCCTCGGTGCTCGCCCAGCTCGCGGACGCGGACGTGGTCGACATCGGCCACAACGTGTCGGGCGAGGGCTTCGCCCGCAGCGGTGACCGGCGCGCACCGCACAACCTGTTCACGTCGACGCCCGCGCTGTACGACAAGGCGCCCGAGTCGCCCCCGCCGCCCGAGCCGCTGTTCGCGTACCTGGACGAGGGCGAGGCCCTGCCCGAGAGCGCCACTCCGGTGGGGGGTGTGGCGCTGAGCTTCGGCGGGCCCGAGGTGTCGCGGTTCACCTGGGACGAGGCGAGCGGCACCTGGCTGCGCGACCAGCGGGGCACCCCGCACGTCGACACCGACGGCGTCCAGCTCGCGCCCGAGAACGTAGTCGTGCTGGAGATCACCTACGACACGTCGGGCCAGTCCGGCCGGTCGGTCCCGCACGGCGAGCTCTCGGGTGAGGGCCGGGCCGTCGTCCTGACCCAGGGGCACGCGGTCGAGGGCACCTGGTCCCGACCCAGCCTCGAGGACCCGCTGACGCTCACCGGCGCCGACGGCGAGGCGATCGAGCTGACCCCGGGGCAGACGTTCCTCGAGCTGCCCCCGGCGGGCGGCTGGTCGTACCTCTGACCCACCGACGCGTTCCTGCCGCGGGATCCGTTGCCGGAGCCCCAGATCCCGCGGCAGGAACGCGTTCGGGCCGCCGTCGGCGGTCCCTACCGGGGCTGCTCCGCCACCGGCACGAACGGCCCGGCGCCGTCGGCGTCCGGCTCGTGGGCGCGGTCGCTCCCGCCGACGCGCCGGACGTCCTGCCCATGCCGCCGCATGCCGAGCGCGGCCAGCGTGCCGATCACGGCGAACACGGCGCCGACGGCGAACGCGGGCGCGAAGCGGTCCACGTCGCCCCCGTACACGGTGGCCAGGATGGTGATGCCGAAGGCGACGCCCACCTGGCCGGTCAGGCGCTCGGCCGCGCCGGCCATGCCCAGGTCGCGCTCGTCGACGGCGTCGGCCAGGGCGGTGGTGATGGCCGGGCGCAGCAGCCCGAAGCCGACGCCCTGGCCGAGGAAGCCCACGGCCACGACGACCACCAGCGCGTCGGCCGCCGAGCCGGCCGCCAGACCGGCCATCCCCACGGCGAGCGCCGAGGCGCCGGCGATCGTGGCCGCCCGGCTGCCCGCCCGGCCCGCGAGCCGGCCGCCGACGGGCGAGAAGAGGGCGAAGAGCGCGGGCCGGATCGCCAGGATCGGCACCGCGCTGCTCAGCGAGTAGCCGAACTGCTCGACCAGCAGCAGGCTGGCGACGAAGAACCCGCCCATGTACGCCGCGCCGGTGAAGAAGCCGCTGGCCAGCGACGAGGCGACGTCGCGGTGGCGGAAGAACTCCAGCGGGACGAGCGGCGCGGCCACCCGCCGCTCGACCGCCACGAACGTCGCCAGGCCCGCGGCGCTGAGCGCGGCGCAGGCGGCGACGGCCGGGCTGGCGAGCCCCCACTCAGGCGCCTGGCTGACGCCCAGCAGCAGCGGCCCGACCCCGACGGCCAGGGCGACGGCGCCGGCGACGTCGAAGGTGGCGTCGCGCCGCGGGGTCTCGCGCAGCACCAGCCACGAGGTGAGCACCGGCACCACCATGAGGCACGACTGGAGCAGGAACAGCGTCTGCCAGCCCAGCGCGTCGATGACCGGGGCGCCCACGGTCAGCCCGATCACCGGGGCGCCGGCCGCGGTCATCGACCACCAGCCCATGGCCCGGGCGCGGGCCTTGCCGTGGTGGACCGAGTTGATGAGCGCCAGCGAGCTGGGCATCGTGCTGCCCCCGACGACCTGGGTCAGCGTGCGCCAACCGATCAGCAGGGCGGGGTTGGCGGCCGTGGCGGTCAGCGCGGTGGTCACGGTGGCGAGGGCGAAACCGATCAGGAACACGCGGCGGTGGCCGTAGAGGTCGCCCAGCTTGCCCAGGACGGGCAGGGCCAGGGCCGACGCCAGCATCGGCAGCGTGATCAGCCAGGCGAGGCTCGCCTGGCTGGTGCCGAAGTCCCGGGCGATGGTCGGGATGGCCAGCGTCAGGACGGTGATGGGGAAGGTCGTGGCGAACAGGCCGGTGATGGCGACCAGCAGCACCGCCCGGGGGTAGCGGCCGTTGCCGTCGAGGCGCGCCGCGACCCGGCCGGGCAGCGCCGACGCCGTCAGCGACACCGGACGGGGGCGCGCGTGGCTGCAGGACGGGGGGACACCATTGACGAAACGCTAGGCCCGGGTGCGCACGTTCCGACCAACCGGCCGGCGCCGGCGGGCCGGAGGGTTGGGTCTGTTCCTCGCCGGGGCGATGGCCGCACCCGGCCGGGGGTCGGCCGGTCCGCGGGTCGGCCGGTCAGCCCGCCAGCTCGTCGGCGAGCAGGTCCATCAGCAGGCCGTCGTGCCAGGTGCCGTCGGGCCCGCGCTCGTAGCGGCGCATGACGCCCACCGGGCGGAACCCGACCTTCGCGTAGCAGCGGATGGCGGCGGCGTTGTCGGCCGCCGGATCGATGACCAGCCGGTGGTGGCCGTGGTCCTCGATCAGGTGCCGGGCCAGGGTGCGCACGGCGTCGGAGCCGACGCCCCGGCCGTGGACGGCGGGGTCGACGTAGATGTCGATGCCGGCGTGCCGGTAGTCGGGATCGTCCTCGGCCTCCCACTGGATCCACCCGACCACCTGCCCGTCGAGCTCGATCACGTAGCCGGTGACGTCCGGGTCGGCGATGTCGCGCTCGACGGCGGCGACGAGGTCGTCGCCGCCGAGCCAGCGTCCGAGGACCTCGGGCGTCCGGCGGATCGCCGCCAGCCGGGGGACGTCGCCCGGAGCGGGCGGCCGCAAGCGGACAGTGGCGCCGTGCAGCATCGTCATGGCGTGACGATCATGGTCGGCCCGATCGCCCCGGGGCCACCGGACCGAGATCCTCGCCAATACGCCACCGACACCGGCGCCGGCGACGGCCCCACCGGACCGGGTTCGCCGCGTCGCCGGTGTCAGATGTACGACCAGCCACCCGGCGGCACCAGCGCCACGAACGTCTGCCCCGGCGTCAGCTCCATCTCCGCGCCGCCGGGGCCGGTGAGCGTCAGCGGGTCGCCCGGTCGGGGTCGCTTCCAGGTGCCCTCGACCGACTGTCCTCTCGTGAGCACGAGGGCGCGGCCCTGCCCGACGGTCTCGCCGTGGGGCACCGACCGGCCTGCCTGGCCCGAGTGGTCGTAGGTGATCTCGAGCACCACCACGTTCTCGGGAGCGATCCTGACCCCGCCGGCGTCGACGTGCGGGCTGCCGCGCTGCGATCGCAGCCACGTGCCGCTGGGCCCGTCCCACGTGTACCTCGACACCTCGCCCCCGCCGAAGCGCAGGGCGACGCCGCCCACGGGGATGGCGCCGTCGGGCAGCTTCTCGTCCCGGGCCAGGTACGAGAAGAGCGGCTCGGGCGGTGGGGGCGACTCGGGGGCCTTGCCGTAGAGGGCGAGGGTCGACGTGAACAGGTTGTGCGGGGCGGGCCGCCCACCCGAGCGGTGGAAGCCCTGGCCCGACACGTTGTTGCCGACGTCGACCACGTCGGCGGCGTGGAGCTGGGGGATGACGCCGGCGTTGCCGCCCGAGGCGGCGAAGAGCGGCCGCCCGAAGAGCGGCAACATCTCGACGTCGGTGGTGCGCACCGACCGGACCGGGCCCACCGAGGCGGCGTCGGTCGAGTGGAACACGGCGGCGAGGCGGGTGAGGTTCCCCTCGACCGGTTCCTCCACGACGATGTCGGCCTGGTTCAGGCCCGACTGCGGGCGCGCCAGCTCGACGTTGTCGATCTTCACGACCAGGGCGGGCCGGTCGAGCCGGCCCTGGAACTCGCCGGTCAACCCGGTCAG
This sequence comes from Acidimicrobiales bacterium, assembly GCA_035708905.1. GTDB lineage: Bacteria > Actinomycetota > Acidimicrobiia > Acidimicrobiales > VFJN01 > ZC4RG19. The sequence continues at coordinate 1,792 of DASTFE010000442.1, read as the reverse complement.
CGGGGCCCGGGGCGGTGGCGCGTCCTTGGGCGTGGTGGTCGTGGTCGACGGGACGGTCGTCGTGGTGGTGGTCGTGGCGAGCGCGTGCAGCGTCACCGTCTCGCTGCCGCCCCCGCCCCAGGCCACGGCCGCCCCGGCCAGGGCCACCACGATCAGGACCGCCACGCCGGCGATCAGCACGGGACGGTGCCGGCGGTCGCCCAGCGGCTGCATCCGGCCGGGGAGGCTGCGCACCTGGCCGGGCAGTGCACGCAGGCGGCCCGGGATCGCGGCGAGCGCAGGCCGGAGGCGGCCGGGCAGGGCGCGCACGTGGCCGGGGATCGTGCGGAGCCCGGCACGTACCCGAGCCAGCAGCGTGGCGAGCGCGGGGCGGAGGCGGGAGGCCAGGGTGGCCGAGGTGGACCGGAGGCGGCCCAGGAGCGTGGCGAGCGCGGGGCGGAGGCGGGAGGCCAGGGTGGAAAGCACGGCACGGAGGCGGGCGAGAAGCGTGGCGAGCACGGACTGGAGGCGGCCCAGCACTGCTCGGGGATCGCGGACGGCAGACATCGTGGCTCCTGGTTTCGTCGTCCGCTGCGGTCGTGGTGGCGCGCAGGGCCGTCCCGCCATTCTGGCGCGGCCGCGAGGTCCCCTCGGCCGGGCGGTCAGATCGGCGTCGCCGGCCCGGCCGGCGCCCGGTGTCAGGCGTCCGGTGTCAGCGGTTGCGCCGGAGGATCTCGGCGTTGAGCAGCCCCGCGAACGCCGTCCATCCCAGGTAGGGCGCCATCAGCGCCGCGGCCGGCCCGTCCACGCGGGCGGCGCTCGCGGTGTAGCCCGCCGTCGAGGAGAGCTGGGCCGTCAGGTCGCCCAGGGCCAGCCCTGGTCTGCGGGCGCCGAAGAACAGCGGGGTCCAGGCGGCGTTCGCCGCCATCTGGGCGCCCCAGAGGCGCAGCGCCCGGGTGCGCTCGGGACCGTCGGGCCGGCGCCAGACCCGCCACCCCGAGACGGCGATCGCTGCGTACAGCCCCGTCCACACGGGCCCGAACACCGCGGCCGGCGGTTGGAACGGCGGCTTGGCGAGCGACCGGTACCAGCGCATGGTCTCCGGCCGGCGGGGGCCCACGAGCGCGCCGCCGACGGCCGCTGCCGCGACGACCGCCCCGAACCCGGCCAGGGCGACCCACTGGCGGGGGCGGCCGGCGTCACCGTGTTCAGTCACGCTCCGGGCCTACCCGGCCGGGTCGCCGGTCGATCCCTCGGCCGGTCGCGGCGGGTGGGTAACCTCGACCCCCGCATCGTCGATGGGGGAGCAGATGAGCGGTTCCGGCACGTACACCGTCGAGCGACAGCAGCGGGTCGAGGCGCCGCCTGCCGCGGTGCTCGAGCGCATCGTCGACTTCCGCCGGTGGCCCGCGTGGTCGCCGTGGGAGGACGTCGACCCCGCCCTGCGCCGCACCTACAGCGGGCCCGACTCGGGCGTCGGTGCCGCCTACGCGTGGGAGGGCAACCGCAAGGCGGGCAAGGGCCGCATGGAGATCGTCGACGTGGCCGACGACGCCGTGTCGATCGACGTCCAGTTCCTGCGGCCGTTCAAGTCCCGCAGCACGTCGGTGTTCCGCGTGCGTCCCGACGGCGACGCCACCGTCGTCACCTGGACGATGACGGGGCCCAAGACGTTCATGACCAAGGTCATGGGCGTGTTCACGTCGATGGACAAGCTGATCGGCCCCGACTTCGAGAAGGGCCTGGCGCAGCTGAAGGCCGACGCCGAGTCGACCTGACCGCAGAACCGCTGGCACGACTGCGACTGCGGCGG
>DASTFE010000441.1:0-3956 GCA_035708905.1 Acidimicrobiales bacterium | reverse complement strand
CACCGACCGAGTCGACCGGCTGACCGAGGGCCCGGCCGACCACCCCAGCAGCGGTGACGGGGCGGCGCGTCCCACGGTGGCCGTGCAGGACCCGTGCCACCTGCGCCACGTCCAGCGGGCACACGGGGCCGTGCGCACCGTGCTCGCGCCGTTCGCCTCGCTGGTCGAGCTGGACGACGAGGGCCTCTGCTGCGGGGCGGGCGGGGCCTACGCGGCGGTCCAGCCGGAACTGGCAGGCGCCATTCGCGACCGCAAGCTGGCGGCCGTCGAGCGGTCGGGCGCGACGGTGGTGGCCTCGGCCAACCCGGGGTGCGCCCTGCACCTGGCCGCCGCGGGCGTCGAAGCGGTGCATCCCTGCCAGATCGTGGCGCGCGCACTGGCGCCAGGCGTCGCGGATGCGGCGCCGGGCTCGGAGACGGATGTCCCGCCGGCCGCGGCCGGCGGCGCTCACAGCGACGCGTAGACCGCGTCGACGAGCGACCGGTTGCGGGTGCTCTGCCAGCGGGGGACGACGTGGTTCATGACGTAGCCGAAGGCGACCCCGGCGTCGGGGTCGGCGAAGCCCAGGGCGCCACCGGTGCCGAAGTGGCCGAAGCTGCGCGGGTTGGGCCCGAGCGGGCGGCGCTCGCTCGTCGGGGTGAAGCCGAGCCCGAACGACACGTCCTCGCCGAGGATCGGGCACGGTCCCGTCGACTGCGGCCGCGTGGCGAGCGCGAGCAGCTCGGGCGACAACAGGCGACCCGGCTCGAGCAGTGCCGCGTAGAAGCGCGCCAGCCCGCGTGCCGAACCGTGCCCGTTCGTCGACGGCACCTGGGCCGAGCGCCAGGGGGTGGTGTTGACCACCCCGATCGACGAGTACCCGGGCGGATTGAAGTGAGCCAGCGCGCGCATGCGGGCGTCGCCCTCGAGCCCCTCGTAGCCGACCTGCTCCACCGGGATCGCCGGCGCCCAGATCACGTCGGCGCAGCGGCCATGGTGCTCGGCGGGCAGGCCGAACCAGAGGTCGATGCCGAGCGGTGCGGCGACGGCCCGCAGCCGGGCGCCCGGCAGCTCGCCGGAGACCCGGCGTACGGTCTCGCCGACGAGGTGGCCGAAGGTGTTCGTGTGGTACGCGTGGCGCGCGCCGGGCTCCCACCAGGGGTCGGTGGCCGCCACCGCCGCGGCCATGCGGTCCCAGTCCCACAGGTCGTCGTCGGTCAACGGCTGGCGGATCGCCGGCACTCCGGCCCGGTGGCACAGGACGTGCCCGAGGGTCGCGCCCTGCTTGCCACCGTGGGCGAACGCGGGCCACACGTCGGCGATCGGCGTATCGAGCGCGATGCGGCCGTCGTCGACGAGCTGCAGCGCGAGCGTCGACACGACGGCCTTGCCCGCCGAGTAGACGTCCACGAGCGTGTCGGGCGTCCACGGCCGGGCCCGGGCCTCGTCCGCCCACCCGCCCGCGAGATCCACGACCACCTCGCCGTCGACGATCACGCACAGGCCGGCGCCGACCTCTCCCCGCTCGGCGAAGTTGGCGGCGAACGCCCGGCGGACGGCGTCGAGCCCGGGGGCGCAGTGTCCGGTGATCGGCGCGGGCACGGCGTGCAGTGTGCCGCAGGGCGGCGCGGCCGGCTCAGGTCACCTCGCGCAGCCGCCCCGTCGCGACGTCGTAGACGAAGCCACGCACCGCCTCGCGGTGGGGGACGAACGCGGCGGCGCGCACCCGGGCCAGCGACGACCGCACCGACGCGTCGAGGTCGGTGAAGCCGCCGAACACGAACTGCGGGCGCTCGCCGGCGTCGGCCTCGACCTCGGCGAGCAGCGCCTGGTCGTCGAGCCCGTGCAGGCCGCAGTCGGTGTGCTGGGCGATCAGGACCTCGCGTGTGCCGAGCTTGCGCTGCGAGAGCACGAGCGACCGCAGCACGTCGTCGGTGACGACGCCGCCGGCGTTGCGGATCACGTGCACCTCGCCGAGCGCCAGCCCCAGGGCGGCGAACAGGTCGATGCGGGCGTCCATGCAGGTCACGACCGCGGCCCGCCGCGTCGGGCGCGGCGACGAGATGTCGCACCCCGCCCGGGCGGCGTCGAAGGACGCGGCGAAGCGGTCGTTGGCTGCGAGCAGCGCGTCGATCGTCGGCGTCGGACGGGGCGCCGGGGCGGGCGCGGGCGGAGGAGCGGGCGGCATGGTCGGTCACCCTGGCGGCACCGCCGCCCGCGGCGCAAGCCGCCGCGGGTCAGCGACCGGCGGCCGCCAGCCGGCGGGCGTGGTCGTCGTCGTCGAAGCCGGCGAAGAAGCTGCTCAGCTCGTCGACCATGCGCTCGAACGACTCGGCGGCGAACAGCACCGGCTGGTACCGGGTGATGTCGTAGTCGAGGGTGCCCATGGCGACGACGTCCCACGGCCGGATCTCGGCGTCCCGGAACACCTCGATCTCGCCGTACGACGACAGCAGGCCGGCGCCGTAGGTGCGCAGCTCGCCGTCCTCCCACACGACGCCGAACTCGATCGTGAACCAGAACACCCGCGAGAAGAAGTCCAGCGTCGCGTCCGAGCGCGACCGCAGCGACGCCTGGCCGGCGAGCTCGTAGAGGTCGGCGAAGATCGGGTTGCCGAGCATGTTGGCGTGCCCGATGATCTCGTGCACGATGTCGGGCTCGGGGGTGTAGAAGGGCACCGAGTGGTGACGTATGTACTGGGTCGATCGGAACACGCGCTCGGCCAGCGTGCCGTAGAACTCACGCGTCGGTACCAGCCCGGGCACCGGCTCGATGTGGAACCCGGTCAGGCCGTGCACGCGGGCGTCGACCTCGCGGAGCTGGGGCACCCGCTCGGTCGGCAGGGTGACGGCGGCCGCCCCCTCGCGGTAGGCGCGGCACGCGTACCTCTCGTGCTTGCGGGCCAGCTCGTGGGAGACGACACGCCACACCTCGTCCTCGTCGGGCGTGTACTCCACGTCGGGGATCGGTTGGCCGCGGCGGTACCTGCGACCCACCTCGGCGATGGCGGCGCGCCGGGCGCGGTAGGCGAGGTCGGACACGCCGGGGTGATCCGCGGGCAGGTCGTAGACCGCGGCGTTGTCGACGGTCGGGCTTGCCATGCGTCGATGGTCGCCTCTGCCGAGCGATCTGTTCAAGAACTCGCGGCATATTCAAGACGGATCTCTGGCCAGACGCGTAATGTCCAGACCGATTCGCGCCGCACCGAGCCAGGGGAAGCATGATGCCCAGCGTGCCGTCGACCGCCCAGCCCCCGAGCGTGCCGCCACCGCTCGACGACATCGACCGGCGTATCGTGGCGGCGCTCGTCGACGACGGCCGGCTGTCGGTGAACGAGCTGGCCTCGAGGGTCGGCGTCAGCCGGGCCACCGCCTACAGCCGGCTCGACCGGCTGCGCAGCGAGGGCGTCATCACCGGGTTCACCGCCACGGTCGACCCGGCCAAGATCGGGCACGGCGTGGCGGCCCTCATCCTGGTCAACGTCGAGCAGAACGAGTGGCGCGCCGCCCGCGACGAGCTGCTCCACCTGCCGGGGGTCGAGTACCTGGCCTTCACCAGCGGCGGGTTCGACATGGTGGCGCTGGTGCGGGTCGGGTCGATCGAGGCGCTCCGCGACGTCGTGCTCGACCACCTGCACGGCACCACGCACGTGCGCTCGACGCAGACGGTCTTCGTGCTCGACGAGCAGCGCCGCCAGATCCCCGTGCTGTGAACCCGATGGGGCCGCCGGTCGCCCGAGGCCGGGCGGTCAGTAGCCGAAGTTCTGGGTCCAGGTCCACGCCGACGTGTTGAGCCCCACCCCGATCGCCGTGAAATCGCAGTTCAGGATGTTGGCGCGGTGGCCGTCGGAGTTCATCCAGGCGTCGTGGACGGACTGGGCGCTGCGCTGGCCCTGGGCGATGTTCTCGCCGCCCGGGTTGGGGTAGCCGGCCGCCAGCACCCGGTCGGCGAAGGTGCGGCCGTCCTGCGAGGTGTGG
>DASTFE010000440.1:0-4582 GCA_035708905.1 Acidimicrobiales bacterium | reverse complement strand
TCTCGAGATCGAAGTCGATGTCGTCGGGCCAGCTCCGGCTGGCGAGCGCGGCCGCCCGCATGGCGGCGACGTCGACCTTCCCGCCGCTGCCCGGGAGCGCGATGCCCATGCGCTCGAGCATGAGGGCCCGCTGGTCCTCGGTGACCGGGTTCTCGAACGCCACGTCGCGGGCGGCGTACCACATGTGCTCGTGGCCGCCCTCGTCCTCGAAGCCGGCCTCGTCGCGGGCGTGGGCCTCGAACAGCCCGGTGCCGAGGTGGGCCAGCGCGGTGCCGGCCGTGTCCTCGTCGAGCAGGCGCCGCATGTCGGGGATGGCCGAGTGGCGGATCATGCCCCCGAAGCCCTCGACGGTGCCGATGCGGGTGAGCGTGGCGATGATCGGCCCGGGCACGCCGCTCTCGACGAGGAAGCGGGCCTGGGGGCCGTTGGGGTAGTGCTCGGGCCAGGTGTCGAGCGGCAGGTCGAGCAGCTCGGTGCCGAAGTCGCGCCGGTGCTTCGCCTGCCAGGCGGCGATGGCCGGCACGCGGTGGGCCGTGCGGGGCGACACGTAGGTGCCGTCGTCGTCGAAGCCGCCGTGGCACCGGACGCCGGCCACGACGAGCGGCTCGGCGTAGCGGTGCGACGCCAGCAGCTCGGCCTCGGTGAAGTCGAGCTGGTCGGTCGCGAGGTGGCGTGCGTCGCCGGTGTCGCCGGCGTCGTGGCCGTCGTGGGCGGCGGCAGCCGCGGTGTCGGTGGCGTCGGCGGCGGGGCGGCGTCCTGTGCTCACGGTGAACCCCCTGGCGATGTTCTTGCAGACTCTATGCACAAACCTGGCCCTCGCGCCACGGGCTCCCGGGTTGGCGGGCCCGGCCCCGGCCCCCTAGCGTGGTCACCGCTGAAGGGGAGTAGCCCCTCGACGGCCGTTCGACACGCTGGCAGATACCTGCCCGGGCGGTCGGTCCGCACCGTGGTGCGGGCGGGTGAGACCTTCGACCACTGGACGAGACGCCGTCCGGGGTCGAGGTCGCGCAGCCCCGGTCCCGGTCGGCCGGACCGAGGAGACCACGTCGTGTCGACACTGCTGGCGGCCCTGGGGCTGGTGTTCGTCGCCGAGCTGGGCGACAAGACCCAACTCGTCGCGCTGGGACTCGGCGCGCGCCACCGGCTGGCGCCCGTGCTCGTCGGCGTCACCGCCGCCTACATGGCGACCGTCCTGCTGTCGGTCACCGTGGGCGGGCTGCTGGGCGCCGCGCTGCCCACCCGGGCGCTGGGGCTGGGCGGCGGCGTGCTGTTCCTCGGGTTCGCCGCCTGGACGCTGCGCCAGGAGGACGACGACGGCAACCCGGGCGACCCCGACGACGGCGAGGGCGTCCGGCCGGCCGGTGGCACCCGGTCGGTCGTGCTGTCGGTGGCCGGTGCCATGTTCGTCGCCGAGCTGGGCGACAAGACGATGCTGGCCACCGCGGCCCTGGCCGCCCAGGGACGCCCGGTGCTGGTGTGGATCGGCGCGACGGCCGGCATCACCCTGGCCGGCGTGCTCGGGGTGCTGCTCGGTCGGGCGCTCGGGTCGCGGCTGCCGGCGCGCGCCACCCGCATCGGATCGGCGGCGCTGCTCGCCGGTTTCGGCGTGACGCTGGTGGCCGCCAACCTGTGACCCGGGCCGCCGACCGACCCAGGCGCAGCGGCGGGGCGGCCCCTCAGGACTCGAGCGGCAGCACCGTGGCCGCCAGCTCGTCGAGCTCGGCCGACCAGTCGGCCGGGTCGTCGACCGGCACCACCACGAACTTCGAGGCCCCCACGGCGATGAACCGCTCGATCTGGGCGCGCAGGCCGCCGACGCCGGTGGGGACGACGTCGCGGGGATCGACCCCCGGGCGGCGTCGCGCCACCGCGCGGGCGACCGTGTCGGGAAGGCCGTCCCGGGTGTAGGCGACCAGCACTCCCAGGTGCTCGGGGTCGATGGCCCGGTCGTGCTCGGCGGCCACCCGGTTGACGGTCGCCCACCCGGCCTCGACCTCGGCGGGCACGGTGAACGACGGCAGCCACCCGTCGCCAAGCCGGCCGGTGCGGCGCAGCTCGGACGGCGAGCTGCCGCCCAGCCACACGTCGACGGGCTGTTGCACGGGCCGGGGCCGCAGCGTCACGCCGTCGAGGCGGAAGTGCTCGCCGTCGTGGTGCACGTCGTCCTCGGTCCACAGCCGCCGCAGCAGCGTGACCGCCTCGTCGAACAGCCCGGCGCGGGCCCCGCGCTCGACCCCGAACGCCCGGTGCTCGGCGGGGACCGGCGCGCCCAGCCCGACGGCGGGCAGCAGCCGCCCACCCGAGAGGCGGTCGAGCGTGGCCAGCTCCTTGGCGAGGACGACCGGGTTCCGCCCGGGCAGCACCAGCACGCCCGTCCCCAGCTTGAGCTTGCGGGTGCGGCCGGCCGCGACGGCCAGGGCGATCAGCGGGTCGGGCGCCGGACCGGTGAGGCGCTCGCTCAACCACAGCGAGTCGAACCCGCGCTGCTCGAGCAGGTCGACGAAGCCGGCGAAGCGCTCGCTCTCGCCGGCCAGCGTCTGGGTGCCGAGCCCCATGCCGATGCGCACCTTCACGGTCTGATCCCGCCCGTCAGAAGACGATGAGCTGCTCGGCCCGGGCGGCCACCTCGTCGATGTCGCCGGTCCACGCTCCGGTGGAGAGGTACTTCCAGCCGCCGTCGGCCAGGATCACGACGATCGTGCCGGTGTCGATCTCGCCGGCCACCTTGGCTGCTCCGGCCAGGGCGGCGCCGCCCGAGATCCCGGAGAAGACGCCGACGTCGGTGAGGCGCCGCGTCCACTCGATCGACTCGCGGGGGCGCACGATGCGCTTGCGGTCGAGCAGGTCCTGGCCACCCCACTTGTCGTACACCGGCGGGATGTAGCCCTCGTCGAGGTTGCGCAGGCCCTCGACCCGCTCGCCGAGCGGGGGCTCGACGGCCACGACCTTGATGTCGGGGTTCATCTCCTTGAGGAAGCGTCCGACGCCCATGAGCGTGCCGGTCGTGCCCAGCCCGGCCACGAAGTGCGTGATCTCGGGGCAGTCCTGCCAGATCTCGGGCCCGGTGCCCTCGTAGTGGGCTCGCGGGTTGGCCTCGTTGGCGTACTGGTAGAGGAACGCCCACTCGGGATGCTCGTCGGCCAGGGCCTGGGCGTGCCGCACCGCGCCGTTGGAGCCCTCGGCGCCCGGGGTGACGATGATCTCGGCGCCCCACACCTCGAGCGCCTGCCGGCGCTCGATCGACACGTTCTCGGGCATGACGATCTTGATCGGGTACCCGCGGATGCGGGCGATCATCGACAGGGCGATGCCCGTGTTGCCCGACGACGGCTCGACGATCGTGCGGCCGGGCGTGAGGGTGCCGTCGGCCTCGGCCTCGCGCACCATCCGCCAGGCGATGCGGTCCTTGATCGACCCGGCGGGGTTCTGGCCCTCGAGCTTGGCCAGGATGCGCACGCCCGGGTTGGGGCTGAGCCGGCTGACGTCGACCATCGGCGTGTTGCCGATGAGATCGAGGATCGAGGAGTAGATGGCCATGGGGGTGCGGCCCTCGAAGGCTCGACGGCGGGACATCGGCGCCCGGACCGAAATCCGAGTGCTCTGGTCGACAATGCTATCGACCGTCGACCCGGACCGCCTCCTCCGAGACCGCGCCGTCGGCGATCAGGTACGAGCGCAGCACCGCCGACTCGCGCTTGAGCGACACGATCACGTAGTGCCACGCGGGGTCGGGCGCCTGCGCCACGTCGGTGGGCGACGGATAGGCCTCGGTGTGCGTGTGGCTGTGCATCACCCCGATGATCTCGAGCCCCCGGCCCTCGGCGTCGCGGTCGGCCTTCAGGTGGTCACGGGGATCGACGGTGTACACCCGGCTCGACGCGGCGGCGTTGCGGCACGGGTAGAACGCCACGGCGGAGCCGCTGGCCGGGTCGCCGGCGAGCAGGCCGCAGGCCTCGTCGGGCAGCCCGCCGTAGGCGTGCCCCACCATCTCGTGCCAGACGTCCTCGGTCAGCGAGAGCACGGGCGCGCAGGCTAGCGGGGGTGCCGTCTCGCGGCGGTACCCTGCTCTGTCCCCTATGGCACGCTCCCACGGCCGCGCCGACGGCTCCTCCGGCACCAAGCTCATCGCCGCCAACCGCCGGGCGCGGCGCAACTACGAGATCCTCGAGACCGTCGAGGCGGGCCTGGTGCTGCGCGGCAGCGAGGTGAAGTCACTGCGCGAGGCGCACGTCCAGCTCGGCGACGCCTTCGCCCGCATCGAGGACGGCGAGGCCTGGCTGCTGTCGCTGCACGTCGGCGTGTACGAGCACTCGCAGCGCCACTCGGGCCACGAGCCCGAGCGCCGGCGCAAGCTGCTGCTGCACCGCTCCGAGATCGACCGCCTGCGCCACATCGTCGACGAGCAGCACCTGTCGCTGGTGCCGCTGTCGCTCTACTTCAAGGACGGCCGGGCCAAGGTCGAGCTGGCGCTGGCTCGGGGCCGCAAGACCTATGACAAGCGCCAGGTGCTCGCCAAGCGGGACGCGGAACGCGAGGCGGCACGGGCCATCGCCCGCGCCGGCCGCGGCGACTGAGGCGCTCC
>DASTFE010000439.1:0-6472 GCA_035708905.1 Acidimicrobiales bacterium | reverse complement strand
CTGCCTGGGCTTACGACCGGCGCAGGCGGGTGGTCACCAGGAGCCCGAAGCCGACAGCGAGCAGGAGCGCACCGACCGCCACGAGCGGGAAGGTCGTGCTGCCCGTGCGAGGCAGCTCACCCGTGGGCTTGACCGTGGTGGTCGTGGCCTCGTCGCCCTTCACCGTGGTGGTCGTCGTCTCCTCGTCCGCGACGGTGGTCGTGGTCTCCTCGTGCTTCTCCGTCGTGGTGGTGGTGTCCTCGTGCTTCTCCGTCGTGGTGGTGGTCTCGTCGTCCTTCTCGTTCCAGCAGAACGAGATGTGGCTGATGGAGTCCTTGGGCGATGCGAGACCACTGCCCTCGGTGACGGGCGGATCGAAGGTGTAGAGGATGCCGCCCGGGCCGGCCTTCACGAAGACCGCGGAGACCGCGATGTTCGACGTGAAGTCGATGGTCATCGGATCGTCGTGGACGATCGTGACGGTGACCTCGATGCCGGTGTCGGGATCGGAGTAGGTGCCTTCGGGATCCTCCTCGTCGATCTTGAACTCGAATTCGTAGTCGCCGAGGTCGCTGCACGTCGGGTTGCCCTCGACGATGGAGCTCGAGGGGACCTGGGGGGCGTCCTGGGCCCCCGCGCTGCCCGGCAGCGCTCCCATGAGGACGACCGTCCCCAGCACCATCGACCCCAGGCCTGCGACCGTGCGCAACAGAGGACTGCGGCGTCCGCTCATGTTCGATTCCCACCTTTCTCGGGGCCTCGTCGCCCGCTGTGAAACCCAGCTGTCCGATTCGTCCGGACGGGTCGTGATCGCCGCGAGGCCACCGAGGGGTACGGGTCGCGGCGATCTCCGCCAGGATCCGCCGTCTCCACGAACCCTCCCGCCCGCCTCCACGTACAGACGGCGGTGGCGGCGCATCCTGCCATCGACGGACGGACAGCCCGAGGAGGAGTTCGTGAGCGAGACCGTGGACATCGAACCGGGCCGGGGGTCGGTCGGACATCCCGAGGCGCGGCCGCGGTCCGGCACGAGCGTCGACGTCGTGGAGGTCAGCCACCGCCTCGGCGGGCGCCGGGTCCTGCACGACATCTCGCTGTCCCTCGCGCCCGGCGAGCTCGTCGCCCTCGCCGGGGGCAGCGGGGCCGGCAAGACGACGCTCCTGCAGATCCTGGCGGGGCTGCGACGGCCGGCACAGGGCACCGTGCTGCACGACGGGGTGGCCACCGGTGGCCCCGACGCGACGCCGGCCGTCGGCTACGTGCCCCAGGACGACATCGTCCACCGCGAGCTGCCGCTCGGGCGGAGCCTGCGCTACGCCGCCCGGCTGCGGCTGCCGGCCGGCGCCACCCCCGCCGAGGTCGAGCGGGTCGTCGACTCGACGCTGCGCGACCTCGACCTGGCGGACCGGGCGGACGTGCGGGTGGGCGCGCTGTCGGGCGGGCAGCGCAAGCGGGCCAGCACGGCGGCGGAGCTGCTGGCCCGCCCGCGCCTGCTCGTCCTCGACGAGCCGACGTCCGGGCTCGACCCGGTCACGTCGGCCGAGGTGCTGGGTGTGCTCCGGCGGCTGGCCCGGCGCGGGGTCACCGTGGTGGTCACCACCCACGACCCCAGCGACATCGAGGCCTGCGACCGGGTCGTGTTCCTGGCCCGCGACGGCCACCTCGCGTTCTCGGGCACTCCGCAGGAGGCCCGGCAGTACTTCGAGGTCGGCGACCTGGCGGGCGTCTACCGGCGGCTCGCCGCCGAGGGCTCCCCGGCGGCGTGGGCCGAGCGCTTCCGCACCCGCCACCGGCCGGTGGCCGTCGCCCGGGCCGGCGGGCCGTGGGCGAGCGAGCCGCGCCGCCTCGGCGCCGTGCGCCAGTGGGCGCTGCTCACGCGGCGGTCGGCCGAGGTGATGGTCCGCAACCGGCTGACGCTCGCCATCCTGCTCGGGTCGCCAGCCGCGGTCATCGGCATGATGGCCGTCCTCTTCCGTCCCGGCGCGTTCGAGACGCCGGCGTCCGGGTCGCTCGGGCCCACCCAGGCGGTCTTCTGGATGGCGTTCGCCGGGTTCTTCTTCGGCCTGACCTACGGGCTGCTGCAGATCGTGGGCGAGATGGCGGTGTTCCGGCGGGAGCGGTTCGCCGGCGTGGGCGTGGGGGCCTATGTGCTGTCCAAGGTGGCGGTCCTGACGCCGGTGCTGGCACTCGTGTCGGCGGGGCTGCTCGGTGTGCTGCGGGCGCTCGACCGGCTGCCGGCCGCCGGCGGCGACGTGTACGCGACCCTGTTCGCGACGCTGCTCGTCGAGTCGCTCGCCGCGCTGGCGCTCGGCCTGCTGGCCTCGGCCGCCGTGGCCGACGCGTCGCAGGCCACCCTGGCGCTGCCCATGCTGTGCTTCCCGCAGGTGCTGTTCGCCGGCGCCGTCGTGCCGGTGGGCGACATGTCGGGGCCCGGCCGGTCCATCAGCGGGCTCATGGCCAACCGCTGGGGGTTCGAGGCCCTCGGCCGGGTGCTCGACCTCGAGCCGCTCACCCGGCAGGTGGCGACCATGGGCGCCTACCGGGACGCGTTCAGCGGCTCGCCGGTGATGGCCTGGGCCGTGCTGGCCGCCTCGGCGGTCGTGCTCTGCGGGGCCACCGTGGCGGTGCTGCACCACCGCTGCCGCCGGTCCGCGAGCGCCGGGTGGCGGTGAACGGCGAGCGGTGACGGCCGGGCGGCGGTCGTCGTGGCCGCCTACCGGGCGGGGTCGGGCCGCCAGTCGTAGTCGATCTGGCGGGCCGTCCGCTCCGCGAGCTCGCGGCCGGCGAGGCGATCGACGAGGTGCAGCGCCATGGCGATGCCCGAGCTGAGGCCGCCGGCCGTCACGACCTCGCCCGCGTCGACCCAGCGCACGTCCCGCACCGCACCACCCGCGCCGGTGCGCTCGGCGAGCAGGTCGACGTCCTCCCAGTGCGTGGTCCACGGCCGGCCGTCGAGCACCCCCGCCGCCGCCAGCAGGAAGGCACCCGTGCACACGCTCGCGGTGAGGTCGGTGGCGCCCGCGAGCCCGTCGACCGCCGCCAGCAGCCGATCGTCGCCGACCGCGGCGTCGACGTCGATCGTGCCGGGGACGACGACGACGTCGAGGCGGCCGCTGTCCGCGACCGCCGCCTGGGGCCGCAGGCCCAGCCCGCCGTAGGCGGTGACGGGCCCGCCGTCGGCCGTGAGCGTCACCACCTCGAACGGCGGCTCGCCGCCGTCGCGGGCGACGAGCCGCGAGGCCGTGAGGAACACCTCGTAGGGCCCGCCGACGTCCAGCAGGTCGACGCCCTCGAAGAGCAGCAGCCCGATGCGCACGGCGCCACCTTCCGCGCCAGCGGCCCGAGACGCAAGGACAGCGGTCGAACGGTTCCTGCCAACCCGCAGCCGGTCTGCACTGACGTTCGACCCTGGCCACCGCGCCCGGGATGCGTCATGGTGGTGGCACCCGCACGTTCCGAGAGGATCTGTCCATGTCCGACGTCGCGGCCGCCGCACCACCGCCCCCGTCCCCGCCGCCCCCGTCCTCGCCGCCCGTCGGCAGCATCGTCCTGACCGTGGTCGGTGCCCTGCTGGTCGTGATCGCCCTCGTGCTGGGCGCCGCCGCCGGCGTCCTGGTGTGGGCGCATGCCACCCAGCGCGACGCCGACGGCTACTTCACGAGCGACACCGGACGGATCGAGACGTTGAGCCACGCCGTCACCTCCGAGGAGATCGACCTCGGTGCCCGGCCCGGTGCCGGCGACCGCGACCTCGACCTCGGCGACCTCGCCACCGTGCGCCTCACCGCCAGGCCGACCACCGACGAACCGGTCTTCGTCGGCATCGGCCCCCAGCGCGACGTGGCCCGCTACCTCGACGACGTCGCCCACGCCGAGATCACCGACCTCGACCTCGACCCGTTCCGCGTCACCTACCGGTTCTCGGGCGGCGGCGCACCGGAGGAGCCACCCGGTGACGAGGACTTCTGGGTCGCGTCCGCGGACGGTCCCGGGCTCCAGACCGTGGAGTGGGACCTCGAGTCGGGCCGGTGGACGGTGGTCGTCATGAACGCCGACGGCTCGGCCGGTGTCGGCGTCGAGGCGTCGGCCGGCGTCAAGGCCGACTGGGTGCTGCCGGCGGGCATCGGGCTGCTGGTCGGAGCGGCCGTGCTGGCGATCGTCGGCGCCACGCTGCTGGTGGTGGGCGCGACCGGCCTGGGCCGCCGCGTGCCGGCGCCCCCGGTGACGGGCCCGCAGCCGGTGCGGCTCGAGGGCCGACTCGACGCGCCGCTCAGCCGCTGGCTGTGGCTGGTGAAGTGGCTGCTGCTGATCCCCCACTTCGTCGCCCTCGTGGTGCTGTGGATCGCGTTCGCCGTGCTCACGGTCATCGCCGGGTTCGCCATCCTGTTCACCGGCCGCTACCCCCGGGCGCTGTTCGACTTCGACGTCGGCGTGCTGCGCTGGACCTGGCGCGTGGCGTTCTACTCGTTCGGCGGCTTCGCCACCGACCGCTACCCGCCGTTCACGCTCGGCCCGGATCCCGACTACCCGGCCAGGCTCGACGTCGCCTACCCCGAGTCGCTGTCGCGCGGGCTCGTGCTGGTGAAGTGGTGGCTGCTCGCCTTCCCCCACTACGTCGTGATCGGCATCATCGGCGGCGGCCTGGTCGGCGGCTGGTGGGGCGGCGAGGACGGCTGGTCGGCCGGCGGTCCCGGCCTCGTGGCCTGGCTGGTGCTCGTGGCCGCCGTCGTGCTGCTCTTCGTCGGCCGCTACCCGCGGGGCATCTTCGACCTGGCCGTCGGCCTCAACCGCTGGGTGTACCGCGTGGTCGCCTACGCCGCTCTGATGACCGACGAGTACCCGCCGTTCCGCCTCGACCAGGGCGGCGACGAGCCGCCGGTGACACGAGAGACGACGGAGCCACCGGCAACACCGGAGACGCCGCAGGCGCCGCGGTCACCCGTCGCCCCGCGGGACGAGCCGCCGCCCGCGCCGCCCCACTGACGCCCCATCGCCCGAGGCCCGGTCGGCGCCCGCGGGCGCGAGCCGTTCGGCCGGCAGGTGGCGGGTGAAGGCGAGGGCGCCGACGGCGATGAAGGACGCCAGCAGCAGCCCGGCCTTCAGCGCGCTGAGCTGCGCCGCCTCGTAGCCCTCCACGACCGCCGACGTCGTCGCCTCGTCGACCCCCGCCTCGGCCAGTTGCCGTTCGACCTGGTCCGCGGCGACGAAGCTCGCGCCGCTGCCGATCTCGACCTCGATCTCCTCGGTGACCGCGCCACCGACGCGATCGTCCTGCTCGATCTCGTTCACGAACGCCCCGACGAGCGCGGTGAGGACGACGGCGCCGATGAGCGCGGTGCCGAGCGACGAGCCGAGCTGCTGCGCCGTGTACTGCAACCCGCCGGCCTCGCCCCGGCGAGCGGCACCGACCGAGGACTGGATGACGTTGCCGAGCTGGGAGGCGACCAGCCCCATGCCGATGCCGAGCAGCGTGAGCGCGAAGCCGAAGGCGAGGCCACGCAGGTCGGGCTCGATGGTCTCGAGCAGGAGGAACCCGGCGATCACCAGCGTCACGAAGCCGGCCTGGACGATGCGGCGCGGCGACACGTACCCGGCGAGCTTCGGCCCGCTCGCCGAGGTGAGGAACATCGCGGCCGAGATCGGCAGCATGCGGATCCCCGTGTCGAGCGCATCGAGCCCCAGCACGATCTGCAGGTACAGGGGCAGCGTGAAGAAGATGCCGAGCAGGATGGTGTTCTGCGCCAGGAACGACCCCAGCCCGGCGCGCAGCTCGAGCACCCGGAACAGCGCCAGGTCGACGAGGCGGTCGCGGCCGAGCCGGGCCTGGCGGTCCTCCCACGAGGCGAAGAGCGCCAGCACGGCGAAGCCCCCGACCACGACGAAGGGGGTGAGCGCGAACCCGAACGGCTCGACCGGCGAGCTCTTCGGGCGGACCCACCCCCAGCTGCTCGCCTGGAGCACGGCGATCACCACCATCGCCAGGCCGGCCGTCGACAGCACCGAGCCGACCCAGTCGAGCCGCGGCCGCCGCCCCTCCAGTGGGGCGTCGGTGATCACGCTCACCGACGCCACGATGCCGGCGGCGATGACGACCTCGCCGACGAACACCCAGCGCCACGACAGCTCCGTGGTGAAGAACCCGCCCACGATCGGGCCGGCCGCGATGCCGATGCCCGACACGCCGCCGATGACGCCGAACGCGGCGACGCGGTCGCGGCCCTCGTAGGTGGCGGCGATGAGCGCCACCAGGGCCGGCAGCACCAGCGCGGCCCCGATCCCCTCGAGGAACGACCATCCGACCAGCAGCGAGCCGACGCTCCACGACGCGGCCGTGAGCGCAGAGCCGGCGGCGTAGATCACGTGCCCGATGGCGAAGGCACGCCGCCGCCCGAGGATGTCGCCGACCTTGCCGCCGGTGAGCATCAGGGTGGCCATCACCAGCGAGTACATGGTGATGACGCTCTGGATCGTCGTGACGCTGGTGTCGAAGTCG
>DASTFE010000438.1:0-10449 GCA_035708905.1 Acidimicrobiales bacterium | reverse complement strand
AGGCACGAGGTGCGGGCGCCCGCCGGTGGGTGGCTGCGCCGGCTCGACGCCCGGGCCGTGGGCATTGCCGTGTGGCGGTTGGGCGCCGGGCGGTCGCGGAAGGAGGATCCGGTCTCGCCCTCGGCCGGCGCCGTGTGCCTGCGCAAGCCGGGAGACGAGGTGGCCGACGGCGAGCCGCTGCTCGTGCTGTACGCCGACGACCCGGCCCGCCTCCCCGCCGCGCTGGCCGCGCTCGAGGGTGCCGTCGAGGTCGGCCCCGAGCCGCCGGCGCCCCGGCCACTGATCCTCGAGCGCATCGCCTGAGACCCCGCCGAAGCACCCGGGGCGATAGCCGTCGCTCGACCACCCGCGAGGCGATGGCGGTCGCCCGACAACACCCGAGGCGATAGCCGTCGCCCGACAACACCCGAGGCGATAGCGGTCGCCCGACGACGCCCGAGGCGATAGCCGTCGGGGGCCGACGACCATTGCCTCGACCGGTCCCCGGCGACCGCTACTGCCTCGGGACGAGGCGGGCGCCGACGTCCCCACCGTCCCCGCAGGCCGGGTCACCGCCGGCGGCGGGGTGTGGCGCCTCCTGCCCGTGCCGGCATTGCCGTAGGTCGGCCGGACCCGCCACCGGTAGCCTGGGGCATGCCTGCACCCACCCTCGAGCAGATCCAGCGAGCTCCCAAGGTGCTGCTGCACGACCACCTCGACGGCGGTGTGCGGCCCGCCACGGTCATCGACCTGGCTCGCGAGTCCGGGCACACGCTGCCCACCACCGACCCCGACGAGCTCGGCGCCTGGTTCACCCGGGGGGCGCACCGCCACGACCTCGACCTGTACCTCGAGACGTTCGAGCACACCGTCAGCGTCATGCAGACCAAGGACGCCCTGGTGCGCGTGGCGGCCGAGTGCGCCGAGGACCTGGCGACCGACGGCGTCGTCTACGCCGAGGTGCGCTTCGCCCCCGAACTGCACATCAACGGCGGACTGACGCTCGACGAGGTCGTCGAGTCGGTGCTCGAGGGGTTCCGACTGGGCAGCGCGGGGCGCAGCATCACGATCGGCACGCTCGCGACCGCCATGCGCCACGCCGCCAACTCGCTCGAGATCGCCGAGCTGGCGCTGCGCCACCGCGACGACGGCGTGGTCGGCTTCGACATCGCCGGCAGCGAGGCCGGCAACCCGCCCACCCGGCACCTGGCGGCGTTCCAGGAGATCGCCAAGGCCAACAGCCACATCACCATCCACGCCGGCGAAGCCTTCGGCCTGCCCTCCATCTGGGAGGCGGTGCAGCTCTGCGGGGCCGAGCGCCTGGGCCACGGCGGGCGCATCGTGGACGACATCACCTTCGACGACGAGGGTCGGGCCCAGCTCGGCCGGCTCGCCGCCTTCATCCGGGACCGCCGGGTGGCCTTGGAGATGTGCCCCACCTCCAACGTGCACACCGGCGCGGCCCGGTCGATCGGCGAGCACCCCATCGGCCTGCTGACCCGGCTGCGCTACCGGGTCACCGTCAACACCGACAACCGTCTGATGTCCGACATCACCCTGAGCCGCGAGATGCACAACCTGGTCGAGGCGTTCGGGTTCGGCTGGGACGAGCTCGAGTGGCTCACGGTCAACGCCATGAAGTCGGCGTTCTGGCCCTTCGACCAGCGCCTGCGCATCATCCAGGGTCGCATCAAGCCGGGCTACGCGGCGATGCGGGCCGAGGAGCTGTAGTCAGCCGGCGTGCTCGTCGAGCCAGGTCGACACCTGGCCGACGAAGTCCTCGATGTCGCCGATCCGATCGAGGAAACCGACCGTGCGCGCGTCGTCGATCTCGGCGTACTGGTGTACGAGCAGGTTCCGGAACCCGACCGCGCCGACGAGGCGGTGCGCGAGCTGCTCGTCGACCACGCCATGGGTGCCGACGAGGCGCACAGCATCGCCGTTGTCCTTCGGGGGTCCCCAGCCCTCGGATGCGCACAGGTGCTGCGCCGCGTTGACGACGCCCTCGATGGTCGTGACGAAGCGGTACTTCCGGTCCGACGTGCCCCACCAGGCGGCGACGTCGAAGTCGGACCCGGGTGTCGCCGTTCCCGTGGCGCGGCTGCCGTGGACGAACGCGAACCGGGCGCCTGACTCGCGCAGGCTGGCCACCACGGCGTCGGTCGTGGCCGGATCGTCGAGGTCGCCGGCCGTCACCGCCCCATTCTCGCACCGCCGCCCGCCGCAGGACGGACCGGGCCGGTGCCGCCGCCCGGGTCAGGCCACCGCCAGCCGCAGGCGGGGGCCGAGCACCTGCGGGTAGCGCTGCTCGAGGTGGGTGCGGGCGGCGTCGACGACCGCCGTGGGCAGCGCGGCGAAGGGGGTGATCGTGACGGTGGTGGCGTCGCCGCTCCGCTCGGCCTCCCACGTGCCGGCGATGCGGCCCTCGACGAGCAACACCGGCGAGATCCAGCCGGCCGAGCGCGACACGGCGTCGACCCGGCCGGCGGGGATGGTGTGGGCCCGGTGGCTGAGCGGCGCCAGGATGTACGGGTCGAACCCGGGGAGCAGGTGCACGCCGCGTGGCGTACCGGCGGCGGCCGCCGCGGCGGCGCCCGCCGGCGTCATCCAGGCCCGGTGGCCCTCGACCTCGACCTCGGCGAGATCGCCGCCGTGGGCCACCAGCACCTGCCGGGCCGCCTTGGGGGTCACCCCCAACCAGCGGGCCAGGTCGTCCCGCGTCGCCGGGCCGTAGGCGTCGAGGAAGCGGGCCAGCACCACCGCCATGGCGGCGTCGGGGTCGGGCTCGCTGCCGTGACCCTCACCGAGCCACCGGTCGGGGTCGGTGAAGGTCACGTTGGTGCCCCGGGGCGGGCCCTGGCACAGCAGGCCCTGGTTGGCGGCCGGCTTCAGCACCGCCGCCCAGCCCGAGCGCAGCTGCTCGCCGAGGTGGGCGTGACCCGTGATCGCGGCGATGCGGTCGGCCAGCTCGTCGCGGGTCAGCGGCTCGCCGGCCAGCGCCTCGGGGATGGCCTCGGTGACCGCCTTCAGCTCCGCCTCGGTGATGCCGTGGTACTTCACCCAGCCAGGCGTGATCCGCCACTCGCGGGTGCGCAGCACCGCCATCCACGTGCGCCACTCGCGGGCGGGCAGCAGGTGCAGCGTGCCTCGCATCGCCCACGTCTTGACCAGTGCCCGGTCGTGCCACAGCAGGCGGTCGAGGTCGGCGTCGGTGACGCCGCGCGCGGCGAGCACCTGGGCGGCCGACGACTGCACCTGGGCCTGCACGCCGGCGAGGTGGGCGACGAGGTCGACAGGGTCGAGGGGGTCAGCCGCGTCGTCCGCCGCGTCGAGGCGCTGCTGCCCGACGCGCCAGGCGAGAGCCTGGTCCCAGGTGAGTCGGAGGGCGGCGGTGGTCGTCATGACGGCTCCTCGGTGTGGCGGGATCGGAAGGCGGCGACCTTGGCCCGGTTGCCGCAGCGCTCCATCGAGCACCAGCGGCGGCGGCCGGGGCGTGACGTGTCGACGAAGACCAGGAAGCAGTTGGTGCCTGCACAGCGGCGGAGCCGGCCGGCCCTCGGGCCGGCGAACAGATCGACCGCGTCGCGGGCCAGCGTGGAGAGCACCTGCGGGGTGGTGACGGGCAGGGCGAGCGCCTGCCGGTGGTGGTCGTCGATGCGGGGTACGACCGGCGGCCGGGCGGCGGCGGCGTTGATGTCGGCGACGGCGTCGGTGGGAAGCGGGTCGCCCGCGACCACGGCGTCGGCGCAGTGCCAGATGGCGTTGCGCAGCCGGCGGGCGGCCGCCAGGTCGGTGCCGCCGACCGGCGCCGGCTCGGCCCCCAGGTACGCCTGCAGCAACGTGGCCAGGTCGGCAGGCGTGTGCAGCGTCTCCCACACGGCCCGGAAGCCCTCGCCCCCGGTGTGCGCGAACTCGAGGCAGGTGGCACCGGGATCGAACCCGAACGTCTGCCCGTCGAGCGCCGTCAACCGCACGTAACCATTATTACCAGTTACGGATGACGAGCGGCAAGGCCGCGGCCGGCCGCCCCGGGCCTCCGCTCCATTAGCCTGAGCGCGTGAGCACGACTGCGCTGGCCCCGGCGTCGCTGGCCGACGTCACCGCCTCGAACGCCACCCTGCGGCGCGTTCTCCACGGGCTGCCCGGGGTCGACCAGGTGGGCGTCGAAGCCCGGGCCGCCACGCTGGCCACCCGCTCGATCAAGACGACGGCCAAGCAGTTCGCGCTCGACCTGGCCATCGGCATGGTCGACCTCACCACCCTCGAAGGGCAGGACACGCCGGGCAAGGTGCGGGCGCTGTGCGCCAAGGGCCGCCGGCCCGATCCCACCGACCCCACGTGCCCCCAGGTGGCGGCCATCTGCGTCTACGGCGACCTGGTGCCCGTGGCCGTCGACGCGCTGGGCGACTCCGGGGTCCGGGTCGCCGCCGTCGCCACCGCCTTCCCCTCCGGCCGGGCCCCGCTGGACGTCAAGCTCGCCGACGTGCGGGCCGCGGTCGAGGCCGGCGCCGACGAGATCGACATGGTCATCGACCGGGGCGCCTACCTGGCCGGCCGCTACCTCGACGTCCACGACGAGATCGTCGCCACCCGCGATGCGTGCGGCGACGCCCACCTCAAGGTCATCCTCGAGACCGGCGAGCTGGCCACCTACGACAACGTGCGCCGGGCGTCGTGGTTGGCCATGGTCGCGGGCGCCGACTTCGTCAAGACCTCGACCGGCAAGGTGTCGCCGGCCGCGACGCTGCCGGTCACGCTGGTCATGCTCGAAGCGGTCCGCGACTTCCGGGCGCAGACCGGGCGCCAGGTCGGCGTCAAGGCGGCCGGCGGCATCCGCGCCGCCAAGGACGCCGTGCGCTACCTGGTCGTCGTCAACGAGACCTGCGGCGACGACTGGCTCAGCGCCGAGTGGTTCCGCTTCGGCGCCTCGTCGCTGCTGAACGACCTGCTCATGCAGCGCCAGAAGCTGGCGACCGGCAACTACGCCGGCCCCGACTACTTCACCCTCGACTGAAGCCGGTGGTGACCATGGTGTTCGAGTACGCCCCCGCCCCCGAGTCCACCGCCATCGTCGACATCGCGCCCAGCTACGGGCTGTTCATCGGCGGCGAGATGGTCGACCCCCGTGACGGGGCGCTGTTCAAGACGGTGAACCCCGCCACCGACGAGGTGCTGTCCGAGGTGGTGGCCGCCGGTCCCGAGGACGTCGACCGGGCGGTCACGGCCGCCCGCGACGCCTACGAGCACCGCTGGTCGCGGCTGTCCGGGCGCGACCGGGGCAAGTACCTCTACCGGCTCGCCCGCCTCGTGCAGGAGCGGTCCCGCGAGCTGGCCGTGCTCGAGTCGATCGACAACGGCAAGCCCATCCGCGAGAGCCGCGACGTCGACCTGCCCCTCGTCGCCGCCCACCTCTTCTACTACGCCGGGTGGGCCGACAAGCTGGGCTACGCCGGCTTCGGCCCCGACCCCCGCCCGCTGGGCGTGGCCGGCCAGGTCATCCCGTGGAACTTCCCGCTGCTCATGCTGGCGTGGAAGATCGCCCCCGCCCTGGCCGCCGGCAACACCGTCGTGCTCAAGCCGGCCGAGACCACCCCGCTCACCGCGCTGGCGTTCGCCGACATCTGCCGCCAGGCCGACCTGCCGCCCGGCGTGGTCAACATCATCACCGGGGCGGGCGACACGGGCCGCACCCTCGTCGAGCACCCCGGCGTCGACAAGGTGGCGTTCACCGGCTCGACCGAGGTCGGCCGCCAGATCGCCCGTGCCGTTGCCGGCAGCCGCAAGAAGCTGACCCTCGAGCTCGGCGGCAAGGCGGCCAACATCGTCTTCGACGACGCCCCGCTCGACCAGGCCGTCGAGGGCATCGTCAACGGCATCTTCTTCAACCAGGGCCACGTGTGCTGCGCGGGCAGCCGGCTGCTCGTGCAGGAGTCGATCGCCGACGACCTGCTCGACCGGCTCAAGCACCGCCTCGCCACCCTGCGCCTCGGCGACCCGCTCGACAAGAACACCGACATCGGGGCCATCAACAGCCAGGCCCAGCTCGACAAGATCCGCGAGCTGTCGGCCGCCGGCGAGCACGAGGGCGCCGAGCGCTGGTCGCCGGCCTGCGAGCTGCCCGAGCGGGGCTGGTGGTTCCCGCCGACCGTGTTCACCGGCGTCACCCAGGCCCATCGCATCGCCCGCGAGGAGATCTTCGGCCCGGTGCTGTCGGTGCTCACGTTCCGCACCCCGGCCGAGGCGCTCGAGAAGGCCAACAACACGCCCTACGGCCTGTCCGCCGGCGTGTGGACCGACAAGGGCAGCCGCATCCTGTGGATGGCGCAGCGTCTGCGGGCCGGCGTGGTGTGGGCCAACACGTTCAACCGCTTCGACCCCACCAGCCCGTTCGGCGGCTACAAGGAGTCGGGCTACGGCCGCGAGGGCGGCCGCCACGGGTTGGAGGCCTACCTCGATGTCCGAGCGTGACGGCAGCGGCCGCCTGGCCGTGCGCAAGACCTACAAGCTGTACGTGGGCGGCGCCTTCCCCCGGTCCGAGTCCGGCCGCACGTACGAGGTGCGGGCCGCCGACGGCCGGTTCCTGGCCAACGCCGCGCTCGCCTCCCGCAAGGACGCCCGCGACGCCGTGGTGGCCGCCCGCAAGGCGTTCGCCGGGTGGTCGTCGGCCACCGCCTACAACCGCGGCCAGGTGCTCTACCGGGTCGCCGAGATGCTCGAGGGACGGCGGGCCCAGTTCACGGCCGAGGTGGCCGACGCCGAGGGCCTCGACACCGACCGGGCGGGCCGGATCGTCGACGCGGCCGTCGACCGCTGGGTCTGGTACGCGGGCTGGAGCGACAAGGTGCACCAGGTGCACGGCTCGTCCAACCCGGTGGCCGGGCCCTACTTCGACTTCTCGGTGCCCGAGCCCACGGGCGTGGTCGCCGTCGTCGCCCCGTCCTCGCCGCTGCTCGGCCTCGTGTCGGTGGTGGCGCCGGTGATCGTCACGGGCAACACCTGCGTGGTGGTGGCCCCCGAGGACGCACCGCTCCCCGCCATCTCGCTGTCCGAGGTGCTCGCCACCTCCGACCTGCCGGGAGGCGTGGTCAACCTGCTCACCGGGCGGCCCGCCGAGATCGCACCGTGGCTGGCGTCGCACATGGACGTCAACGCCATCGACCTGACCGGCGTGGCCGACGGCGAGCTGGCCACCGACCTCGAGGCGTCCGCCGCCGGCAACCTCAAGCGGGTGGTGCGCCCGCCCCAGGCCGCGCCCGACTGGTCTGCCGAGCCGGGACTCGATCGGATGCTCGCGTTCCTCGAGACCAAGACGGTCTGGCACCCCGTCGGCACCTGACGACCCGCCGGCCGGGATGTATCCGGCGGGCGCCTGGTGACTCTGCTCGGGTGAGCGCGGTGGCGCGCCGCGCCCGGACGGGAGGTCGTCCATGCCGGAGCGGACCGTCTTCTGCAGCTACGCCCGCCGCGACGCGGCCGCGGTGGCCGAGATCGCTGCCGACCTCGACCGGCTGGGCCAGCGACCGTGGCTCGACCAGCGGCTGAGCGGCGGCCAGGCGTGGTGGGACACGATCCTCGACCGGGTGCGCACGTGTGACTGCTTCCTGTTCGTGCTGAGCGACGCCTCGCTGCGATCGAAGGCCTGCATGGCCGAGGTCGACTACGCCCACCGGCTCGGCCGCATCATCCTGCCCGTGGCGGTCGGTCCCGTGATCGACCAGATCCTGCCGCCGTACCTCGCCGAGACGCAGCGGGTCGAGGCGGGCGACACCCACCAGCTGGCCCGGGCGCTGCTGTCGCTGCCGGCGCCGCCGCCGTTGCCCGACCCGCTCCCCCCGCCGCCCCCGGTGCCGATCTCGTACCTCGACCACCTGGCCAGCGAGATCGCCCGCGACGAGCTGACCACCGCCGAGCAGCGCAACCTGGCGGGCGAGCTCCGGCAGCGCCTCAGCGAGCCCGACGAGCGCGAGGCGGCGGCCGTGCTGCTGCGGCGCCTCCGCCACCACCACGCGATCAACGCGTGGGTGGCGGCCGAGATCGACGAGCAACTGGCGCGCCTCGAGGCCCCCGAGCCGCCGCCACCGTCGCCGTCGCCGACGCCGCCGGGTCCCGGGCCGCAGGGCCGTGGCGCCGGTGCGCCCCCGCACGGCGAGCCCCCGCGGGTGCCGGCGCCCCGTCCGCGGGTCCCCGCCGCCCGGCGCCGGCGTGCGGGCCGGGGCCGGTTCGTCGCCGCCGTGCTGCTGGTCGTGGTGCTGGCCACGGCCGGGGCCGCCGCCTGGCTCATGGCCGGCGGTGACGGCGAGACGCCGCCGGCGGGGCGCGACCAGCCCGTGTCGCCAGGTGAGACGGCCCCGCCCGACACCCCCGACCAGGGAGGTGGCACCACCTCGACCGACGGAGAGACCACGACCACCACGACCACGACCACCGAGGTGCCCCCGAACGGTGGCGAGACCGGTGGGTGACGCCGGCGCCAACTAGGGCGCGGGCCTGCCGCCGTCCTCGCTGTCGGCGGGCTGGCGCGCGTAGCGCGACCAGGTGTCGACCTCGTCGCCGAGGATGCGCTCGATCCGTTGCACGTGGTCGAGCACGCGAGTGTCGCCGTCGACGGCGAGGTCCGGGTCGATGGGTGCGTCGGCCGCGGCGACCATCAGCGCGCGGTGCGCTTCGCCGTACAGGCGCCCGTAGCGTTCGAGCCCGACGGCGGCCTCGAACGAGGTCAGGGCGGTGGCCAGCGCCGCCATGCTGGCGGCCAGGAACGCCCACGCCCCCCGCCCACCGGCATCGGCAGCGCCGAGGGCGCCGAACAGCGCGGCGAGCACCATCAGCACCGCCGACAGGGCGACGACCGTGCGCCGCGCCCGCTCGAACTGGCGGGCCCGGTCGGCGTACCACCCCGACTGGTCCTCCACGCGGTGGCGGCGGTAGGCGGCCAGGAACTCGCGGTACCACTCCCCCGCGGGACCGCCCGCGCCTCGACCGCCCCCGTCGGCCGCCGGCCCGTACGCCGAGCGCGACCCGGCACCCGTCACGGCGGCCGGCGGGCCCCCGGCCGGCGGCGCGCCCGCCGCCGCGAGCGCCGCCAGCGACGCGGGCTCGCCGACCGGCGGGCCGGTCGCCGTGCCGACCGGCCTGTCGCTCGCCGGCGGCTCGGGGTCGACCCCGGTACCCCACGCGAGCGCCGCCACCGCCCGCTCGAGGTGGTGCCGTTCGCGCGCCGCGGCGTCATGGTCGGTGGCGGGCGACCGGGCCAGGTGGGCGAAGTAGAGCGAGCGCAGCCGCTCGGCCCGGGTGCGGGCGTCGAGGAAGCTGCGCAGCGCGCCCTGCCGGCGGGCCACCGTCGTCAGCATCGACGACGCGCCGCCGAGGGTGGCGACCACCACGCCGGGCCACACGGCCGACTGCAGCCAGGCCTGCAGGGCACCGAACACCGTGGTCAGGAACGAGCCCGCCAGGGCGAGCACGGTGAACCACCGGTGGCGGTTCTGCTCGAGCCGGGCTTCGACGTCGCACTGGGCGAAGGCCGGGTAGACGACGGCCTCGGCCTCGGCCACCCGGTCCAGCAGCAGCGGCCACTCGCGCGCCTGGGCGGACGACACCGGCACCGGCGGCGGCTCGGGCCGGTAGCGCACGCGGGGCAGCACCGACCGCACGGCGGAGCGGCGACGCCGCCGCCGGCGGCGTCCCAGCACCCGGGCGAGCCGGCGGCACACCACCCGGGGCCGGTCGATCGGCGCCGTGGCCACGTCGCCGCTGGCGAGCAGGGCGGGCAGGTCGTCGCCCGGCGCCTGGCCGCCCCGCCGGGCCAGCCCCTCGCCGAGGGCGTCGGCCAACCGGCCGCTGCCGGTGAGCGCCACGACCGGGCGGCCCCGCGCCAGGTGCTCGACCAACTCGGCGCGACTGACCTCGCCACCGCCGACGAGCAGGAGGGCCGACGGCTGGGCGCCCGCCAGGCGGCCGACGATCCGGGACAGCGCCGCCGTCTCGTCGCCCCACCGGCGGCCGGGTACCCGCACGAGGACGTCGAGGGTGGCGTCGGCGGCGGCGCGGCCCTCGGACGGCTGGTCGCCCGGCTCGGCGACCAGCTCGTCGGGCGCCACCCCGACGATCAGCGGCGGGCGCCGCGGCGCGGTGGAGAGCGCGAGGCCGAGCAGGTGGAACACGCCCGCGTCCGTGCCGCCCGTGACCAGCGCGATCTCGCGCGCCGCGGCGAGGTCGACGACGGCCCGCAGCGTCGGCAGGAGGCGGACGGCCAGGTCGGCAGCGACGTCCGTCGTCGTGCCCGCCACGGCCAGCACCGGCATGTCACCGGATGCGCCCAGGTCGTCCGGGCTCGGTGTCGCACCGGCGGGCAGCCGCAGCTCGGTCGGGCCCTCGGGCCGCGTCGCCATGCCCCCACGGTACGCCCGGGTGGCCGGTCTCGCCCGGCGGGCACCGGCGACGGGCGGACCGGCGGAACGGTCAGCGGGCGTC
>DASTFE010000437.1:0-6758 GCA_035708905.1 Acidimicrobiales bacterium | reverse complement strand
AGGCCGGGGCTGCGCCAGGCCCGCCGGGCCGGCTTGTACCCTCGCAGTGATGCCCCTCGACAACGGGTGGGAGCCGCTGTCCAAGTCGGCCGACCGCGCGGGCGCCGGCCGGTTCGTCGTCACGCCCTTCACGCGCCTGGCCCGCACCCACGCGGGTGCGGTGGCGGGCGACACGCTCATCGCGCTGGCGCTGGCCAACTCG
The DNA here is from genome assembly GCA_035708905.1 of Acidimicrobiales bacterium. GTDB lineage: Bacteria > Actinomycetota > Acidimicrobiia > Acidimicrobiales > VFJN01 > ZC4RG19. The sequence goes on along the minus strand of DASTFE010000437.1, from coordinate 6,556 downwards.
CTGTTCTTCGACATCGACCCCAACGCGGCCCGCAGCCGGGTGGCCCTCTACCTGGCGCTGACCATGGCGCCGTTCGCCGTCGTGGCGCCCCTCATCGGCCCCGCGCTCGACCGGGCCCGGGGCGGGCGGCGGCTGATGGTCATCGGGTCGAACGCCCTGCGAGCCCTCATCTGCGTGCTGATGATCGGCGACCTCGACAGCATGCTGCTGTTCCCCGAGGCGTTCGCGGTGCTCGTGCTGGCCAAGAGCTACCACGTGGCCAAGTCGGCCATCGTGCCCACGGTCGTCCGCTCCGACGCCGAGCTGGTCGAGGCCAACTCGCGCCTGTCGTTCCTGTCGGGCGTCGTCGGCTTCGCGGCCGCCGTCCCGGGCGGCCTCGCCTTCCTGGTCGCCGGCAGCCAGGGCGTACTGGTGCTGGCCGTCATCGTGTTCACGGTCGCGGCCGTGATGGCCGTGCGGATCCCGCCCACCAAGGTGGCGGTCGACGACACCTCCGAGACCGAGCGCGTCGAGCTGCGGGGTGGCGGCATCATCCTGGCGGCCTCGGCCATGGGCCTGCTGCGGGGCGTCGTCGGGTTCCTCACCTTCCTCGTGGCGTTCGCGCTGCGGTCCAGCGACGCGCCGACCTACCAGTTCGGCGTGGTCATCGCCGCCAGCGGCATCGGCGCGCTGCTCGGCGCGCTCGTGGCTCCCGTGCTGCGGCGCAACGACATGGCCGAGGAGCGCATCCTCCAGTCGGTCCTGGGCCTGACCGCCGTCGCCGGGCTGTTCGCCGCCTGGGGCGGCGGCATCGTGGCGGCTGCGGCCCTGGCCCTGGCCATCGGCGCCGCGGCCAGCAGCGGCAAGCTCGCCTTCGACGCCGTTGTGCAACGCGACGCGCCCGACGCCAACCGCGGCCGGTCGTTCGCCCGGTTCGAGACCCGCTTCCAGCTCACGTGGGTGGCCGGGGCGTTCCTGCCGGTCGTCGTGACCATCCCGCTCGAGATCGGGTTCCTCGTGATCGCCGGCTGCGCGGCGTTCGCGCTGTTCTCGTACCTGGCCGGGCTGCGGGCGCTCGAGCGGGGCGAGATGCCGGTGCGCCGCAGCCCCACCGAGGTCATCGCCACGCGCATCCGCCGCCGGCGGCAGGGCTTCGCGGTCGAGGCCGAGGGCCCGGGCGTCACCGGCGGCGACCTGTCGCCCGGGTCGGGCGGGTCGGCCGACCCGGACCCCGGCGCCGGCGACGGCAGCCGCGATGCGAGCGGGCCGCCCCACCGGTCGCGCCGCTCGCGCCGGTCGGGCGCCCACCGCGGCGAGCCGATCGCCCTGGCCCAGACGCCGAGGCCCACCGGCCCGGCGCCCGACGAGCCCGCAGCGGCGCTGCCCCCACCGCCGCCACCCCCGCCCCCGCCACCCCCGCCCCCGCCGGGCGGCACCGGCGAGGGCGACGACGGCCGCGTGGTCATCGACCCGACCAAGCTGCAGTAGCGGCGCATGCCCCCGACGGCCGGGTCAGACGCCGTCGAGTAGGCGTGCCGATGCACCGGTGCCCCCGGCGGGGCCGGTGCGGGTCAGGCGTCGTCGGGCAGGTCGATGCGGGCCAGCCACAGGCCCGGTGCGTCGACCTCGGGCGGGCTCGGCAGCATCGCCTCGCCCTGCCACAGGCGGGCGAGGCCCTCGGGCCCGGCCCGCTCGACCACGCCGGCGACGAAGGCCGAGCCCCGGTCGTAGACCGCCTGGGTGAGCTCGAGGCCGAGCAGGCGCTCGACGAACCGGTCGGCCTCGCCGGTCTCGACCCGGCGGCGGCGCAGCGCCTCGGTGAGCATGCCGTAGCTGCCGATGAGCTTGGCCCCGACCTCGTCCATGACGTGGTCGACCACGCCGACCACCACCGCGACCAGCGCCTCGAGGTGGGGGAGCAGGGCCCGCTGCTCGTCGGACTGGATGGCGCCGAGCAGCGCGCCGGGCTCGCCGAGGGCCCGCTGGAGCCCGGCGAGCGACTCGGGGCCGCCGCTGAGATCGAGGTCGCCCAGGTGCTCTTCCAGCGCCTGCGGGTCGTTGCGGAACTTGGTGGTGTACTCGCCCATCAGCGACTCGAGGCGGGCCCGCACGTGGGGCACCCCGAGCACCGTGTGGTGGGCGATCTCGTGCAGGCAGATCCACAGCCGCAGGTCGTCGGCCGGCAGGCTCCACTGCTTGCCGAACTCGTCGAGGTTGGGCACCAGGATGAGCAGCTCGTCGCCGGGGGTGCGGGGGATCGGCAGGTCGTACTGGCCGAAGGCGCGGCGGGCCATGTGGCCCACCATCGAGCCGGCGGTCATGGCCACCATCATCGGTTGCATGGCCTGGATCATCGGGCCGAGCATGGCGGCGAACTGGTCGTCCGGGCCCGCGCCGAGGTCGGTGTCGTCGTCCTGGGTGAGGGCGTCGGTCGAGCCGAGCGAGGCGGCGAGCTTCTCGAGCAGCGGCCGGTACTCGTCGAGGGTGCGCTGGGCCCAGATGCTGCGGTTGACCGGCAAGACCGTCAGCTCGCGGCCGGTGACGCTGGTGGACAGGCCGGTGACGTTGGCGACGTGCAGCTCGGCGACCCGGGCGAGCTGCTCGAGCTGGATGCGCTCGAGGGGGTCGACGTTGGGCTCGGCCGTGTTGTCGGTGGCGACGGCCAGGGCCAGGTTGCGGGCGGCGTCCCACGGGACGCCGCCACCCGCCTGGCCGAGCAACTTGGCCAGGTCGCCGAACAGGGGGAAGCCCTCGAACGGGTTGGGCGAGCCCGGGTCACTCACGCCCGTCACGCTAGCGCCGGCCGTCGCCCCGCCCACCGCGGCCGAGCGCATCCCCGGTGGTGGTTCCGGCGGTCCGCTCTGGCAACCTGGAGGCCATGGCGATGGTCGTGATCACCGGCGTCGAGACCCCGCTCGGGCGGCGCGTGGCCCGCCTGACCGTGGCCGATCCCCGGCTCGACGTGGTGGGCCTTGCCGGGGCACCGGTCACCGACCTGCCTCCCGACGTCGGCGTGCGGCGGGTCGACCTGGCGGCCGACGACGTCAAGCCCCACGTCGAGGGCGCCGCGACCGTCGTCCACCTGGCAGCCTCCGCACCCCGGTCGCCCACGGCGGCGACGGGCGACGTGGCGGTGGCGCGGCGCGTGCTCGACGCCGCCGGCGACATGGGGGTCGAGCACCTCGTGGTTCTGTCGAGCGCCACCGTGTACGGGGCCTGGGCGAACAACCCGGTGCCGCTCACCGAAGACGCCACGCTGCGGCCCAACCCCGGGTTCCCGTTCGCCGCGGAGCGGGCCGAGATCGAGCGGCTCACCGCCGAGTGGCGCGAGGCGCACCCCAGCTCCACGGCCGCGGTGCTCCGCCCCGTGCGGGCCGCCGGCACCGACCACCGCGACTGGCTGGTGCGGGCGCTGCGCCCGCTGCCGGCCGTGCCCGAGGACGTCGACGAGCCGCCCGTCCAGTTCGTCGACCTCGACGACGTGGCCGCCGCGTGCGCCCTGGCCGTACGGCGCCGCCTCGACGGGGCCTACAACGTGGCGCCCGAGGGGTCGATCCCCGGCGACCGGGTGCGGTCGCTCATGGGCGCGCCGCCCCGGGTGCCGCTGCCCGAACGGGTGGCCAGCCGGCTGGTGGGCTGGGGCTTCCGCTGGGGCCTGGGGGCCACGCCGCCCGAGCTGGTGCCCTACACGCGGCATCCGTGGGTGGTGGCCGCCGACCGGCTGAGGGCCGAGGGCTGGGTGCCCGCGCTGTCGAACGAAGAGGTGTGCGTCGAGGCCCACGAGGTGGGCGCCTGGGCGACCATGAGCCCCCGCCGCCGCCAGGAGATCGCGCTGGGCGTGGCGGGCGTCGGCGTGGCCGGGGTCGCCGCGGGCGTCGCACTGGCTGTCCGCCGCTGGTTGCGCCGCTGACGTTCAGCCCTCGGGCGGGGTGGCGCCGAGGGTGACGGTGACGGTCTCGCGCCCGCCGCCGGCGCGGGCGACCGTCACCTCGAGCCGGTCGCCGGGTGCTCGCGACCGCAAGCCGACGAACAGGTCGGGCAGGTGGGTGACGGCCTGCCCGTCGAGGGCGACGATCACGTCGCCGGGCTGAAGGCCGCCGCCGGCGGCCGGCCCGCCCGCGACGACCGACGCCACCTCGATGCCGCCGGTCGCCGGCGCCGCGGCCGAGAAGGTGCCGGGAGCGTCGCCGGCCGGCGCCGTGTCGAGGCCCTCGATGCCCAGCCAGGCGTGGCGGGCGACGCCGTCGGCCAGCAGTTCGTCGACGACCCGGCGGGCGACCTCGACCGGCGCCACCTGCCATGCGCCGCCGTCGTCGACGGCGGCGACGATGCCGACGACGGCGCCGTTCCCGTCGACGACCGGGCCGCCGAGGGCCTGGACGTCGGCCTCGCCCTCGACCTCGGCGCCGTCGAGCGCCGGCCCGGTCGGCCCCGTGTAGCGCAGGGTGGCAGCGGTGCCGCCGGCGTCCGCCGTCCCCAGGCCCGCTGCCGCCCGGGCATCGAGCGCGACGGCGGTGTCGCCGGGCGCCAGGTCGGCCGCCTCGGCCAGCACGCCCACCGGCAGGTCGGCGCCGCCGGCGAGCGCGAGGACCGCCAGGCCCGTCGTCGGGTCGGCGCCCACCACGTCGGCCGCGACCTGCGTGCCGTCGGGCAGCACCACCGCCGCCTGGCTCGGCGACTCGACCAGCGCGGCGCTGGTGACCACGATGCCGTCGGCGCGCACCAGCAGGCCCGAGCCGGCGACCTCGACCTGCTCGGGCGCCGGGTCGCCGCCGGTGCCTGCGCCTGCGACCGGACCGGTCTCACCGCCGGCATCCGCGCCGGGACCGGTGCCGACGCCGACGCCGACCACGGCGGGTGCCACCTGCGCCCGCGCGGTGTCGATAGCCGGGCCGGGCTCGGCTTCCTCGTCGGGCTGGACGGGCTCGTCGACGGTGGGGGCGGTGCCGGCCTGCGGCGAGCGCAGTGGCTCGCGCCGGTCGTCCGGGCCCGCCGACGTGGCGGCCGTCGCCTGCTCGGCCGGGGGCGGTGCCACGGGCCGGGGGCCGGCGGCGAGCGCCACCATGGCGCCTCCTGCCAGCAGCACCGCGCCGGACCCGGCGACGGCGGCGACGACCCATCGGGGGCGCCCCGGCCACCGCTCACCCTGCGCGGTCGCCGGGTCGACCGCCGGGCGCCGGGCAGGCGCGCCGATGGGGACGATCGGGTGTGCGTCCATCTCGGACGGATGGCGCCAGAGCCGGTCGTCGGGGTGCGGCGGCGGACGGAACCCCCCGTTGTCCGCTTCGGCGTCGTCGTCGAAGGGCACGGCGCGCAAGATTAACGGCGTGTTGCTGTCACGGGGCAGCGCCTTCGCACGGCACGCGGCGGGCCGGACGCACGCCCGGGCCGCCGCGGGCGGCGCGCCGTGCGCCGCGGCCCGTGGCCGCTGGTCGCCGACATGGCGGTCCCGTGGCAGACCCGTTCGAGGCGCGGCTGGGTGTGCCGACGTGCGTAGCATGAGCGGCGATGGACGCCTCGCCCCGCCTCACCGCCCCCGAGGGCGAGACGTGGCTCGGCTTGTCCGCCGCACCACTCCCCGTGGCCGAGGCCGTGGCGTGGGCCGTACGGCCCGACTGCGGCGGGCTCGTCCTGTTCTCCGGCACGGCGCGCGACCACGCCGAGGGCCGGCCCGGCGTCGAGCGCCTCGAGTACGAGGCCTACGACGCCCAGGTCGTCCCCCGCCTGCAGGCGGTGGCCGACGAGGCCCGCGCCCGGTGGCCCACCGTCGGCCGGGTCGCCCTCCTCCACCGCACGGGTGTCGTCGACGTGGGCGACAGCGCCGTGGTGGTGGTCGTCTCCGCCCCCCATCGGGCCGAGGCCTTCGAGGCCGCCCGCTTCTGCATCGACACGCTCAAACGCTCGGTGCCCATCTGGAAGCGGGAGACCTGGGCGGGCGGCGAGAGCTGGGGCCTCGAGGCCCAACACATCGTCGACGCGGGAGCGGGGTGAGGTCGTGAGTGCCCTCGTGTTCCTCATGATCGCCGTGGTCATCTCCGTCGTGGGATCGACGGTGCTCTACCTCCGCAGCCGCTCGCCGTCGTCGCTCGACGCCGGCATCGTCGAGTTCCAGCGCGAGATGCGGGCGCTGGCCCCCCGCGACGAGCAGCCGCCGCCCCGGCGCTGGCGGAGGCGCTGACGCCCGTGGCCCGCGACCTCGCCATCGACCTCGGCACGGCCAACACGCTCGTCTACGAGCGAGGCAAGGGCATCGTGCTCAACGAGCCCACCGTCATCGCCCTGAACACCCGCACCCGCGAGGTGCTGGCCATGGGGCACGACGCCTGGCAGATGATCGGCCGCACGCCCAGCGACATCGTGGCCGAACGCCCGCTGCGCCAGGGCGCCATCACCGACTTCGACGTCACCCAGCGCATGATCCGCCTGCTGCTCCACCGGCTGCGGGTGGGGCGCTTCAACCGCCCCCGCGTCGTCATGTGCGTGCCGTCGGCCATCACCGAGGTCGAGCGGCGGGCCGTGGCCGAGGCCGCCCGCCGCGCCGGCGCGACCGACGCGTTCCTCATCGACCAGCCGATGG
>DASTFE010000436.1:0-13752 GCA_035708905.1 Acidimicrobiales bacterium | reverse complement strand
CGTCGGGCGCACGGGCGGCGGCACGCCGGTGCGCCTGCACCCCGACGACTTCGAGGTCGAGCGCACCGAGCACGTGGTGCGGTCGTCGACGGTGCTGATGCTCGACCTGTCGCTGTCGATGCCGATGCGCGACAACTTCCTGGCCGCCAAGAAGGTGGCGATGGCGCTGCACTCGCTGATCTCGACGCAGTTCCCCCGTGACTACCTGGGCCTGGTGGGGTTCAGCGAGGTGGCCCGCGAGATCCGCCCGCAGGACCTGCCCGAGGTGTCGTGGGACTTCGTCTACGGCACCAACATGCAGCACGGCTTCCAGATCAGCCGCCGCCTGCTGTCGCGCCAGACGGGCACCACGCAGATCATCATGATCACCGACGGCGAGCCCACCGCCCACTGCGAGCCCGGCATGGCCGAGCCCTACTTCTCGTACCCGCCGGTGCGCGAGACCGTCGACGCCACGCTCCGCGAGGTGGTGCGCTGCACGAAGGACGGCATCCGCATCAACACGTTCATGCTCGACCCCAACGGGCACCTGCGCAGCTTCGTCGAGAAGCTCACCCGGCTGAACAAGGGCCGGGCCTTCTTCACGTCGCCCGAGACGCTGGGCGACTACGTGCTCGTCGACTTCATCGAGCAGCGGCGCGAGATGCGCCGGGCGGGCGGCGGTCGGCGCACGGCCTGAGCCCGCCCGTCGGGCCGGGGCCGCAGGTGACCGACCCGAGGTCAGGGCAGGATCGCGTCCACCAGGCCGTCGAGCAGACCGGGGTCGGCCGGCGGGTCCTCGGTGGTGGGCGGTGCCGTGGTGGGCGGTTCGGTCGTCGTCGGCGGCTCGGTGGTCGGGGGTGCCGTGGTGGGCGGTGCCGTGGTCGGCGGCGCCGTGGTGGGCGGCGACGTGGTGGGCGAGGACGGGGGCGCCGTGGTGGCCGTCGACCCCGGCCGGGTGGTGGGCGACGTGCTGCCGGGCCGGCCGGTGGTGGCGGTGGTCGTGGGCACGATCTCGCCGGTGACCGTGTCGACGGTGGTGTTGGGCGACAGGGGCACCAGCACCTCGTCGCCCGACTCGTCGACCACCCGGGCCCGGGTGGGGTCGGGGCGCAGGATCTCGCCGCCCGGCCCGAACGACACGGGGGTGGCCGGCTGGCTGGGCGGGATGTCGACGGGATCGCCCTCGTCGTCGAGCGGCAGGGTGACGCCGTCGACCATGGGGGCGGTGAGGCGCTCCTCGGGCCCCGAGTTGCGGCTGTTGAGCCAGCCGAAGCCGATGACCAGCACGATCAGGGCCGCGGCGATGAGCGTCGCGCCGACCGCGGGCGGCGGGTTGACGCCATCGCCCGATCGTCCGTCGCCCTGAGCCACGCCGCACATGATGCAGCGTTTGCCGCGATCGCGCCAGGCAGACCGCCCATCCGCGCCGCGTGGCGGCGGCCCGCACACGTGCCGGCGGGGCGGGGATCCGCGCTGCCGGGCCCGGTTCAGGCGCCGTCAGGCCCCGGCGGGCCCGAGCCGCCGCCGGTACAGCTCGGCGGTCTCGTCGTCGAAGGCGACGAGCAGCGACCGCTCGACGCCCGTCGGGGTGGCCTGCAGGGTGGCCACCGCCACGTGGGCCGCCTGGTCACGGGGGAAGCGGTAGACGCCGGTGGAGATGGCGGGGAAGGCGATCGAGGTGGCGCCCAGCTCGTCGGCCACGGCCAGCGACCGGCGGTAGCACGAGGCCAGCAGGTCGTGCTCGCCCCGGTCGCCGCCCCGCCACACGGGGCCGACCGTGTGGATGACCCAGCGGGCGGCCAGCCGGTGGCCGCCGGTGGCCTTGGCGTCGCCGGTGGCGCATCCGCCGAGCGCGCGGCACTCGGCCAGCAGCCCGGGGCCCGCCGCCGCATGGATGGCGCCGTCGACACCGCCCCCTCCGAGCAGGGTCTCGTTGGCCGCGTTGACGATGGCGTCGACCGCCAGGGAGGTGATGTCGCCGGTCACCACCTCGATGCGCGCGGGACGTTTCACCCGGGTGACCCCTTGCACGTCACCGGCTGGTGAGGAAGAATCCCATCAATGTAATTACACACATGGCATCACTGGTGGATCCTCCGGCCGCGAGAGCTGGCAGATCGGGCGCCGGTTCCAGCTCGGAACGGCCGCTCGGGTGGCGAGCGCCAAGGGTAGGGCGAGGGGCACCGGTGGGTCGTGTGATCCGAACGGCGAGACCATGCGGGAAGGGGGCCAGATGAAACTCCCCGTGGCCACAGATCCCGACGACCGGTCCTGGCAGGACTACGCCAACTGCCTCGGCGTCGACCCCGACCTCTTCTTCCCCGAGCGGGGAGCATCGACCCGCGAGGCCAAAGAGGTGTGCCGGGGGTGCATCGTGCGCGAGCAGTGCCTCGAGTACGCCCTGGTGAACAGCGAGAAGTTCGGCATCTGGGGCGGCATGAGCGAGCGCGAGCGCCGCCGCATCCGCCGCCAGCGCGCCCTGGCCCGGCAGGCGGCGGCCACCGCCAGCGCCTGACGCCCCCCGGTCAGCCGCCCGCCCGCTCGAGGCGGGCCTCGATGGTGCGGTCGTGGTCGAGGTCGAGCTGCGCCCACCGGGCCGGGTCGGTGCGGTCGAGCACGGCTGCCGGCACCAGGCCGACGAGCTCGGCGCCGGCCACCGGCACCAGGGCCGCGACCCTGTCCCACGCCTCGGCGGGACCGACCACGTGGGGCTCGATCAGGTTCATCGACACCTGCACCCGCTCGCCGACCTGCAGGCCCAGTGCCCGGAGCCCGGGCCCCCGCACCCGGGCCGCCACCTCCCGGGCGCGGGCCAGGTCGGGCTCGGCCAGCCACAGGTTCCACGCCACCAGCACGCCCCGCGCACCCACCGCCACCGCCCCGGCGGTCGGGTGGGGCGACCCGGGCCCGGCGTCGGGCACCAGGCCTCGGAACGCCCGCCGCCGCACGTCCGGCAGCGACCGGTGCCGCCCGTACGTGAAGGCCGGCACGCCCAGCTCGGCGGCGATCCACCTGGCGAAGCGGTCTCTCGCCGTCTCCGCGTCGGCCATGGTCGAGCCCGCCAGCGGCACGAACGGCACGACGTCGACCACGCCGAAGCGGGGGTGCGCCCCCTGGTGGCGGCGCAGGTCGAGGCGGTCGACGGCGACCCGGGCGACCCGCCGGGGGGCCTCCTCGCCCACCAGCGTCAGCACCGCGCGGTTGTGGTCGGGGTCGGCGTGCACGTCCAGCAGGTCGTGCCCGGCCGCCGCCCCGATCGCGCCCACCAGGGCCCGGTCGGCGCCTTCGCTGATGTTCACCACGCATTCGAGCATCCGCAACCTCCGACACGTGCCGATGCGGTGCGCGCCGATACAGTGGCCGCCGTGAACCTCGGAGCACCGGAACTCCTCATCATCCTGCTGGTGATCCTCGTCCTGTTCGGAGGGGCCAAGCTGCCCAAGCTCGCCCGGTCCATGGGCCAGGCGCAGAGCGAGTTCAAGCGCGGCTTGAAGGACACCAACCAGCAGGACGACGACGACACCCCGACCGACAAGGCCTGAGGCCTCGCCCGTCGGGTGACCGGTGGCCGCCGCCACCGGGTGCGTCAGCCGCGCGCCGCGCCGACCATCGCCAGCCGCCGCCGCTTGAGGATGCGGCGCCGCTCGCGCTCGGATGCTCCGCCCCACACACCGTGGTCGATGCGGTTGACCAGGGCGTGCTCGAGGCACTCGTCCTTGACCGGGCAGGTGGCGCACACCCGCCGCGCCACCTCGACCCCCACGCCGTCGCTGGGGAAGAACAGGGCCGGGGACTCATGGGCGCAGTTCCCCCGGGCCATCCACTCGGTGTCCATCGATCCTCCACATGTCCAGGCGGTGCTCCGCCGTTCCGTCTCCGCCGTCACGTGCCGCCCGCCACGTGAGCGCTCGTCTGTCCGCTGCTGTGTGCCTTCCGAACGCATCTGAGTCTCCCCTGCGCGGTGCCCCCGGGGGATGGGGGATTTCCCGGTGCTGCACCCAGGGGATGCGCCGCTGTCTCGTCCGGTGCGCGATCGGATATGCATGAGGTGGTGAACCCGGCCGAGGCCCCCCGCGAGCGGTCCCGGGGCGACGACGACACCGTGCGCCTCCCCACGTTCGCCGCGTGGCGCCCCCCGTCTCCCGCCCCGGACCCGGCCCCGGCCGCGGCGCCCGGCGACGTCCGGCCCCGCCCGCCCGGGCCGCCGGTCACACCCGTGGGCGGGCCGGGCGGGCCTCCGGTCGAGGACGGGCGTTCGCCGGGGCCCTGGGTCGCGCCGGGCACCGCCTCGCCGCCCCCGCGCGCGCCCCTCCGGCCCGACGACCGCCCGCCGCCCCCGGCCCCCGGTCCCGGCCCGGCGATGTCGCCCGGGCGCGACCGGCGCCGGCTGTGGGTGGTGGCGCTCGTGTCCGCGCTGGTCGGCGCCCTGGTGGCCGCCGCGGTCAGCGCCGGGGTCGTCGCCTCGCGCGACGGCCGCCAGCGCATCGTGGCCCGGCCTCCCGTCACGACGCCTGACGGCGCGATGGACATCCAGACCATCCTCGAACAGGTCGGCGAGTCGGTCGTCACCATCGAGACGAGCGTCAGCGCCCGCGGCGACGTGTTCGAGGGCGCCGGCACGGGCGTGGTGCTGTCCGCCGACGGCCTGGTCATGACCAACGCCCACGTGATCGCCCAGTCGGAGGCGATCACCGTGCGCACCTTCTCGGGTGCCGAGCACGAGGCGGTCCTGGTGGGCAGCGAGCCCGAGCAGGACCTGGCCGTCATCCGGGTCGACGGCGTCGACGACCTCGTGCCCGCCGAGCTGGGGTCGTCGTCCGAGCTGCTGGTGGGCGAGCCGGTCATCGCCATCGGCAACGCGCTCAACCTGGGCGGCCAGCCCAGCGTCACGACCGGGATCGTCTCCGCGGTCAACCGCACGATCGACGGGCCCGACGGGCGGCTCAGCGATCTGATCCAGACCGACGCGGCCATCAACCCCGGCAACTCGGGTGGCCCGCTGGTCGACTCCAGCGGCGCCGTCGTCGGCATCAACACGGCCATCATCCAGAACAGCCAGAACATCGGCTTCGCCATCGCCATCGACTCCGCCACCCCCATCGTCGAGGAGATCCAGGACGGGGGCGGCCAGATCACGCCGGACACGCCGCGGCTCGGCGTCACGACCGTGCCGCTCGACACGGTCGAGGAGGCCGTGCGCGAGCAGCTCGAGGTGCAGGCCGAGCAGGGGGCCTTCGTGGCCGAGGTCCAGCCGGGCAGCGGGGCGGACGAGGCCGGCGTGCGGGCCGGCGACGTCATCCTGTCGCTCGACGGCGAGGAGGTCGACTCCAGCGAGCGCCTGGGCCAGCTCGTGCTCGATCACGAGCCGGGCGACACGGTCGAGATCGTGATCGAGCGGAGGGGCGAGCAGCGCACCCTCACGGCCACCCTGGGGCGGCGCGGCGGCTGACCGCGGCCGCGCCGACGTGCCACGCTCCCCGCCGGGCGCCGGGCGGCCCGCGGGGGAACGACCTGCCCGCCAGGTAGGATCGCCCGCCATGTCAGACGTCGCGCCCGCAGACGAGCCGCCCCGCGGCCACGCCCGTGTCGTGTACCTCGGGCCGGTGGCACCGCACTGGGAGGTGCAGTCCGACTTCGGCGACCGCCAGATGATCGACGACTTCCGGGCACGGGTGATGGCCCGCCTCGTGCTGCTGCCGCCGCACGATCCCCAGTTCCGGCGCAACCGCGAGCGGGTCGTGCGCGACGCCGAGCGCGAACACCTGCTGCTCGAGTGGGATCTCGGCTACCCCGAGGACGACGAGCAGGGCTGACGCGCCGACGCCCCCGCCGCCGCGCCGGCGGGCGGTGTCATGGAAGGTTCATGGTCCTCGGCGCCGGATCGACGGAGGCCACCGCTACTCTCGGCGGCGTGGCCGCCTCCCTCGATCCCCTTCCGGCGACCGCCGAGCACCTGCCCGCCGACGGCGTCGAGCCGCTCCGGTACCGCAACCGCGAGCTCTCGTGGCTCGACTTCAACGAGCGCGTGCTCGCGCTGGCCGAGGACGAGCGGGTGCCGCTGCTCGAGCGGGCCAAGTTCCTGGCCATCTTCGGCCAGAACCTCGACGAGTTCTTCCAGGTCCGCGTCGCCGGCCTGAAGGACCAGGTGGCCGCAGGGGTGGGCGGGTCCAGCCCCGACGGCCGCAGCTCGGCCCAGCAGCTGCTCGACATCCGCGACCGCCTCGACGTGCTGCTGCCCCGCATGCAGGCGACGTTCCTCGACCAGGTGGCGCCCGCCCTGGCCGACGCCGGCATCAAGCTGTCGTCGTGGGGCGACCTCGACGAGGACGACGAGAAGTTCCTGGTCGAGACGTTCGAGCAGCGCATCTTCCCGGTGCTGACGCCGCTGGCGGTCGATCCCGGCCACCCGTTCCCCTACATCTCCAACCTGTCGCTCAACCTGGCCGTCATCGTGCGCGACCCCGGCGCCGGCCTGCGGCGGTTCGCCCGCGTGAAGGTGCCGTCGCTGCTGCCCCGGTTCGTGGTCCTGCCCGACGGCGAGCGCTACGTGCCCCTCGAGCAGGTCATCGCCGCCCACCTCGACAAGCTCTTCCCGGGCATGGAGATCGAGCAGCACCACGCCTTCCGGGTGACCCGCAACTCCGACCTCACCCTCGAGGAGGAGGAGGCCGACGACCTGCTCGCCCTCGTCGAGGTCGAGCTGCGCCGGCGGCGCTTCGGGCGGGCCGTGCGCCTCGAGATCGACGCCGCCATGTCCGGCGAGGTGCGCGAGCTGCTCCAGCGCGAGCTCGACGTCGCCGACGACGACGTCTACCTGCACACCGCGCCCCTCGACCTGGGTGGCCTGTGGTCAGTGCACGGCCTCGACCGGCCCGACCTGAAGGACGCGCCCTACAAGCGGGTCACGCCCGCCCGGCTCGAGGCCAGCGAGGGCGAGCGCGTCGACGTCTTCGCCGCCATCCGCCGCGGCGACATGCTGGTGCACCACCCGTACGAGAGCTTCCGCACCACCGTCGAGGAGTTCGTCCGGCAGGCCGCGACCGACCGGCAGGTGCTCGCCATCAAGATGACGCTCTACCGCACGTCGGGCGACAGCCCGATCGCTCGGTCGCTGATCCGGGCGGCCGAGCGGGGCAAGCAGGTCGCCGTCATCGTCGAGCTGAAGGCCCGCTTCGACGAGGGCGCCAACATCGAGTGGGCCCGCCAGCTCGAGACGGCGGGGGTGCACGTGACGTACGGCCTGATCGGCCTCAAGGTGCACTCGAAGGCCACGCTGGTCGTGCGCGACGAGCCCGACGGCCTGCGCCGGTACTGCCACGTCGGCACCGGCAACTACAACCCGAAGACCGCCCGGGTCTACGAGGACCTGGGTCTGCTCACCTGTGACCCGGCCATCGGCGCGGACCTCACCCAGCTGTTCAACGAGCTGACCGGCTACGGCCGCAACATCGACTACCAGCGGCTGCTGGTGGCGCCCCGGCTGCTGCGCGACGCGCTCAACCACCTCATCCAGGGCGAGGTCGAGGCCGGGCCCGGCCGGGGACGCATCACAATGAAGATGAACAGCCTGGTCGACCCCGACATGATCGAGGAGCTGTACCGGGCGTCGCAGGCCGGGGTCGAGATCGACCTGATCGTGCGGGGCATCTGCTGCCTCGTCCCCGGGGTGCCCGGGATGTCCGAGACGATCAGGGTGCGGTCGATCGTCGGGCGCTACCTCGAGCACTCGCGCATCTTCCGGTTCGCCAACGGGCTGGCCGACGGGCAGGCGCTGCACCTCATCGGCTCGGCCGACCTGATGCCCCGCAACCTCGACCGCCGCGTCGAGGTGCTGACGCCGGTGGTCGACCCCGACCTGCAGGCCCGCCTGGACGAGATCCTCGACGTCGAGCTGCGCGACGACGTGCTGGCCTGGGCGCTCGGCGCCGACGGCCGGTGGGCCCGCGTCCCCGAGGGCGAGGGCGTCGACACGCACAGCGAGCTCGAGCGCCGCACGCTCGAGCGGGCCGCGGCGGTACCCGCCTCGGTCGTCTGACCCGGCGCACACCCTGACGCCGAGCAGGGACCAACGGCCCTACCGGCCGCCGGGCGCGGTGCGTACGGTGCGAGACGCCGAGCACCTAGGAGGGGGCATGCCTCCTGATCGCACGCACCGCCACCGGCGCACCGCCGCGCTCCGGGCCGCCGCCCGCCCGACCGCCGCCCGCCCGGCGACGATGGGCCATGGCGGGCAGGGCGCCGGCCGCGGCACCGCCACGCTCGAGGCCGAGCGCGCGGTCGACGTCGACGTCGCGCACCACGTACGGGCCGAGCCCGAGGTCGACGTCGAGGTCGCGCACGACGTACGGGCCGAGCCGGAGATCGACGTGGAGGTCGAGGTCGAGGTCGTGACGGACGGCGACGGCTGCTACTCGCACGTCGAGCTTCTGGCGCTCGCGCGGTCCGTCCAGGCGGCCGCCGTCGTCGAGGACCTCTCGGAGCTGGCCAGGACCGTCCGCAGCCTGCGCGAGGGCCTGCGGTGCCACGTGGCGTCCGAGCGCGAGGGCCAGGACCACCTGCCGGCCGCGCTGCGCGCCGTCGTGTTCGGCGGCCAGGACCGGTTGCTGCGCCTCGTCGAGGGTCTCGCGCTCGACCTGGACGCCGATGCCGCGTGCGCCTGCCTCCGCCACGCCGCCGAGCTGGTGGTCGCGCTGCGCCGCCAGGCGGCGCTGGAGGCGGCCGCCCTGCGCCGCCCGAGTGACCTGGCCTGAGCCGGGCGCCTGACCGCCTGCCTGACCCCAGGTGTCGGCGGAAACCGACCGTAGACGCGCGGTTCTACCGACACCTCACGACGAGGCCGGCGCCACCGCATGGGCTCACCGCCAGGACCTCGCCGCTTGACACACCGCACACGGTGCGATGTCTGAGCCGGGCGGGCGCGGTCGCCGAAACTGTCATAGGTCGCCCGTACCTTTCGGGCATGGACACAGCACCGCTCGCCGTGGGCGTCGCCATCGTCCTGGCCGTCGCGCTCGCCGCCGGCCTGGCCGGGGCGCTGGCGGTGGCGGCGCGCCTCGGGCCCGAGGGGCCCGCCGGCCGCCGGGCGGCCCGGGCGGCCGAGCAGCGGCGGGCGGCCGAGCACCAGGCCACCCTGCGCGCCGCGGTCGACGCCGCGGTCGACACGGTGGTCAAGGTGGCGGGCGACCGGCTGGCCGCCCAGGCCGAGGCGGGCTCGCGCGAGCTGGCGTCGCGCCAGCAGGCGTTCGTCCAGCAGGTGGGCGAGCTGCGGGGGGCGATGGTCGACCAGATGGCGCTGCGCGACGCCACGGTCGTCCAGCACATGGGCGACGTCCGCTCCGAGCTGGCCCGGGTCACCGAGCTGGTCGCCGCGCTCGAGCGCGAGCGGGCCGAGCAGCAGGGCAGGGTCGAGACCCGGCTCACCGAGGTGGCGGCGGCCAGCGCCCGCCTCGCCGAGACGACGCAGTCGCTGCGCCAGGCCCTCGCCAACCCCAAGGCGCGCGGGCAGTGGGGCGAGCGCATGGCCGACGACGTGCTGCGCGCCGCCGGCCTGGTCGAGGGCCTCAGCTACCGCAAGCAGTCGGCCACCGCGGCGGGCACGGTGCCCGACTTCACGTTCCTGCTGCCCGGCGGTCGCGTGCTGCACATGGACGTGAAGTTCCCGGTCGACAACTACCTGCGCTACCTCGAGGCCGGCTCCGACCGCGAGCGCGACCAGCACGCCATCGCCTTCGTCCGCGACGTCCGGGCCAGGGTGCGCGAGCTGTCGAGCCGGGTCTACATCGACCCCGACGGCACGCTCGACGAGGTGCTGCTCTTCATCCCCAACGAGGCGGTCTACGCCTTCGTCCACGAGCACGACCGCGACCTCGTCGAGGTGGCGCTGCGCCAGAAGGTGGTGCTGTGCTCGCCCAGCACCCTGTTCTCGGTGCTGAGCGTCATCCGCCAGGCGGTCGAGCAGACCCGGCTCCAGCGCACGTCAGACGAGATCCTCGCCTGCCTGGCCGCGTTCGAGCACCAGTGGGGCAAGTTCTCCGACGCGCTCGACAAGGTCGGCCGCAGCCTCGACACGGTCCGCCGCAGCTGGGACGACCTCGCGGGCACCCGCCGCCGCCAGCTCGAGCGCCAGCTCGACCGGGTGGGCGAGTTGCGCACGCGCCGCGAGGGCGGACCGGCGGCCGAGGCCGCGCCCGGCCTGTCCCCGCCCGCCCTGGCGACCCCCGAGCCGGCGGTGCCCGAGGTGGCAGCCGCCCAGCTCACGGTCGACGCCGACGTGCGTCACCTGCCCCGCCCTCCCGCATCGGCCGCCGGCTGACTCGTCGTCGGGCCTGCGCTCGGGTATGAACGACGCACCATGGCGTCGTCGTCCCCCCGCAAGCGCAAGCCGGCCCGCCCGCCGCGACGCCCCGAGCCCGAGGTGTTCGCCGCCGGCGGGCTGGTCTGGCGCCAGACCGTGCTGGCCGACGCCGACGGCGGCACGCGGCCGGGGGTCGAGATCATCCTCGTCCACCGCCCCCGCTACGACGACTGGTCGTTCCCCAAGGGCAAGCTCGACAAGGGCGAGACGTTCGAGCAGGCCGCCGTGCGCGAGGTGGCCGAGGAGACCGGCCTGGTCTGCGAGCTGGGCCACGAGCTGCCCGCCACCGAGTACCTCGACGCCAAGGGCCGGCTGAAGCTGGTGCGCTACTGGTCGATGCGGGTCGTCGGCGTGGTGCCGTGGGCGCCCAACGACGAGATCGACGCCCGCCGCTGGGTCACCTTCGACGAGGCCGAGGCGATGCTCACCTACGCCCACGACCGGCTGCTGCTCGACGAGTTGCGCCACGAGCTCGGCTGACGGGCACGACGAGCATCACGCCTGGTCAGCGGGCCTGCGGCGACCGGTTGGTGCAACGTTCCGGCCTCGTTCACCTCTGGTTCACCCACGGCCCCCCCGCACGTTCACCTGCCCTCCCTACGGTCGACCTCGGCAACTGGGGCGTGACGCGCTCCGACGACAGCAGCGCCCAGAGGAGGGCATCCGTGCAGTCTTTCAAGCAGCGTCGCCTGGCGTGGCTTTCCGTCGTCCTGGCGTTCGGTGTGCTCGCCGCCGCCTGCGGTGGAGACGACGACGCCGACACCGGCACCGGGGGCGAGGGCGGCGGCGCCTCCGGCTCGATCAACATCTCCGGCTCGTCGACGGTCGAGCCGATCTCGTCGCTGGCCGCCGAGGCCTTCCAGGGCGAGAACTCCGACGTGACCATCGCCGTCGACGGTCCCGGCACGGGCGACGGCTTCGAGCTGTTCTGCAACGGCGAGACCGACATCTCGGACGCCTCGCGGGCGATCAGCGACGAGGAGATCGCCGCCTGCGAGCAGAACGGCGTCGAGTACGTCGAGCTCCAGGTCGCGTACGACGGCATGGCGGTCATGACCAACGCCAACAACGACGCCGTCGAGTGCCTCAGCTTCGCCGACCTCTACGCCCTGATCGGGCCCGAGGCCGAGGGCGTCGACAACTGGTCCGGCGCCGCGACGATCGCCGGCGAGCTGGGCTCGGACACCGAGTTCCCCGACGCCTCGCTCGAGCTCAGCGGCCCGGGCGCCGAGTCGGGCACCTACGACTCGTTCATCGAGATCGCCCTCGAGGGCATCGCGGAGGAGCGCGGGCAGGAGGCCACCACCCGCAGCGACTACGCCTCGTCGGCCGACGACAACGTCATCATCCAGAACATCGAGGCCTCCGACACGTCGCTCGGCTGGGTGGGCTTCGCCTTCGCCGAGGAGGCGGGCGACGCCATCATCGAGATCCCGATCAGCGAGGAGCCCGGTGGCGACTGCGTCGAGCCCAGCGCGGAGACCATCTCCGACGGCAGCTACCCTCTCTCCCGGCCGCTGTTCATCTACGTGAGCACGGCCAACGCCGAGGAGAACGAGACCCTCGCAGCGTTCGTCGACTTCTACCTCGAGAACCTGACCGAGTTCGTCGAGGAGGGCGGCTACGTCACCATGCCCGACGATCAGGTCGAGACGACCAGCGCCGCATGGGCGGACCGCTGACGCGGTGAACGGCTCTCGTCCCCCGAGAGCCGGTGGGGCCGGGCGGCATCGCCCGGCCCCACATCGCTGTCCGGGTTACGGTCCCGACGCCCGACCGACCGCCCACCGAAGGAGGCTCGCCTGATGGCAACCACCGCCGTTCCCCCGCCGGGGCCGCCGATCGACCTGTCGGGCGACCCGCGGCGCCACCGGCGCGAGCGGGCGATGGGCGCGGTGTTCCTCGCCGCGGCCCTGTTGTCGGTGCTCATCAGCGGCCTGATCCTGGTGTCGCTGTTCAGCAACGGCCTCGAGTTCTTCGGCCAGGTCGACTGGGGCCGGGTCTTCGCCAACGACGCCTGGAACCCGCGGTCGGGCCGGTTCAGCCTGTCGACGATCGTCGTCGGCAGCGTCATCGTGACGGGTGTGGCCATGGTGGTGGCAGCGCCGCTCGGCCTGGGGGCGGCCGTCTACCTGTCCGAGTACGCCCGGCCTCGCATCCGGTCGTGGCTCAAGCCCATCCTCGAGGTGCTGGCCGGCATCCCGTCGGTGGTGGTCGGCGTGTTCGCCCTCAACTGGATCGCGCCGGAGGTCGTGGGCAGCCTCTTCGGCGACGAGGCCGGTCGCGGCGGCTCGATGCTCGCCGCCGGCATCGGCGTCGGCATCCTGATCATCCCCCTGGTCGCCTCGGTCTCCGAGGATGCGATGCGCGCCGTCCCGAGCGCCCTGCGCGAGGCGTCGGCCGGGCTCGGAGCCCGCCGGGTCTCGACGACGCTCCGGGTGGTGCTGCCCGCCGCGGTGTCGGGCATCGTCGCCGCCATGATCCTGGCCACGTCCCGGGCGATCGGCGAGACCATGGTCGTCTACATCGCCGGTGGCGCCGCCGACACCGCGCAGTTCACCACCGACCCGTTCGACGGCACCTTGACGATGACCGCCGCCATGGCATCGCTCGCGACCGGCACCGACAACGTGAAGGGCGCCGGCCTGGCGGTGCCCAGCCTGTACTTCGTCGGCATCGTGCTGTTCTTCCTCACGCTCGGCCTGAACCTGATCGCCGACCGCTTCGTGCGCCGCGTGCGCCAGGCCTACTGACCGGGAGCTCTCATGGCATTGACCACCCTCGGCACCAGCAGGGGCGCGATCCAGGGCAGCGTCGCCGGCGCACTGCGCGGCCGGCGGTCCGACGTCCGGGGTCGCGTGTTCGAGGTCGCTCTCCTGGTCGCCCTGCTGATGTCGCTCCTCATCCTCGCCACGCTGATCTGGGCCGTGCTCAGCGATGGTCTGCCGGTCTACAGCGAGCGCGGCTGGGCGTTCCTCGACGGCGGCCTGTCCGGCTCGGCCGAGCGCGCCGGCATCTCGCAGGGCATCATCGGCTCGTTCTGGATCGCCGTGGCGGTGGTCGTGCTGGCGGTGCCCCTCGGCATCGGTGCGGCCGTCTACCTCGAGGAGTACGCCCCCCGCAACGCCCTCACCGCCTTCATCGAGGTCAACGTCCGCAACCTGGCCGGCGTGCCCTCGGTGGTCTACGGGCTGCTGGGCCTGGCCATCTTCGTGAACGCCATGGACGGCTTCTCGACCAACTCCGGCGTCGAGCGGCGCACCCTGGCCGCTGCAGGCGTCACGCTGGCGGTGCTGGTGCTGCCGATCATGATCATCACCACCTCCGAGGCGCTGCGCGCGGTTCCGAGCAGTCTTCGGGAGGCCTCACTTGCGGTCGGGGCCACGCGTTGGGAGACCATCCGGCACCAAGTACTC
>DASTFE010000435.1:0-2412 GCA_035708905.1 Acidimicrobiales bacterium | reverse complement strand
GGGCCGCCTCCTCGCGTGCCTCGCTGAGCACGCGGTTGGCCTCTTCCTTGGCCTCTTTGATGGTGGCGTCGGCCGTGCGCTGGGCCAGCACGAGCGTGCGCCGCAGCGTCTCGTCGGTCTCGGACACCTCGGGCACGGGGGCGGCCGGGCGGCGCCGGACCTCGTCGAGCTCGCGCTGCGCCTCGACCAGGCGCGCCTCGGCGGCGTCGGCACGGGCCTGCGCCTCACGCACGCGTTCGTTGAGCTGGCCCACGCCCCCGGCGACGCGCTCGATGAAGTCGTCGACGTCGCGGGTGTTGTAGCCGCCCCGCCGTGCCTCACGGAACTCGACGGCGTGGAGCGTCTGCGGAGTCAGTTCCATGGCAAGAGAGTAACGAAAACTCCACACCGGGTTGGCGCCGGTGGCGCGCCGCCCGTGGTCAGCAGATGGCGCGTATGAGGAACATGCCGACCAGGAACACGACGATCGGCGAGAGGTCGAGGCTCGCCGCCCCCATGCGCATGGGCGGGATCATCCCCCGCACCGGGGCGAGCACGGGCTCGGTCACCCGCACGAAGGCGTCGAAGATCTGGGCGTAGGTCGTGCCCGGCGTGGGCAGGAACCAGCTCATGATGATGCGGGCGAAGATCACCAGCAGGTAGAGGTTGATGATCAGGCAGACGATGCTCGTCATCGATGGCTGGGCTCCCGACGGTGGAGGGGTGGTGGATCAGGCTTCGTAGCCCCGCTCGCGGAGGCGCCGCCGCTCCTCGGGCGAGACCTCGACGTCGCTGGGAGTCAGAAGATAGACGTGGTTCGCCACCCGCTCCATCTGGCCACCGAGCCCGTAGCAGAGCCCGCTGGCGAAGTCGATGATGCGCCGGGCCAGGTCGCGCTCGACCCCCTGCAGGTTGAGGATGACCGGCACGTTGATCTTGAACTTGTCGGCCACCTCTTGCGCGTCGTTGAACGACGTGGGGCCGACGACGAAGGGCTTGGAGCCGGCGGCGGTGGGCAACGGGCGCACCACCGCCTCGCGCGTGGCGCGGGCGCGGTCGACCGCCGGCCGGCGCACCGGCCCGCGGGCCACGTCGAGGTGGCCCTCGCCGCGCTCGCCGCGGCCGGCGGGCGCGCCGCGGCCGTGGTCGATCTCGTGCCCGTTGGCGCGGGCGAGGTCGCGGCCGTTCAGGTCGCCGTCACCCGGCGTGTGGGGCAGTGTGCGCACCGACCCCGACGGCTCGGGGTCGTGCTGGTTGTCGGCCGCCGCGGGGCGCCGGGGCGCCGGCCGCGGGGCGACCGGCCGCTGGTGCTCGCCCGTGACGTCGAAGTCGTCGTACTCGTCGTCGGGGCCGAGCCCCAGGTAGAGCATCGCCTTGCGCCACATCGATGCCATGTGTCCTCCACCGGCCGGAAGTCAACCTTAGTGTCGCGCCCGGTCCCCACCAGGGCGCGGACCGAACAGCCCGCTGCCGACGCGCACGATGGTCGCGCCCTCCGCGAGCGCCACCTCGAGGTCGCCGGTCATGCCCATCGAGAGCTCGGACACCCCCAGCCGGTCACGCAGCTCGCGCGCTGCGTGGAACGCCGGTCGTGCCACCTCGGGCGTCCCGGCCGGCGCGATCGTCATGAGCCCCTGCACGTCGAGTCCGAGGTCGGCGAGGCCGTCGACCAGGGCGGGGGCCATGGCCGGCGTGCACCCGGCCTTGGACTGCTCACCCGACGTGTTCACCTGCACCAGCACCGCGGCACCAGGGGCCCAGCGGGCGATCTCGGCGCCGAGCGACAGCCGGTCGACGCTGTGCCACAGCGTCACGAACGGCGCCGCCTTGCGCACCTTGTTGCGCTGCAGCCGCCCGATGGCGTGCCACCGGGGCACCGGGGCCCCGGCGTCGGCAGCGGCGAGGTCGGCGTCGATCTCGGTCGCCTTGGCCACCAGCTCCTGCACGTAGCTCTCGCCGACGTCGACCAGCCCCGCGGCCAGCGCCTCGCGCACCACGTCGACCCCGAAGCCCTTGGTGACGGCGACGAGCCGCACCGCCCCGGGGTCGGGGGCGGCGCGCGCGATGCGGTCACGGACGGCGGCGATGCGGTCCGCGAGCGCGGGGTGGCGCGGCACGGTCGCGCTCACGTCGCGGTGGGTCGCCACCCGCTACTTCAGGAACGACGGGACGTCGAACTCGTCGTCGCCGTCGATGTCGAGATCGTCGACCGACGGGCCACGGGTCAGCGCCTCGAGCTCGTCGTCGACCCGGCTGGCGGTGCCGTTGCCGCTGCGCGCCAGCGAGTGGCCGGCGGACGTGTCGCGGTCGTCCCACCGGTCGAAGCCGGCGGCGATGACCGTGACCCGCACCTCGTCGCCCATCTCGTCGTCGATGATCGAGCCGAAGATGATGTTGGCGTCGGGGTGGGCGACGCCGTGGATGACCTCGGCC
>DASTFE010000434.1:0-14909 GCA_035708905.1 Acidimicrobiales bacterium | reverse complement strand
ACAGCGCGACCAACCGCTCGAGCTCGGTGCGCGCCTCGGCGGCCGTGGCGGCCCGCACGAGGAACAGCTCGGCGGGCCACTCGTCCAGCCCGTGGGCGGGCTCGTCGCCGCCGCGGTAGGCGGCGAGCACGGCGTGGAAGTTGGCGCCCCCGAAGCCGAAGGCGCTCACCGCGGCACGCCGGTCGTCGCCGATCCAGGGTCGCGCCACGTCGCCGAAGACGAACGGGCTGGTCTTGGCGTCGTACGCCTCGTTCGGTTCGGTGATGTTGAGGGTGGGCGGCAGCACGCCCCGGTGCAGCGCGTGCACGGCCTTGATGATCCCGGCGATCCCCGCAGCGCACTTGGTGTGGCCGATCTGCGACTTGACCGACCCCAGGGTGGCGGAGCGCGGTGCCGCGCCCCGCTCGGCGTAGACCTCGGTGAGCGTGGCCAGCTCGGTCCTGTCGCCCACCACCGTGCCGGTGCCGTGCGCCTCGACCAGGCCCACCGCCGCGGGGGACACACCCGCCCGGTCGTAGGCCCGCTCGAGCGCCCGCCGCTGCCCCTCGCGCCGCGGTGCGGTCAGCCCGAGGCTGCGGCCGTCGCTCGACGCCCCGACCGACTCGATGACGGCGAGGATGCGGTCGCCGTCGCGCTCGGCGTCGGCCAGGCGCTTGAGCACGACGCAGCCCACACCCTCGCCCAGCGAGATGCCGTCGGCCGCCGCGTCGAACGTGCGGCAGCGGCCCGTGGGCGACAGGGCGTGGACGGCGGAGAACAGCAGGTAGTCGTAGATGCCGTTGTGCAGGTCGGCGCCGCCGCACAGCACCATGTCACTGGCGCCGGTCGTCAGCTCGGCGCAGGCCGCCGACAGCGCGGCCATCGACGCGCCGCAGGCGGCGTCGACCGTGTAGTTGGCGCCGCCGAGGTCGAGCCGGTTGGCGATGCGCCCGGCGATCACGTTGGCCAGCACACCGGGGAACGAGTCCTCGGTCAGCTCGGGCAGGCCGGCCAGCCCCTCGGGCACGTGGCCCACGAAGTGCGGCAGCGCCGCCCGGAAGCCGTAGGCCTGCGCCAGGTCGGTGCCGGTCTCGGCCCCGAAGACGACCGACGTGCGCTCGCGGTCGAACGGGCGGTCGGCGTAGCCGGCATCGGCCAGGGCCGCGGCGGCCACCTCGAGGCTGATGAGCTGGTCGTTGCCGATGGCGGTGATCGACCGCGGCGGGATGCCGTGGCGCACCGGGTCGAAGGGCACCTCCGGCAGGAAGCCGCCCCACTTGGACGGTGTCTTCGACCCGGCGCCGCTGAGCACCGCGTCGGGGTCGTAGTACCGCTCGACGCTCCAGCGCTCGGCCGGGACCTCGGTGATGCCGTCGACCCCGGCCACGATGTCGGCCCAGAAGCGGTCGACGCCGACGGCCCCGGGGAACACGGCGGCGGTGCCGATCACCGCCACGTCGATCGGCCGGGCGGCCTCGGCGGGTGCAGCCGGCCGGGGGGCCGCGTCGAGGACCTCTGCCGCTCCGGCGCTGACCTCCTCGTGCAGCTCGGCGACCGTGGTGGGCTCGCCCCGCAGCGCGGCGACCTGGCCGATCATGAACATGCCCTCGCGCCGCTGCACCTCGGCGTCGACGGCGGCCAGCTCGTCGCCCTTGCGGGCGAGCCCCTTGGCCGCGATGCGCAGCCGGCCCAGGTTCAGTCCCTCGAGCTCGGTCCACAGGGCGCGCGTGTCGGTGCCCTGCGCCAGCAGCTCGGCCTTGCGGCGCTCGAAGGCGTCCACGTACTCGCTGGCCGCGCACCGGGTGGCGTGGCCGGGCGAGGTCTCGAGCAGCACGGTGCCCGCGCACTCGAGCGCGGCCTGCTGGAAGGTCGGCGTGATGGCGCCGGTGGCCACGGCCTCGGCGGTCAGCACGTAGGCGGTGCCCATCAGCACGCCGATGCGCGCGCCCCGCTCGACGAGGGGCACGGCGAGCGCCGACACCATGGCGGCCGACCGGGCGTCGTGGATGCCCCCGGCGAAGAACACCTCGACGCCGTCCAGGTGGGGCTCGTCGAGCAGGCGGTCGATCTGGCGCTGCCACAGGGCGAAGCTCGACCGGGGGCCGACGTGACCGCCGCACTCGCGCCCCTCGAACACGAACCGGCGGGCGCCGTCCTTCCAGAACCGATCGAGCAGGCCGGGCGACGGCACGTGCAGGAACGTGGTGATGCCTTCGGCTTCGAGCGGTCCGGCCTGCGAGGGCCGGCCGCCGGCGATGAGGGCCACCGGCGGGCGCGCCGCCCGCACGGCGGCGAGCTGCTCGTCGCGCAGCTCGGGCGGCACGAACCCGAGGATGCCCACACCCCACGGCCGATCGCCCACGGACGCGGCCGTCTCGGCGAGCAGCGGGCCGATCTCGTCGGCCCGCAGCAGCGACAGGGCGAGGAACGGCAGGCTGCCCGCCTCGGCCACCGCGGCCGCGAAGCCGCTGCGGTCGCTGACCCGGGTCATCGGGCCCTGGGCGATCGGGTAGGCGGTGCCGCGCGTGGCCGCCGTGCCGGCACCGGGGGCGAGCGGGCGCAGCTCGCGTGCCGCGTCGAGATGGTGGGCGATGGCGGCCCGCACCGCCTGGACGATGCCGCCGGCGGTCTCGTAGCGGTCCGCCAGGGGCCGGGCGAACGACCCGTCCTGGCCGACCGGCAGCCACCCGCCGCGCAGGTCGTCGGCACCGAGCCGGCGGGCGACCTCGGTTCCCGCACCCTCGGGTGGCACCGGCAGGTCGGGGCGGGTGTAGATCCGGTGCCCGCCGGCCAGGATCGTCTCGCTGCCGTCCATGGCGGCGACGGCGGCCCGCACATCGGCGGGCAGCGTCGACTCCCGGGCGAGCGCGAGCTGGGCATCCAGCACGACGCCGCGGGCGCCGCCGGCCACGGCGGCCGCCGCGGTGTCGAGCCCGATGCCGCCCTGCAGCCACACGGGCCCGTCGACCGCCGCGACCAGCCGCTGCAGCAGCACGAACGCGGTCTCGTCGCCGACGCGACCACCCGACTCGTTGCCCTTGGCGACGAGGCCGTCGGCCCCGGCGGCGAGCGCGTCCCGGGCCTCGGCCAGCGACACCACCTCGGCGAGGACACGGCGCCCGGCGGCGCGGTGGTCGGCCACCAGGCCCGGGTCGGCCACGACGACGGTGTCGACCGCGCCGGGCAGGGCGCCCGGCCCGATGCCAGCGCTGCGGCCGGCCCGCACGCCGAAGGGCCCCGGGTGGCGCTGCCGGACCAGGTCGATCTCGGCGATCGCGCACGCCGGGTCGCGCCCGAGGTCGAGCACGCCGAGCGCACCGGCGCGGCACAGGGCGACGACGAGGCGCCCGTCGGGGCGCGCGCCGGGCGTGACGCCGACGATCAGTTCTCGGTCCGGGTGGTGCTGACCCGATGTCACGGTTCCCCCTCACGGATCGGGCTGCGGTGATCGGCCGGCGACCCCCTCGTCGCCGGGTTCCCCCCGCTGCCCGGTCGCCGGCACCGGGCGGTGCGGTCCCACCGGTCCGGTGAAGGAGGTGGCGGCCGGGCAGCTGAGGGGGCTGCGGTCGTGACCGGGGGCGGACGTCGCGCGCCCGCTCCGCCTCACGACGTCAGGCATTGCACGTCGGTTGGAACGGTGTGCCGGCGAACCGCTCGGCGAGGAACGCGAGCGATTCCTCCTGGCCCTGCAAGAGGCCGAGGGCGTGCTCGGCCAGCCAGTACTCGCTCCACCGCACCTGGGCGCCGCCGGCGCACCAGGCGTCCCGCAGGCGGGTGCCCTGGTCGAACGGGATGATCTCGTCGAGCACCGCGTGGTACTGCAGCACCGGCACGGCGGGTGCCGCGCCGCCCAGCTGGTTCTCTGCGATGCGGGCCTGCCAGTCGGGCTCGTCCAGCGGGTTGGAGGTCGTCAGGTTGTCGATGCTCTGGAAGGCGCCCTGCGGCAGGCCGTCGGCCAGGCACGAGCCGCGGGCGGTCGCGAGGAGCTGCGTGCCGGTCTCGTTCAGGTAGCTCTCGAGGTCGAGCTCGGGGTAGGCGGAGTCGAGACCGATGGCCGCGTAGCCGAGGAACGTGAAGAACAGGCCCCCGTCGAGCGTGGTCGCCAGGCGGCCGAGGTCGGACGGCACCCCGCCCGCGACGACACCCCTGACGTCGAGCTCTGGCGCGTAGCCGGCCTCGACCTCGGCCGCCTTGGCCGCGGCCTGGCCGCCCTGGGAGTAGCCCATGATCCCGACCGGAGCGGAGGGACTGAGGCCGAGCTCGTCCACCTGGGCGGCGGCCCGGACGATGTCGAGCACCGCGTGCGCCTCGGCGGCGGCGACGACGTAGGTGTGGTCACCGGGCGTGCCGAGCTTCTCGTAGTCGGTCACCGCCACCGCCCACCCCCGGTCGAGCATCGCCTGCAGCGCGCCCTGCTCGTACGCGGTGCCGCCGGGGATGGACTTGGAGGGAGCGCACTGGTCGCCCAGCCCCTGGGTGCCGACGGCGAACGACACGATGGGTCGCTCGCCCGGACCCGCCCACGGCGAGTCGGGCACGACGACGGTGCCCGTAACCGCGTTGGGCTGACCTGTCGCGGAGGTCGAGCGGTACTGCACGGCGACCGCGGTGTGGTCGACGCTCCCGCCGAAGCTCGACGGCGCCGTCCTGATGACGGTCCCCGCCGCGCCCGTCGGTGTCGGGGGCACGTTGTAGAAGTCCGGCGGCGGCTGTGTGCATCCGGTCGCCGCAACCAGCAGGCCGACGACCAGCAGCGCGGTGCCGGCGCGCGCCAGCATCGTGACTCTCAACTCTGCCTCCCCCTCGGTACGCCACCGCGTCAACTGCTGTCGCTGCGGTACCCACGACGGTCAGTGACCGACGCTCGTCGAGTGCGTGACCACTTGCCCGGCATTATGGAGACCACAGTCGTCGACAGTCAATGCATTTATTGACGGCAACGTCGGTAACTCGCTCGGTTACCTCCCGGTAAGTTGTTACACGCGCCGTGCAGGAATACGCTCTCTGCCGTGACGGCAGCTCCCGCAGAGTCGACCAACGACCAGCGTCCGGCGCCGAAGCGGGTCCGCAAGAACCCCGACACCCGCCGCGCCGAGATCGTCGCGACCGCCCGACAGGTCTTCGCCGACACCGGCTACGCCGAGTCCGGGCTCGCGGAGATCGCCAGCGCAGCCCAGGTCTCCAAGGGCCTGCTCTACCACTACTTCCCCGAGGGACGGCCCCAGCTCTTCGTCAGCGTGATGCAGGGCCTGCTCGGCGAGTTCCAGCAGCGGCTGCGCCAGGCGTCCAAGATGCCCTTCTCGCCCCGCACCCGCATGGAGCACCTGCTCGCCGCGCTGTTCGGGTTCTTCGACGAGAACCCCTCGGCCTACCGGCTCCTCTTCCGCGACCCGTGGGTGACCCACGACGACGCCGTCGAGGCGTCGGCCATCGCCACCCGGGTGCAGATCTCGTCCGAGCTCGCCTCGCTGATGGCCGGCTCGGGCCTGCCCGCCGACGACCTCGTGGCCGCCAGCACGGGCATGCTCGGGTTCGCGCTGGCCAACGTCGAGCTCAGCATCACCGGCCAGGTCGACCCCGAGACGGCCTGGCGCGTCACCTGCGAGTACGCCACCTCACGCTTCGCCGACTGAGGCCGCGCCCTGCAGCAGGCGCAGCTTGGGCCGGCCCGCCTCGCCGCCGGCCTCGTCGGCCGGCGCACCGGGGTCGCCGAGCCGCGCCGTCACCCGGGTGCCGGCGCCGGGCGCGCTGTCGACCTCGAGCACGCCGTGGCCCAGCACGGCGAACGACCGCATCGCCGCGATGCCCGACTCGAACAGCAGTGCCGACGGGTCGAAGCCCAGGCCGTCGTCGGCGATCACCACCTCGACCGCCCGGCCGCTGGCACGCACGCTCACCTCGATCCGCGTCGCCCGGCTGTGCCGCCAGACGTTGCGCACCGCCTCCTGGACGATCCGCAGCACGACGGTCTCGGTCGCCCAGTCGAGGACGAGGTCGCCGTCGACCATGACCACCCGGGTCGGCGCCGCGCCGTCGCCGTAGAGGCCCTCGAGGTAGGCGTGGATCGGCGCGCTCAGGCTCTGCGCGCGGGGACGGTCGACCTCGAGCGGCTGCACGGCGAGCATGAGCCGGCGCAGCGACTCGGCCTGCTCGCGCAGGCCGTCGCGCACGAGCGCCGACGCGCCCGCCACCGTGCCGCCACCCCCCGCCGGCGTGAGCGTGCTCGTCTGGATGAACGACACGAACGTCGAGTACGCCGAGACGGCCTGTTCGTGGAGCTGGGCGGCGACCCGGTGCCGCTCGTCGTCGCTGCGCTGCATGACCTGCGCCAGCAGCTCACGCCGCGTCTCGGCGGCCTCCTCGATCCGGCGGTGCAGCCGGCGGGTCTCGCTCGCGGCGGCCAGCTGGCGCAGCGA
The DNA here is from genome assembly GCA_035708905.1 of Acidimicrobiales bacterium. GTDB lineage: Bacteria > Actinomycetota > Acidimicrobiia > Acidimicrobiales > VFJN01 > ZC4RG19. Next base: position 8,514 of record DASTFE010000434.1, on the reverse strand, counting down.
GCCGAGCACCAGCAGCACGGCGGCGACGCCGAGCGAGTACAGCGGCGCCCACGCGTGCTCGTGCCGCTGCGCGAGGGTCACCAGCACCAGTGCCGGCATGCCGACGAGCATCAGCGCGGCCGGCAGCCACGCCCCCCGGACCTGCACGTGGGGCGGCAGGCGGTCGAGCCCGGGCGAGATGCGACCCGGGACGAACAGCGGCACGAAGAGCAGCAGGCTCATGCACACCGCCTGGAGGCCCAGCAGCGGGGCGGCCGGCAGCGCGAAGCCCGTGACGCCCTGGGCGATCTGGCCGGTGCCGTTGACGAGCCCGGAGGTGGTGAGCGCGATGCCGACCGTCGCGATCATGCGGCTGGACCGGCTCTCGCCGCGCACCCGGACGAACAACAGCACGGCCCAGTAGGTCCCGAAGACCATGGCGGTGGTGGCGACCGCCGCGGGCACCGCGTACCAGGCGTCGTCGGCATGGACCACCTCGTCGCCCCACACGAGGGCCGCAGGCGCCACCACCACGATGACGGACATCGCGCTCTCGATCAGGTCGACCGACGTCGCCCGGCGGCCCGAGCGCGAGCGGACCATCACCACCACGCCGGCCATCAGCAGCAGGCTGGTGAGCGCGATGACGGCGGCGTTGACCGCCACCGACGTGCGGATGTCGGTGATCGTGCCCAGCACCATGGCGCAGCCGGTGGCGTACATGACCCCGACGGCGACGAGCCACAGCCGCCAGCACCACGTGTCCGGATGCGGGGCCCGCTTGGCGGCCAGCCAGAGGCCGAGCAGGGCCGGGGTCGTGTACAAGCCGCTGGCGAGCACGGCGAACACCACCATGTACTGGTCGACGGTACGGGTGAGCAGCCCGGCCACGACCACCAGCGGAAGGGTCGCGGCCACCCAGACCAGCGCGGCCCGCCGCGGCCCGGTGCGGAACAGGCGCGGGGCCCCGGCAGGCGCCGGCGCGGCACGTCGCCCACCCGGCAGCTGGTGGCCGGCGGAGCCATCCTCGCCACCCCGCGCGGAGACCGGAGTCGTGCCCATCGCTGTTCCCCCCTACCGAGCGACCCGGACCGTGGTGCCTCGACGTCGGGCGCCGCCCGGATTCATACAGCCGTGTCGGAAAACTGTCAACGGTTCCGCGGCGTGGGCACCCGCGTCGCCACGCCCGGTGGTGAGATCCCCGCGTCCGTGGTCGTCAGGGCGTAACGTTGCCGGTGCCGATCCCCCGACGGTGGCGCCGACGTCCCACCGGGACGCCCAGTGCGAAAGAGGCACAGCATGTACCTCGAGTTCAACGACGAGCAGCTCGAGCTGCGCGACAGCGCTCGGGCGGCCCTCGCCCGCGAGTGCCCGGCTCGCCTCGTGCACGCGGTCGCCCGTGGCGACGCCGACGGCGCCGACCTCACCACCGCGCTGGCCTGGCTGGGGTGGCCGGCACTGGTGGTCGACGTCGATCTCGGCGGCCTCGGCCGCAGCTTCGTCGAGCTGGCCGTCGTGGTCGAGGAGCTGGGCCGGGTGGCGGCCCCCGGTGCGTTCCTGCCCACCACCACCCAGTTCGTGCCGGTGGTGCGCGAGGTGGGCACGCCCGCCCAGAGCCACCGCTTCCTGGCCGCCGTGGCGGCCGGCGAGCTGACCGGCAGCCTGGCGCTGCACGAGGGCGGCCGGTGGGACCCCGAGACCGTGACCTCGACGGCCGAGCGCGACGGCGACGGCTGGCTGCTACGGGGCCACAAGCAGCACGTGCTCGGCGCCCCCGACATCGACGAGGTCGTCGTGGCCGCCCAGCGCGACGACGCCACGGTCGGGCTGTTCGTCGTCCCGGCCGCCGAGCTGACCTTCAAGCGCACCGCCAGCCTCGACCCCACCCGCGCGGCCGCCAACCTCGAGCTCAACGGCGTCTGGGTGCCCGACGCCCGCCTGCTCGGCGAGCCCGGCGCCGACGCCGGGCGCCCCCTCGCCCGCGCCCTCGCCGAGGCCACGGTCGGCCTGGCGCTCGACGCCCTCGGCGCGTGCAGCGCGCTGTTCGACAGCTCGCTCGACATGGTCCACGACGGCCGGGTCGCCGGCCAGGCGACCGAGCACGCCCTGGCCGACATGCTGGTCGCCGTCGAGCTGGCCCGCGCCGCCACCTACCAGGCCGTCGCCGCGGTGGCCGAGGGCGCTCCCGACGCCGCCCACATGGCCTCGGTGGCCAAGGCACAGGTCGGTGCCTGCCAGCGGGTCGTCACGCGCCTCAGCGTCGAGGTACGGGGTGCCGCCGGTGACCCCGGCGGCGACGACCACCGCCTGTGGGTGGGCCGGGCCAAGGCCGACGACCTGCTGTTCGGGTCGGCCGCCGACCACCGCCGCATGGTGGCCGACCACGTGCTGAGCCCGCGGCGGGCCCGCACCCCGCTGCTGGCCAACGCCTTGCTCGGCTGAGCGCCGGCCACCGGAGCCGCCGGGCGCTCAGCGCAGGCGCAGACCGAGCATGCGGCTCGCGACCCGGTCGCGCTCGGCGCCGAGCCCGCCCGCGGCGGCGACCTGCCCCAGCGCTGCCGTCCACTCGCTCGCCCACGACCCGGCGGGCCAGCCCATCGGCCCGTCCATCGCCATGTCGAGGCCGTCGGCGCCGAGCGCCTCGAGGCCGGCCAGGTACACGCGCTCCTCGACCTGCGCGGTCACCAGGGGCAGCATCGCCAGCTCGGGGTTGGGGCGGCCCGTCGACTGCCGGGCCAGCGCCCGGTAGGCCATCGCCCGCACCGCGTCGGCCTCGACCTGCAGGCCGGCCACCGTGTCGCGGAACAGCCCGTCGTCGGCCAGGCCCCGCGAGCGGCCGACGTCGGCGAGCGCCTCCAGCGCCCGCTGGACGGCGAGCAGGCTGGAGATCCAGCGCAGCGACCGCAGCCGGGCCCGCACCGACTGCAGCACGGCCCACGCCTCGTCGCGCCCGCCGACGACGTCGTGCTCGGCCACCACCACGCCGTCGAGCTCGAGGGTCGCGTCGGGATCGCCCGACGCCACGGCGGCGCGCTCGGGCCGGGACACGCCCGGCAGATCGAGGTCGACCGCCACGACGGCGACACCCTCGACCCGGTGGCCCGCGGACGGGACCGGGGCGGCGCACAGGCAGCGATCGGCGTCGGCCGCACCCGGCGGCGCCGCGACCGAGCCCCGGACGGTGACGTGCCCGTCCACCTCGGCGACCACGAGGCGCGGCCGGGCGCCGGCGCCCGCCCCGGCGCTGTGGTCGGCGGTACCGGGCGGCTCGTCCGGCGCGGCGAGGGCGAGGCACCAGCTCATGTCGCCCCGCAGGGTGGCGGGCAGCCACTCGTCCTGCTGCGGGCCCACGCCGTGGTCGGCGAGCGTGGGCGCGCACACGTCCAACCCCACGGCGTTGACGGTCCGCGGCACCCGGCGGCGCGAGAGCTCCTCGAGGTAGATCATCTGCTCGACGGCGGTGGCGTCGCGCCCGCCCAGCTCGGGCGGCCAGCGGGGGACGAGCCAGCCGGCATCGAACAGCGTGCGCTGCCAGTCGCGGGCCCAGTCGGGGATGTGGCCCGGCGACCGGGGCCGGTCGGCCGCCCGGTCGGCCGAGGGCTGGTGCTCGTCCAACCAGGCGGTCAGCGCGGAGCGGAAGCGGGCCTCGGCGCGGCTGTCGGACAGGCGCACGTCGTCGACCGTACCCGCTGGGCGGCCGCCGCGGCAGGATGCCGGCCACCCGCGGCGCCAGGCGTCAGTGCGAGCGCACGCTGCCGGTCGGGTCGGACCGATGGGCGGCGGTCGGGCCGTGGCCGTTGGCGTTGCCGTTCTCGCTGCCGTTGGCGACGCCGTTGGTTGCGCCGTCGGCACCGCGGCCCTGGACGGACATCATGATCCGCACCACCTCCTCGGCCACGACCGGCAGCATCGGCGGCGCCACCAGCGTGGCCAGCTTGTCGACGACGGCGGTGGCGATCGCCCGGGCGATGTCGCGGTCGAGGTCGGCGAGGGCGCCGAGCACGGGCGCCGCCCCAGCACCGACGGTCACCGGCATCTCCTCCCCCACGCCGTCTGCCGGCTGCACCGTGGCCGCCTCGTCGTCCACCGGCTGCCCCCCGGCCGCCTCGTCGTCGACCGGCCGCACCGCGGCCACTGCGTCGTCCACCGGTTGCACCGTGGCCGCCTCGTCGTCCATCGGCTGCACCGCGGCCGCCTCGTCGTCCATCGGCTGCACCGTGGCCGCCTCGTCGTCGATCGGCTGCACGTCGACCCGGTCGCCGGCCCCGGGCTGCGCCTCGGCCTCGTGGTCGTCCTCGGCAGGCGGCCCGAGCCCGAGCACCGCGGGCAGCGGCCTGGCGTGCACCAGCGCGAGCCGGCTGGTGCACCGGGTCAGCGCCACGAACAGCGCGCGCAGGCCGTGCTCGCACTCGTCGACGATGGCGGCCGGCTCGACCACGACGACCGCGTCGAACTCGAGGCCCTTGGCCTCGTCGGGCGTCAGCACCACGACCGACGCCGACGGGCGCAGCTCGGGCGCCCAGGCGATGCCCCGGTCGTCGAGGGCGCCGACGACCTCGCTGCGCACCGACGGGGCGGTGACCACGCCCACGATGCCGTCGGGCGCCAACTCGGAGATCGTGGCCGCGACCTGTGGGGCCAGCGCGCCGTCGCCGGCGGCGGTGGCCACCGCGACCTCGTGACCCGCGCTGCGCAGCGCCCGGGGGCTCGCCAGGCCGGGCGCCGCGTCGGGGAGCAGCCGCATGGCGACCTCGTGGACCTCGGCCGGCAGGCGGTAGCCGTACTCGAGCTCGACCGTGTCGGCCCCGACCCGCTCGTGGCGCAGCAGGCCGACGATCGCGTCCCACGACTCGTGCGCCCAGGGGCTGGTGGCCTGGGCGAGGTCGCCGAGCACGGTCATCGAGCCGGTGCGCGAGCGCCGCCGCACGGATTCGAGCTGCAGCGGTGAGAGGTCCTGCGCCTCGTCCACCACGATGTGCTCGTAGGTGGCGGGCACGCCGTTGAGCAGGGCGTCGGCCGCGTCGAGCAGGGGCACGTCGTCGACAGACCACTGCCAGGTCGACACCTGGGCGTCGGACGGCAGCGCCAGCATGTCGAGCTCGGCCTCGGTGAGCGATCCGGCGCCCGCAGCCATGAGCTGGCGGCGTGACGACAGGAGCTGCACGAGGAACGCCTGGGGTGTGAGGCTCGGCCAGACGCGGTCGAGGTAGTTGTCGATCTCGCGTGCCGCCTCGCCCTGCGGCGGCCCGGCGCCGGACGCCAGGCCGTCGCCCCGCGACCGGGCGAGCACCGCCTCGGCCTCGGCGACGACGAAGGCGCGCAGCATGCGGTAGCCCTCGTTGTGCGGTCGCCCGGCGAGCTGGCGGGCCCGCGTCGCGATGCGCCGGCCGTCGAGCTCGACGCGGCGGCCGTCGACCGTCAGCTCGACCGACGTGGACTCGACCCGCTGGCGGTTGCGCACGCCGCGCAGGATCAGCCGCAGCATGCGGCGATCGCCCTTGAGGCGGCGAAGCTCGGGCGGGTCGACCCGGCCGATGCGCACCCGAGGGCCGAGCGCCCGCAGCGGGAGCTGCACGACGGCGTCGTCGCCGAGCGACGGCAGCACCGACGAGATGTAGTGGACGAACGCCGGGTTGGGACCGACGATGAGCACGTCGCGCCCCTCGAGCCGGTCGCGCCGGTTGAACAGCAGCCACGACACGCGGTGCAGCCCGACCACCGTCTTGCCGGTGCCCGGGCCGCCCTGCACGACCAGCAGCTCGTCGAGGGGGCGGTTGATGACGTCGTACTGGCTGGCCTGGATCGTGGCGACGATGTCGGTCAGCTCGCCCGAGCGGGCGCTGCCCAACGACTCGAGCAGGGCGTCGGTGAGGACCGGCTCGGGTGCCCGGCCGTCGGCGATGGCATCGGCGACCTCGCGGAACACCAGGTCCTCGATCTCGCGGATCTGGTTGCCCGAGCACCGGTAGAGGCGCCGGGCGTCGAGCCCCTCGGGGTCGTCGGGGGTGGCCGTGTAGAAGGGCGCCGCGATGGGGGCCTGCCAGTTGACCACCACCAGGGCGTTGTCGTCGTCCCAGATGGCGCCCTTGCCGATGTACCAGCGGTCGTCTGCGGTCTGGATGCGGCCGAACGCGACGGCCTCGTCCGGGTCGGCCAGGCCGAGGCCGCTGACGCGCCGGCGCAGCTCGACGGCGGCCTTGGGGTTGGCGGCGAGGCTGGGCGTGCGTGCGAGGTCGGCCTGCTGGCGGTCGCGCAGCGCGAGGGCCCGGTCGAAGTAGGCCTGCTCGGAGGGCAGGTCCGGATGCATCTGCCTTGCGCCTCTCCCCGCACCGACGGACGGCCTGCGTGTGCCTCGCCCGCGCACCCCACTCGCGCGCGTCGCCGCGAGAGTACCGCGCGCGAGCCCGTCGCTCTCGCGACGCGTGCGCCCCACCACCGAGCGCGCCGGTTTCGCAGCACGGGGCGGCGAGCGGCGATCCTTGTCCGGTGAACGACCTGCTCGACCTCCGGTGCGCGGGCCTGGCGCGCGCCGCGGACCTCGATCCCGCGGGCACGGCCGGCAGCTACCGCGGCTACGCGGTGGTCGAGGTGCCCCTCCCCTGGCCGGCCGACATCGGCGAGCACCCCGACGTCTCGGCGGCGGCGGCGGCACTGGCCGGCACCGGGGCCCGCCTCCAGGGCGTGGTCCCCGATCCCGAGCGGGGACCGGGCGACGACCGCCTGGTGGTCGGTTTCGTGCGGCCGGACGGACCGTTCGACCGCTACCGGTCCGCGGCCTGGCGCGTGCCCGCCGGGGCGGTCGGCGACGCCCTCGCCGCGTTCGCGGCCTCCACCGCCGCCGGCACGCTCGGCACGCTGCCACCCCCCGCGGTCGCCGCCGTGCCGGCGGGCGGCGCTGCAGGCCGCCACGTGCTGGTGTGCACCCACGGCCGCCGCGACGCCTGCTGCGGCGCGCTCGGCACCCGGCTCGCCAGCGTCCTGCCCGGCCTGGGCGCCGGCGTGCGCGTGTGGCGGACGAGCCACACGGGGGGCCACCGCTTCGCGCCGACCGCCGTGCTGCTGCCGGAGGGCACCGCCTGGGCCTACCTCGACCTCGACACGCTCGTGGGCATCGCCGACCGCACGCTCGCGGTCGACGAGGCGGCCCGCCGCTACCGCGGGTGCACCGGCCTCGACGGGCCCGAGGTGCAGGCTGCCGAGCGCGAGGCCCTACGCCGGGTCGGCTGGGCCTGGCTCGACCACCGGCGGTCGGGGACCGTGGTGGGGCGGGACGGCGACCGCACACTGGTCCGCCTCGAGGCCACGGCGCCGGATGGCGGCCGCTTGGCGTTCGAGGCCGCCGTCGAAGTGGCCCGCACCATGCCGGTCCCCGACTGCGGCCGGCCGCTGGCCGAGGCCCGCAAGACGGCCCCCGAGCTGCGCGTGGCCGAGTTCACTGCCGCCTGAGGCGACGACGCTGGGTGCGAAGGTTGATTGACCCGGCGATCGACCGGGAAGCCTTGGACCATGGCCGTCGCCACCAAGCCCACGAGGTCGGGGCCGTGCCTCGGGTGCGGCGAGATGGTCGCACCGGAGGCCGGCTTCTGCCCGGTGTGCGGCACCCGGCAGGATCCCGACCGGCCGATGCCGGTGCAGACCAGCCCCGCCGAGACCGAGCGGCTCGCCCGGTCGACGAACGCCTGGCTGCTGGCCGCGATCGTCGCCCTCGGCCTGCTCGTGCTGGCCATGGGCATCGTGGGGGGCTGGATCGGCGCCAGCCTGAACGGCGAGGAGGAGGGTGGCGACGCCGGCGGCGACGCGGCCGCCGCCGAGTCGATGGACGCGTACGTCCCCCTCGCCGAGGGGTGGGCCGACAAGTACGACCATGTCACCGACGAGGCCGGCGGCGACGACCCGAACGGCCTGGCCGCCTCGGCCGAGGACGCGCGCCTCTGGATCGAGGTCAACCGCGAGGACCTGGGTGTCATCGCCGCCCAGGCCGGCGGCGACTCGGCGAGCCTCTACCAGGAGCTGGTGGCCATCTTCGACGAGCGGGCCGGCCTGCTGGCCGACGTCGAGGCGATCGCGACCGCGGGCGGCGCCGGCACGGGTGCTGCGGCCGGCGAGGTGGCGGCGCTGGCTGAGCTCGAGCAGCGCGCCGACGCGGTGACCTGCTCGATCGCGGACGTCATGCGCGCCGAGGGCGACGACCCGGCCGACCACATGACCCCGGAGATGGGCGTCGTCTGCTGAGCCGCAGGCGTCAGCCGCCGCCCGGTCCCTGCGGCGGCACTCGTCCCTGGCCGGGGCCCGTTTCGGGGAACTGTGTGCAGTTGTGGCTGCTCAGCAACCGTTTCTGCACCAAGGTGCGCCCGCACGTACTTCCGATCAGCGTCGGATCCTGAATCGGCTGGTCACGACTCGTGCGCTCCGGGTGTGTAGCAGACCAGCACGTTGCCGTTGCGGAAGGTGATGGTGCGGGCGAGGCGCAGCTCGACCCGGTCGGTGAGCCCGGTGAACAGCGACACGCCGCTGCCCAACAGGATGGGGTTGACC